>JAFOJM010000059.1 GCA_017420185.1 Candidatus Saccharimonadota bacterium | reverse complement strand
TACCACTACTCCGCATAATACTATAATAGTGATACGTAGTGCACTAGGCTTTTTGGGATTTTTCTGTGATTTTCTCATTTTGCTTCCTTATTTTACGATTTTCTAAATGTATCTTATAGTATGTCAAAGGCCCCATTATTATATAAATATAATACGAGAAAAATCTCCACACTAGCATCGCCCAAAATACATACCCTTCAGACAATGCAGAAAATACCACGTAAAATGTCCCTTCGGCTGCACCGGAATTCCCTGGCGTTGGCACGAAATACACCGCACTAGTGATAGCTACCGTTGTTACGAAACATGGCAAAAAATCCACCTCACCACCAAATGCTGTCAATACGAAAAACGGTATCATGGCTACCAGGATATTAAATCCCACCGACATTGCTATAGTCTTAGCAAAAAGTCCTTTTGTTTTTAATATTAATTTCACAGACTCAGCGTACTCATTTACTTCATATTCTGTCTTTTGGATGGCTTTTTCGCGATCTTTTACTATGTGCATTTTGGCTAGTAATTTTACTCCCGCCTTGATGAATTCCGCCATAGCCTTTGGTAAAAATGTTGCCAGCATCACCACAATTGGCCAAAAAGAGTAAAATATCAAGCCAAAACATGCCGTGGCTATCAGTGCTGCGTTATCTATACTAAGGCTACCAAACAAAAAACACAACACCGCTATAGCGATAAAGCCAATTTGTCCAGATATCATTCCTATAATAGGTATAGTGGTGGCCAGCCCGCTCGGGAGATTACCGTTTTTATGCATATAATATATCTGAAACGGCTGTCCGCCTACGGCTGCAGGTGTGATATTATCATAATATTTGCCTAGTATTACTGTACGTCGTGCTATCTTGCGCGCATGTTTGATATCAAACTCTTTCTTGTCTCGAGACAGTTCCTTCATCATCAAAGTATACTTGCCGATTTCTAGCATCAATGCCACTGCAAAGCACAATGCAGCCGGTATCAGTAGCCACCAGTTAATCTTCACCTCTGACAACTCTGCTGCGTTGGCCGAGTTGCCAAACTCCGATGTGGCAGTTACTGTTATTACTACTACATTTATTAGGATAAATAGCACTATCAAAAGTGGCCGGCGGAAAAATTTCTTCTGCAGCTTTTTTTGCTGCTCTTTAGTGGGCTGGCTTTCAGCCATATTAGCCTCTGAGTGCTTTGATATTAGGGTATTCTTCTACCAGCACACGTATGCAGCCAGCTATCGGTATGGCCACAATAGCTCCCAGCAGTCCAAACATATACACGCCTATTGTCACCGCACAAAGTATTACTAACGGCTTTAGGTTTAGCGCATCGCCTTGAATTTTTGGTGAGATGACGTTATTTTCTATCTGTGCATATATTATATATACAACAGCAAACACTAGCCCTGCCACTGGGTTGGAAAATAATAATATCGTCGTAACCAATGCCCCACCAATAAACTGCCCAAACATCGGTATTAGGTAAAATGTCATTGTAACCATCCCCATCGGTAAAGCCAAAGACTGTGAGAATCCAAATATCCAAGACAATACAAATACTATTACCGCTGCAGCACAGCCATCGATAATGGCCACCACCACCTGTCGTGACATATATATAGATACCACGTCTGCCATCTTGCCTACTATTCGCCTAGCCACAGGCACGGATTTGCCGTCGTCGTCCTTACCATCTACGCCTTTCCAAAAAGCATTCACTATACCAGGACCTTCTAGCAAAAATAGTAATGTTAGCACTAGCACTAGCACCACTTTCATGATAATATCCGCTGCCCCGCTTACGCTAGATAGTAAGTTGTTGCCTAGTATACCCAGTAAGTTGTTGGATAGTCCCGACAGTGCATTCCCTATTTCCTCTTTAAGATTACCAATGCCGATATTTCTGCCAAAATTATTGATACCATCCCAGCCACCAAAAGTATTTTCAAAAGTCCTAGGGAAATTTTGGACGAACTTAGCCGTCTCGTTTATCACTACTGGCCCCACGATAGCTATTATTGCTCCAGCAACCAGTACTACTATCAGATATGCAAAAACTGCTGATAATTTTTGATGTTTCTTGTTCTTGCCGAAATGTTTGGTAAAGAAATTGTTAACTTTGTGCACCAAAGGCTTCAAAGCTAGCGCCAAGAATATAGATGCGCCTATAATTATTAGCCCCGTGATAGCTTTTTCTATCAAAAAGACTATGGCCAGTATGCCCAGTGGCACCAGCCAAAATTTGATAAAAGTCCTCAAATCTGTTTCAATTTTCTTTGCCATACGCCTCCTTTATAGATTTATTGTAACATAAATGTTATAATAATGTAATATAATTTTTGCGAGTTTGATGAAAAAAGTATTGATGCACACATGCTGCGCCCCTTGCAGCGTATACTGTATAGATAGTCTACGATCGGAAGGTATTGAGCCTACGGTTTTTTGGTACAATCCTAATATCCATCCTTATATAGAATACAAATCTCGGCGTGACTGTCTCAAAGATTATTGCAAACAGATAAATATCGAAAATATTTTCATCGAAGACTACGGCCTGGATGAATTTTGCAAAAACGTCGTAAGCGATATTCCTGGTCGCTGTGTGAATTATTGTTATAAAAAACGCCTCACCCAGACAGTACGCTACGCAGCCCAGCATGGGTACAGTGCATTTACTACCACATTATTAGTATCACCTTACCAAAAACATGATGAACTAAAGCGCGTTTGCGAAGAACTTTCGGCTATTTCTGGTGTAGAGTTTCTTTATCGCGATTTTCGCGTAGGTTTCCGTGATGGTCAGGCCAAAGCCCGCGAGCTAGGTATGTATATGCAAAAATATTGCGGCTGCATATTTAGTGAAGAAGATCGTTACAAAAAGCAGATTGAGCGCGATATGTCGTCTTGCAGTACCGCAAAAATCTAAAGCAAGAAAAAGTCCGGCTCGCGTATGCCGGACGAAAAGTCAAATTCTACCTTCGCTATAAGCTAGGGATAGACCCACTTGCGTTAAAATAGTTACGATACCTACAATGATACCAAACCATACTGATACGTAATCAAAACCTATACTAGAAATAACTACGCCAGTGCCGATAGCTATGGCGTAGCCTACATTTGCTATTGCTGCAGTGGCATATTCTCCACTGCGCTGCCAGATAAACAGTGCCAATGAAGCGGCAGCTACAATAGTAGCAACTATCGCCGCGGTAACACCTACGCCGGAGACCAACATCGCCAGCTCCATAGCAAGGATTAAACATATCACCATATTGGCAATGATAATATTTTTATTTTTCACAGTATAGTCACGCTCCTTAAAGTACTCCGATCGTGTCGCTGTATATGGGGTGTACGCGAGCACCCCTACACCTAGGCCACAAACCAGGCTATACCTTTATTGTATCACATTTGGCGTAAAAAGTCAAGTATTTTGCCCATGTTTTACTGTATAATTCGTCGAAAAACTTGTCGCAACCTCTATCCTGAGGACCACAGGTTAGGGCGAGCGTCCCGAGAGGGCATGAGTGTCAAGACCCGCAAATTATGACATCCCTAAATACGGTGAATTATGCAACAATACCCACATGATTCCCGCTAGATTAAGCCGTTAAGTGCAACAAATTCCTAGTTTTGAGGAACGATAAAAATATGGTATAATATGTACAAATGTTAGTTTCCGACTATAATTATGACTTGCCAGATGAGCGTATCGCCAAATACCCACCTGCAGAGCGCGGCTCTACGCGTTTGCTGGTGCTCTCTCGCGCTACCGGCGAGATTCAAGACAGCTACTATCGTGACCTAGATATTTTTTTGCACCCTGGCGATGTTTTAATCCTAAACGATACCCGCGTAATGCAGTCACGCTTATTTTGTAGCCTCCCGGATGGCCGCCCGCGTGAACTAGTCGTATTGGAAAAGCACGGCCTAGAGCCCCAACGCGTGATGTATCGCGGTAAGCTGCACGATGGTAATATTCTTACCATCAATAATTCCGACAAAAAAATCACAGTCACAAAAATCCTTGGCAATGGCATCGCAGAAGTAGAGTCAGCTATTCCTCTGGCAGACTTGGCCGAAACATACGGCACCGTGCCGCTACCGCCATATCTTCACCGCGATGCCGAAGATACAGACAAACAAAGGTACCAGACTGTGTGGGCCAGCCAAATGGGTTCCGCTGCTGCCCCTACGGCTAGCCTCAATATGACCGAAGACCTACTTGAAAAGCTACGTGTCAAGGGCGTCATTATTAAATACCTCACTTTGCACGTGGGCTTAGGTACCTTTTTGCCTATTCGCTCCGACAAGATAGAAGATCACCAGATGCACTCGGAGTGGTTTTGTATTCCAGAAGACACCTTGGAAGCTATCAACACCGCCAAATCCACCGGTCACCGCGTGGTGGCACTTGGTACTACCGTGGCTCGCACGTTGGAATATTATGGCAAGACTGGTCAGACCACTGGCGAAGATGATATATTCATCTATCCTGGGTTTAATTTCCAGATCATAGATGCTTTACTTACTAATTTTCACGCTCCCAAGTCAACCGTACTAATGCTGGCAAGTGCCTTCGCCGGCTGGGATCATCTTAAGGCGGCCTATCAACATGCCATCGACAAGAAATATGATTTTCTAAGCTATGGGGATTCAATGTTCATATGCTAACTTTTGACATTCAGTCTCGTATGGGATTGGCTCGTGCCGGCATTATCCACACACCTCACGGCGACATTGAGACGCCGGCTTTTGTTGGTGCCGCTACTCGTGCTGCGGTCAAGGCTCTCACTATGGAACAAATGCGTGCGCTGGGTAGCCAAGCTATCTTGGCTAATACATACCACCTAGCGCTTCGTCCTGGTGCAGATTTGATTCGTGAGGCTGGCGGCTTGGCGGAATTCTGCAGCTGGCATGGCCCCACTTTCACCGACTCGGGCGGATTTCAGATTTTCTCCTTGCCAAATGTTAAAATTACTGAAAAAGGCGTGAAATTCAAGTCCCATATTGACGGGGCAAGCCTTGAAATGACGCCGGAATCTAGTATGCAAGCCCAGTGGGCTATCGGGGCAGATATTCATATGGCTTTCGACCATCTTGCTAAGTCCGACAATTACGAAGATATGAAACTAGCTATGCAGCGTACCCATGCCTGGCTAGATCGTTGCATAGTGGAGCATCAACGACTTAGAGAAAATATCACGCGAGCGGGTGGACTCGCTGGGGAGGCCACCGCCACGCGCAGGTGTACGCCTAGGACGAAGAGTAAGACTGCGAGGTCAGGCCCCGCCGATTTAGAGCAGTATTTATATGCCATAGTCCAGGGAGGCACCTTTAATGATCTTCGCGCAGAATCCGCCCGATACTGTGCATCCAAAAACCCAGATGGTTTTGGTATCGGCGGCGTATTTACTGCCGACGGTATGGCTGAAATGTTGCAAACTGTAAATAGTATTTTGCCGGAAGATAAGCCTCGTCATCTGCTCGGTATGGGGCAGGAGCCCATAGATTTATTTGTAGGTGCAGAGTACGGCTGTGATACTTTTGACTGCGTCGGCCCTACTCGTATGGCGCGCAACGGCTCCTTGTATACTCTTGATGGTCGCATCAATATCAAAAATGCTAAATACACGCACGATTTTACCCCTCTAATGCCAGAATGCAACTGCGAATGCTGCAAAACTTATACGAGGGCCTACCTACACCACCTCTTCAAGACCGACGAAATTACCGCCAAAGTTCTCGCCAGTATTCACAATGAACATTTTGTGGTTTCGGTGGTAGACAAAATCCGCGCTGTTATTTCTGACGGCACTTTTGCTGATTTTAAGACAGCATTTCTTTCCCGCTACTATAGCAAAACTTTATAAATTTAGCAGTATTCCCATATGCCGCCGTCTGGTGTGTCTTTCACGGCTATTCCCTGTGCTAGCAGACTGTCGCGAATTTCATCCGACTTGGCGTAGTCTTTTGCTACGCGCGCATCGTCGCGTTCTTTAATGAGCGCGTATTGTTCTTCCGAAATATCAGGGGTGTCAGCTATAAGTTTTAGTCCAAATAGCTTATCTATTTTGTGCCAATCAGCTAGGCTTAGCTCGGTGTTGTCTATGATGGCACAAGCCTCTGCCGAGTTGAGATTATTATTTATAGCGGCAAGAATCTCCGAGGAATGCATTTCTGTGTCAGAATTTTGCCGGTTCTCTTTATCTTGGTAGCACATTGCTATCCTGGCTCGCCAGTTTTGCCGGCGATTCTTAGCGGCCAGCAAACTATCAAATGTAAAATTCCTTGTGCCCTGATAATGTCCCGAGAGTAGCCACATTTTGTAGTCCATTGCCGAAAAGCCTCGCTCGGCCAAGTCTTCCAGTGTGTAAGTATTGCCTAGAGACTTAGAGATTTTTTGACCATCCACGGTAATAAAATCACAGTGCAGCCAGTATCTAGCCAGCTCTTTGCCTGTCATAGCGTAAGTTTGCGCTATTTCATTAGTATGGTGCACGGGTATATGGTCCATCCCGCCGGTATGTATATCTATCGGCTCGCCGAGTGTTTCGTGTATGATAGTGGAGCACTCCAAGTGCCAGCCAGGATATCCGGGCCGACCCAAGTATTCCCATCGCATCGCGTGGTGTTCTCCCGGCTGGATAAACTTCCACACTGCAAAATCCGACACATTGCGTTTTTCGGTATTGAAGCCTACTCGTGCTCCGGCTTGAAGCCCAGCCAAATCTAGCCGTGCAAACTCAGCATAACCATCAAATTTAGACGTATCAAAATACACACCATCGGTAGTCTCGTAGGTGTAGCCACGTGCCGTCATCTCATCCACGGCGCGCTCGTCTGCCTCGATATAATCTGTCGCCCGTGCTAT
>JAFOJM010000058.1 GCA_017420185.1 Candidatus Saccharimonadota bacterium | reverse complement strand
TATTTTTATAAAATCAGCATATCCCGCTGCAGCCGTACTAGATATTACTCCTACCTTAAATAAATTTTTCGGCAATTCACGTTTCTTCGATGCGTCAAACAACCCCTCATCAGCCAATTTCTTCTTCATAAGTTCATAGGCCTTTTTTATACTACCTGCCCCTGCTGGAATTATATTATTTACAGTAAAAGAAAATCTCCCCCATTTTGTTACCTTAGGCGTGCCACGCACAACCACCTTCATTCCATCTTCAAGCGGAACTCTCAGCTGATACAACGTCATAAAACAAGCCACATTAGACTCCCCATCTTTGATATCAAAAAACACCCATTTGCCCTGATTTATCTTAAAGCTCGATACCTCTCCTATCAACGACACCTGAGAATAAGCATATTCCAAAGTCTGGTTGACCACCGCAAGAAATTCTGTTGGAGTAAATTGTATATTAGCTTCCATTGTTCTTTCTCTGAATCGCCTTATAATACGGCACTGCCCCCGAAACCACAGTAAATAGCAATGTAGCCACCCTTGTCATCACTGTTACTATCGTTGCCGTAGGAAAATCTACGCCAAGTGATATCATTATTCCAGCCATACCCAGCTCATATAGTCCATAAGGTACTATCCCGTCAAATACCGACCCTATTGCTTCCCCCACCATGATAAACGGTAACAACTCTGGTCTGCCCAAAGATATCGCCACTATCCAGTACGTCGATATTTCGCAAAAACTATATATTATACCCCATAAAGTAGGTTTCTTGAGGTACCGCTTATTCTCCTTTGCTATTTTTGCGCTTTCATGAATATCGGCAAAATATTTACTAATTTTGTCGTATTGCATTAGCTGCTTTTTATGCCCAAAGCTAAGTGTTTTTACCACAGCATTCATTATCCTTGCTATAGTTCTCGAGAAAAACTCTATACGCTTTTTACTACTAGCCACATACACTACAAACCACAAAAACAAAAGCACGCCCATATTCATCAGCAATGATACCGGTATTATCCATTTTGCCTCATCTGGGATAGATCCCAAAGCCAATAATATCAATATCGCCACCAAAGCCTGCACGTAATTAATCACCGTAGTCACAGCGTATCTAAATACATATAAAAAACTCGCCTGTCCGGCCGACACATTATATGGCAATAGCCTATAAGTCAAATAAGCTAACCCGCCTATTCCTCCAGCCGGTATAGCATGATTTACGAAATTAAGCTCAGTAGATATTAGCAAAATATCTTTATTGGAAAACCTTTGTACACTACGACGATTACGTAAATACGAGAAAAATATTTGCCCACACGCATAATACATAAACAACTGCTCCGGTACGAGAATCAGCAGCACAAAAACATTAGCCTCCTCCAAATGCCTTATTGTATCCAATATATCTGGCCAATTTTGATATATTACATACCCAACCAATACCACCGTCAATACCGATAGCACCGCCCGAAAAGAAAACTTCTTTTTTTTCTTAGCCATAACAAGATTATAACACAAAATAGCCCCTTTTCGGGGGCCATTTTGGCAAGCCTCCGCTTTAATCCATAGACAGGAGAAAGCGGAAAAATGGGCATTGCTGCATAATTAGCCTGAAGACTGGTCGCAGTCTCTATTATTGGGACCATAGGCTTTGGCAGCGGCCCTCGTTCGCCAAGGGCGCACGAAGTTGTGTGTCCCAAGAATAGAGGTGTAACCAGGCATCGTATGATTTATGCAACAACGCCGGAAAAATGCTGAGATAGCGGACTTTAATATTTACTTTCTGTAATTTCCTAAGAAAAACCCGCTAGATTAGTATTTTCTTCGCTTGAAGTGCGTCTATTGGACGAGCGAAAGCGAAAAAATGCTGAGATAGCGGGTTTTAATAGAAAATCACTAGCGCACTTCCACTCGTACTCTAGGCAAACTCTTTCCCGAAAAATGCGTTTTCTTTGTCTTCACGAAAGTTACTACACCATCTTTCGCTGCATGGATAGTGAAATTTCGCGACATATACGTACCAGGGCCAGCAATCTTTGTAGCACCAGTCTGACGTACTAAAACTTCACCGTTTTTGACTTTCTGTCCACCAAAACGCTTCACGCCTAATCTCTGGCCAGCATTATTATGGACATTTTTGGCGGTACCGCCTGCTTTTACATGTGACATCTATTTTTTCCTTAATATTATTATATCTCGCGCCACGGCCTGCCCTTCACGATAGTAAAGTAGCCCCTCACGCGACTTATTACTTACATTATACCCCATATTATCTATTTCGTCAATCGTTTTAGGCAAAAAAAGCCTTTCGTACCAACCATCATGCCCCAGCCACGCCGGCATCGCCACCGTTACAGGCGTGCCAGATTGTATCTGACCACTCAAATTCTTCAAAAAACCCATAAATATCGCCCCACATTCATTTCTTTGCGTTTTGATCTCTATCTCAGATGGAGCCCTTGAAAAAGGCTTCCCTAAATACCCCTCACATGCTACTGCATCTATTGGTTGCTGCCACTGGTACCTAGTGGCATCACCTACAGCCAACCTGTAGTCTGTAAATCCATAGTGCGCCAAATTTCTCTCGCTATATTCTATCATCCTTTCATTGATGTCCGTGCCGTATGCCTTCTGTCCCATCAGCATCGCTTCCTGCAGCACTACCCCAGTGCCACAAAAAGGATCTAGTACTACCGCGTCCTTAGGTAATCTCCCACACAGATTTATTAGTATTTGGGCTAATTTTGGCGGCAACATCCCCACTTTGGCATCCCGAGCTGGCCGTGCTTGATCTCGCTTGCTATAGGCATCTATATCCTGCACTCCCACTACTTTGTACCATTCGTTATTATTAACTCTTAAAAGCTCTACTTTTCTCTCATTTTTACCACTCATACCGTTATGCAGTGTCGTTGCAGTAGAAAGTACAGCGTCTCTATTACTTACCACCCTCACGCTTCTACCATGCCTTATCAAAATTTTCTTCAGTTTCAACGCTTCCATGGTGGCAGTTTTTTGCGTAGCATTTTTAGAATAGTCACTCACACCCAAAGTAATCTTACCTTCTGGCAACCCCATCATATACGCCACCGTCGGCCCTTCTATTTTTTGACCTATTTTCAAGCTTCCACCTAGCCTATCAATATCCGGCAATTTCTCGCTCTCAAACCCTACTACCCTGCTATTAATTCTCTTAATCCCGCCAAACAAAGCCTCAATCTCAGCTATAGATATTTCTGGCTGCCTACCCACTATTGCGATATATTTCATTTTACAATTACAAATTTATTTTTGCCTTTTTTTACGATTGCTGTTTGACTAATCTCTACATCCTCTTTGATTTTTATTCCATTCACAGTAATAGCCCCCTGGCCTATATATTCGCGAGCTTTTTTCTTGGATTCTGCCAGTCCGTTATCTATTAATATATCCACCAACATCTTACCTTTTTCGGCCACCGGTAAATAATCCGCAAATTCACGAAGCTCATCCTCGGAAAATTCCGTGAAATCAGTATTCTTATCAAACAGCACCTTAACCAAACTTTCTACCGCTCTAGCGTTTTCCTTACCATGCACTACTTCGGTAGCACCACGAGCCAAAGCCCTCTGAGCCAGCCTCTCCTCTGGATGTTCACGATGCTTAGCAAGAATGCCCTCAATCTCTTCTTTATCAAGCAAAGTATATATCTTTATTAGGTACTCTACGGCTTCATCAGTCTGATTTAGCCAAAATTGATAAAAATCAAATATCGGAGTATAATTCCCGGAGCCATTATCAGTGGCCGCAAGCCACACCGCATTACCTTCCGACTTGCCAAATTTACGTCCTGTCACCGGGTCTATCACGAGCGGTGTAGACCACACATCCGCCACGCCATTTTCCAGCCTCTTTATTAAGTGAATTCCAGACGTAGTATTTCCATATTGATCTGCTCCGCACAGCTGCAAATCCACACCGTGCTCACGATATAAATGCAAAAAATCATACCCTTGTATCAAAGTGTACGAAAACTCAGCGTAGCTTATTCCGCCACCGCCTTCACCTATTCTATTCTGCACAAATTGTCTATCCAATAATTGCGTCATGGAGAACACTTTACCCACTTCACGCAAAAAATCCAAATATTTCATTTCACGAAACCAGTCTAAATTGTCCACCATTGTTACATCAGGGGCACTTATTATCCTTTTTATTTGTTCCCGTATACACACCTTATTGTGCTCTATTTCATCCAAAGCCTTTAGCTCACGCTCATCATTTTCCTTAGGATCACCGATCTGCCCAGTCGCACCACCTACCAGTAGATATGGTTTATATCCATGCCTCACAAAACAAGCACACATCATCAACGCCGCTAGATTGCCAATAGTTAAGGAATCCGCCGACGGATCGGCACCCCAGTAAAACTTTTTTGACGCACGCGTATCTAACTCCGCTATATCATCAATAGTGGTCTTCGCATAAAACCCACGATACTCTAATTCTTCTGATAGCTTCATATATAATATATATCATATTTAAGGCAATTTTGCACCCAGCCGCGCCTTGTTAGCCCACTCGTCCGCCATTTCATTATATTTTGTCCCCACATGACCCTTCACCCAATTCAACTTTACTGGGTAATTATTATATAGCTTCCATAATTCCTGTACTATATCTAGATTCTTTATTGGCCCACTTTTTTTCTTCCATCCGCGCACTTCCCACGCAGGTGCCCATTTTGTTAACACATTTATCCAAAACTCCGAGTCCGTATATATCTCGCAACCTTCATCACCAGCATATTATATAGCCGCTATCAAAGCCTTTCCTTCCATCCGTATATTAGTGCTGTCTTCTTCGCTGCCCAATGTTACAGGCATACCATCATCGCTCTTCACTTCTATTACGGCAAACCCGCCAGGCCCAGGATTTGGCTCGGCACTGCCATCAGTCCATAATATTTTCATATTATATATTATATACTATTTTAGACGTTGCCAAATAATTCACTGGTATTACGGAACATTAAGAAAAAATCGCCGTAAGGCGATTCTTTTCGCCGGAGGGGCGAAGTGATGTGATAGTATTTATTTATCACATTACGTAGCTTCCGAAATACTGTGAATTATGCGACAAAAGCATTATTTTATAATCTCATCAATTATGCCATACTCTTTTGCTTCTTCTGCACTCATCCAGTTATCACGATCCATGTCTTTTTCTACCTGTTTTATATCTTTACCAGTATTCTTGGCAAATATTTCTGCCAAACGTTTTTTGAGAAAAATACCTTCTTTCAGCATTATTTCCTGATCGGTAATTTTACCTTCTGTGCCAGATGACGGCTGGTGTATCATTATTCGAGAATTCGGCAAGCAATATCTCTTACCCTTCGCCCCGCATGACAGCAACATTGCCCCCATGCTTGCCTGCAACCCTATGCCTATTGTTTCCACGTCTGGCTCAATATAATTCATCGTATCTATTATGGCTAACCCATCATATACGCTACCTCCTGGGGAATTAATATATAGCTTGATAGGCTTTTTCGAATCTTCATGCGCAAGATATAGTAACTGCGCTACTACCAGATTAGCGGTATGCGGATTCACATCCTCGCCTATAAACACAATCCTATCATTGAGCAACCGTGAATATATATCATATGCTCGCTCACCTTTATTTGTTTCTTCTACCACTGTGGGTACTAAATAATTTTTCATATTACTCCTTTACTAATTTTAATTTCTTATTATCATACTTCAAAGTCGGTATATCGCCTTTTTTCAGCTCTCCAGATATTATCTGTTCTGATATTAGCGACTCCACCTCATCTTCTATTTTGCGTCTTAATGGTCTTGCGCCATTCTTCGGATCATACCCTTCGTCTATCAGGTATTTCTTTGCCTTATCATCTATTTTTATCCCTATCCCCTTTGTCGCAAGCCTCCTTCTTAGGTCGCTTATCAAGTTGTCAAATATCTTCTCTACATCTTTCCTAGTCAAAGCATGGAATACCGATATATTATCTAGTCTATTAATTAGCTCTGGCCGCATCACCTTCTTCAAAGCTTTCATTGCATAGGATTTGTTCTCTTCATATTCTTCTGCTAGAGCCTTCTTATCCTTTGCGGTTTTTGCCGTAAAGCCGAGTTCGCTCTCTCTATACATATCTGCCGACCCTAAGTTTGAGGTGAGTATCACTATAGTATTGTTGAATTTTATCTTGCTACCTTGCCCATCCGTCAATACACCATCCTCAAGTATTTGTAGTAGCAAATTAAATACATCTGGATGCGCTTTTTCTATTTCGTCAAATAGTATCACTGAATACGGTTTGCGCCGCACGGCTTCGGTCAACTTGCCACCATCATCGTAGCCTATATATCCAGCCGGTGCCCCCACTAGCCGCGACACATTGTGTTTTTCGCCAAATTCGCTCATATCTATCTTTACTAATGCATTTTCCCCACCAAATACTTCTCTGGCTATCACACGCGCCAGTTCTGTCTTGCCTACGCCAGTTGGCCCCATAAATAGAAAAGATCCTATCGGCCGCCTAGTATCAGTAATACCACTTCTACCTCGTCGTATCGCCTTTGCCACTGCTGCCACCGCTTCGTCTTGCCCTATGATAGATCTCTTCAACTCGTCCTCTAGATTCATCAGCATTTTCATCTCACTACCGTGTACTTTGCTTACTGGTATGCCAGTTTTTAATGACACCGCAGTAGCCAAATTCTCTTCCGTAAGTGTTGGATTTTCCATTTTCTTCACGCCAGCTTTTTCTAGCTTTTTGATCTCTTTTTCCAGCTTTGCTAGCTCAGTTTTTAGATTGGCGGCTTTTTCATAATCTTCTTTTTCCGCCGCATCGCTAATCTTATTTTCCAGCGTAGCTTTTTCTATCTTCATTTTCTTATATTTACCGCCGCCTTTTTTATCGGCCGCTACCTTGGCTATGGCACTTGCTTCATCTATTACGTCTATCACCTTATCTGGCATAAATCTATCGTTAATATATCTCTGGCTCATAGTAATAGCCGTCTCTAGCATTTCGTCTGGAATCACCACACCATGGTGATCTTCGTAATGTTTTTTTATCCCCTTAAGTATCCTTAAAGTCACAGCTGCACTTGGCTCTTCTACCATCACAGTCTGAAATCTTCGGCTCAGCGCCTTGTCTTTTTCTATACTCTTCCTATACTCATCTAGCGTCGTCGCTCCTATTAGATTAATAGAATTCCGCGCTAGTGCCGGCTTCAATATATTCGCCGCGTCCATACTTCCTTCACTAGACCCAGCACCACTTAGTAAATGTATTTCATCTATAAATAGCAGTACCGACTCATCACCCGTCGCCTCATCTATTATGCCCTTTATTCGCTCTTCAAATTCCCCGCGGAATTTCGTCCCCGCCACTACAGAGCTTAAATCCACCTGGTAAATATGCTTACCTATCAAGTTACCCGGCACCTCATTTTTGACTATTCTCGTAGCCAGCCCCTCCACTATCGCCGTCTTACCTACACCAGCTTCACCTATTAGCACTGGGTTAGACTTAGTCCTGCGCGATAGTACCGTTATTACTCTCTCTATTTCGTTCTCTCGCCCTATTACTGTATCCAGCTTCCCCTCCTTGGCTTCTTCAGTCAAATCTTTACCATAGCGGCTCAGGAATTTCAGCGGAGATTTTTTCAAATATTTTGCTTTCTCGGCCTTTAGTTTTTCATCTTTTGTTTGTTCTTCTACTAACTTTTCTATTTCGTCTAGTAGGCTCTCAGTATCTACCTTCAATCCTACCAATATCAAACTAGCCCTAGAATTCGGCTGGCTAAGTAGTGCATATAATACATGTTCTGTACCTATCACTGTTAACCCCTGTTCGCGCGTATAGTTCTGCGCCATCCGAAGGGTAAGTATCACTGCTTCAGATAATGACATCATCGCCATATCGCTACCAGGCACCTCTACCGCTACCTTATTTAGTGCCTTTTCTACCTCCTCTATCGTAGCGCCTTGTTCGCGAATCATCTTAGCCCCAGTAGACATATCTATACTCATTATCCCCAGTAACAAATGTTCTGTCCCCATATAGCCATTATTGTATCTTTTACTATAAAAATCAGCCTTCTGCAATGCAAATCTTGCATTTTCACTCAGGCGATTCATTATCTCACTAAATTCTTCTTGCATAATACCCCTATTGTAGCAAATTAGCACTCTACAGTCAAGAGTGCTAATTTGCGATTTTTTATCTATTAGTAACCCTAGATTGAGGAACGATTATTCTCGTCCTCCAGCATCAATTTTAGAGCATCCGCACTTTCCACCTCCCAATCGGAATCAGAACCATTACCCATAATAGCTTGTGGACCTACAATATAAAACTGTCCAACCGGAATAGTTTCATATAGAAAGCCTCCATCTTCTTCACTTGTAGATCTTGTATTCTTTTGCAGACAAACTTCAAGTACATCAGTAAACTTATTCTCAGGAGTGCCAGAAACGAAACTAGGAGTTGCACCATCATGCCCATCAGTAGCACCAGTTACACAAAGTGCTGTACCAGCAGAGTTTTCAGATTCCAAATCACGTATTTCATACGAAGTAACCTTTATATTTTCTGGTATCTTAATCTTTATCCCCCACTCCCCCACATAAATATAATCTGCAGTATCCACCGACTGCCCCTCAGTACTAATATTAATAGCACCATTGTTACCATTAGTCAGCTCATCTTGTAGTTCATTATTCTGCTGTTGCAAAGTAATTATCTGTGAATTCAGCTGATCTTTTTGTGCATTACCATCCATATAAGCCCACACACCAAACCCTACACCGCCAGCAGCTATTAGTAGTAGCAACACTATAGCAAATATCCAGCCGGTCTTCTTACCACCTTTGCCTTCTACTACCGACTCGCCATTACCAAATGTTGGTCCAGTATCTACCGGCGCACTTGCTGCAGCTGCACTAGCTGGCCGCACACTTACCGGCCTCCTAGCTGCCACTGGCCTATTTGGTATGTTATTTTCTTGATTTGGTTGCATAATTTTTCCTTTCTGCTTATGTTTACATCATTATAGCATACTTATTGTAAATTACGCTATTATCTCATTAATCAAATTTACGATGCGCTCTGCGACTACGCCACACATATATTAATATTCCGGCAACCAATATTGCCAACGGCACGAACCTAAACATTTTGTTTTCCTTTTTATTTATATAACCTTTATGGTTACTATACTACTACATCATTATCCGTATGTCAAGCATTTTTCGCAATTTATGGTATAATTAAAAAAACGAGGGCAGTATTATGCTAAAAATCAAGCACCAAAAACATGACCCATCAGTACCACCGTTGAGTATCTATGGGCTATTTAATCTTTCTTGTATCGGCCACAACGACGACGTAGTTGTCAATCAAAAAGAGCTAGACTTCACCCGCCGCGATCTCAAGCAAGACTGCAAAACTCTCGCCAAAGCATTTCTAGCACTTGGCATCAAATCCAGCGACATTATCACGGTGGCCACCGGCCGCAGCATGTACGAAAGCATAGTAATATTCTTAGCCGCCAATCGCATCGGCGCCATCGTGAGTTTCCTAGACGAAAAAACCGCCCGCGACACTCTTCTCCATTATCTAGACGAATTCAAGTCTCCATTACTTATCACTTACAAATATTCCGACAAACGCATCAAAGCCATCAAGCACGACGCTCCGTCTGTCAAGCACGTTATCAATCTAGACGGTCGCACCGTAGACAAATCCGGCCCAGACGACGATCAATCAGAAGATATAGACTTCCACGCCCTAGACGGCCTTTGGCTAGGCCACCAGCCCATCACCAAAATAGCCGCTAATTACCACGGCCGCGTCCCGTCAAATACCTTCTCGGCCCACAAAGAAGCCCTTATCTCCTTCACATCCGGCTCCACTTCCGGCCCCAAGCCAATGGTGTTCACCAATAAAGCACTAATCGCTTCCGCTATTTATTCCAAAGTCGCTTCCGATGTCAAAATGTGGGACAAGGAGCTACACACTTGGATGAGCTACGTCCATTTCGACTGCCCTTATGGGCTAGTAGTCTCTACTATCGCCCCTATCTGCGGCGGCGGCGAAGTCATCCTCACTCCAGATATCGATGACACCAATCTAGATTACTATATAGGCAAAAATCCTAATACCATCTTTGGTATCCCGCCGCTTCTCGAAGCAATGCCTTTGCTCAAAGAAGATACAGATATTAGCGAGCTCAAAATGTTCGCTTCTGGCGGCGAACGCCTAGAAAAATCCGCCTCTCTAGCTGCACTAGATTTTTTCAAATCTCGCGGCCTCAAAAACATCAAGATCAGCAACGGCTACGGCGTAGGCGAAGCCCTAGGTCTCATCTCTACTGCCGTCGGCAACCGCACTTACAATCCCGACTCCGTAGGTCAAGTCCCTGCTGGCGTCCATGTAATGGTACTAGATCCCGACACCGGCGAAGAGCTCAATTTCGGCAAAACAGGCATTCTCTATGTCACTGGCAAACACATCCTTAGCCGCTATCACAATCGTCCCGAACTTACCGAAGACAAAATCATCACCATCCACGGCAAGAAATTCGTCAAAACGGGTGACCTCGCTTATGTTACTGAAACAGGCTTTGTTAATTTGGTCGGACGCGCCACATTCTTCATCAATAACCTCCCAGCCAAAGTCTACTACGAAGTAGTTCGTGCTGCCGTGTCCAAATCCGATCTCGTCAAAAAGTGCTATGTAGTCAAAGGTCCCGACCCCAAACTCAAGCTCGCCGCCTATGTTTTTGTGGTCACCAATGATGGCGTCGGCCACAACGATGACATTCGCAAACAAATCATAGCCAAAGCCTCCGAGCCATTCAGTCTCGGCCGCCACCGCATTATTCTAAAAAATTACGAGTTGCCGCGCAAAGTCATTTTCCTAGACGATCTCCCACTCACCCCAGCCAACAAGACCGATTTCCGCCGTCTCGAACGCATGGCCAAGGAAATAGGTGAGACAAAAACAGCTAAAGTTTAGCTATATTATTCATCAATATCGAGGAATATTAAGAAAAAATCGCCTTTATGGCGATTCCTTTCGCCGGAGGGGCAGAGCGATGTGATATAATCTCCGATTACCATATCGCTTTAGCTTCCGAGATATGATGAATAATATAGCAACCACAAAACTACAGAGTTTTAAACCCCGCACACCACATTATTCGCATGGAGCCAGCCTTCTACCGAGCCACCATCTAGGTATTCGCCAGTAGTAGGCGCTACACGCATTATACCGCCATCTTTGATATATTCGTCTATTGGGTCCGTCACCATGTATTCTTGATCCCTCGGCCCAAAATCATTTTCATTTACATATTTCACTATCCGCCGCAATAGCTCCGGCGTCATAATATACTTCGACACATTTATCAAGTTGCTCGGCGCCTCCTCTGGCGTAGGCTTCTCTACTACATTCGTAAGTTTACCGTCTTCCACCGCCAGCACGCCATATTTCTCTACCTTTTCACGCGGTATCTCTACGCCTAGTATCGCACTCTCATTTTCCCCAGCTGCTTTTACCAATGCCTCCGCAGCATTTTCTCCGCCTGGGTTCCAAATAAAATCATCACCCATAAATACCAGCACTGGCTCATTAAGGCTATACTCTTCTACCACCATCGCTATCGGTACAGCTGTACCGTATTTATCAGCCGGATCTTGTACCGTATAATGTATCGTCACATCATCTGGTAAAGTCTTTGCTAGTTTTAGCCTGTCTTCCTTGCCTCGCTCTATTAGATACTGATTCAGCGCCAAATTATCTTTATAAAACTCTTGCACTTGGCACGGCTCCACATTAGATATCACCATATATATATCTTTTACGCCAGCCTTTATTAGATCCTGTACAGAATAATCCACCAAAGGACGATTCCCTACCGGAAGCATTGATTTTTCTATAATCTTGGTAATAGGTAGCCGCCGAGTCCCCCACCCCGCTACCGGAATAATAGCTTTTGTTATCATAATACCCACATTATATCAAAACGCACATTTTTAGCCAATACTCTTCTATGACTAAACACTGTTATGCAATTCGTCAGTATTGAAGAACATTAATTATTGAATTTGCGGGTAGTACTCAACACTTTTGTCGGGGGGTCCGGAGGTTGGCAAACCGAGGAGTAGCGCGCGAGCCCCGTGCCGCTCGCCCCTTGGGACGCGAATCGCCAAAGGCAAACGGGAGCGAGCGACGCGCCCCGAGAGAGTGTGAGTGCCAGAACCCGCAAGCTCCACTACGTCACACAGTTTCCGAAATACGGTAAATTATGTAATAATACTACAATATAGTCTCACTACTGAGAAATCTCTATCAACGCCGTATCCCAGCTCTCTGGATAATCATTTTGCCCCAGCAACACTGCCATAGTAGCAGCTATGTTAGCTAGCCCCGGATCATATACAGGCGCTAGCTGATATTTATCACGATTCGCAGTATTATCGTATATTATGCATGGTACTTTATTGGTAGTATGTGATGTCTTCTTCGCACCGGTCTTGTCTAACAGTTCTTCTGCATTACCGTGATCCGCCACTATCACCAGTGCACCACCCAGCTCATCTACCTTGGTCGCTATCCGCGCCAGGCTTAAGTCTATCGCCTCCATCGCCACTATCGTAGCTTCCATATCTGCAGTATGCCCCACCATATCGCCACCCGGATAATTTAGTCGCACAAACTTATACTTGTCTAGATTATCCAGTACGGTATCTGTAATCTCCGCACATCGCATCCACGGCCGCGTCTCGTATGGATCCGTATACGAATCTATCTGAATGTGTTCTTCTCCCGACACTTTACCATAGCTATTGCCATTAAAATAATACGTCACATGTCCAAATTTCACCGTCTCACTAATAGCCAGCTGCGACACACCTCGCTCGCCCAGGAATTGATTTAGAGTCTCGCTTATCTCCACCGGCTGTACCAATCTATGTTCCGGCACATGTGTATCGGAATTGTATTCTGTCATCCCCACAAAATATACATCCGTAGGCTGATAATTCCCACGGTTGAAATACGGAAAATCCCAGTAAGTAAACGCCATCGCTATCTCTATAGCTCTATCTGCTCTAAAATCAAAATATATCAGTGCATCACCTTTTTCTACCTTACCCACAGGACGATCCTCCGCGTCCACTATTACAAAAGCCGGCAAATTTTGGTCTTGTATGTCTGGGAAAATCCTTCTTAGAGTCTGCACGGCTTCTTCTGCAGATTTAAAATAATAGTCCGCTTCACCGTTTACCATCATATCCCAGCCTCGCGCCACCATTTGCCAATCATTCTCATATCTATCTGACACCGTGGTCATCCGCCCGCCACCAGATGCTATGCGTATATCCGCATCAGGAAATTTCGCCGCAAAAGCCTCAAACCTTTTGATATACTTTGGCTCCGACTGCGGCGCCACATCTCGCCCATCAAATATCGCGTGCACCCGCATCCGCCGTACGCCCTCCTTATAAGCCTTCTGTATCATCTGTTCCAAATGGCTAATATGGCTATGTACCCCACCGTCAGAAAAAATACCAGCAAAATGCAGTGTATGCTGGTCCATACCTTCATTATACCACATATTACCAAAATTGTCAATACCATTGCGGCTATTTTTGCCTATCACTCTAGATATCGCACCCTTCCAAGCCTCAGACTCAAACACTTCGCCAGTAGCAAATGCTTCCTCTATGCGCGCTATACCTTGCTTTATCACGCGCCCAGCTCCCATAGTATTATGTCCTACTTCGGAGTTACCCATTTGTCCAGCCACCAGCCCCACAGCTTCACCCGAAGCGTTCAAGGCAACATGTAAATATTCCTTTGCCGCTCGCCCCAGAAACGCCGTCCTAGCTTTGCTCACTGCATTGCCAGGCCCATCCGGTGCCAAGCCCACTCCGTCTAAAATCGCCAAAACTATCGGCCCATCATACGATAATTTATCCATAAGTACATTATAACACAGAAATCCAAAAAATATGTGCACCAACATGCTATAATTATCCCAATACCACATCGCACATTATAATATACCGTAGAAAATATCCTACCCCAAGTCTATTGTTAGGAGGGATAATAATGGAAAAAACCTGGAAAGAATTATACTCTTCAGAGATAATGAAAGAATGCCATGGTGCGCTCGATATGACCATAAATCTAGCCCACAACAAAAGAGCAGCAGTAAAATTCTGGAATTGGTATTATACAGTCTGCTCTAAAGAGTGTCCCGGCTATGCCATCAGCGAAGATGAATACAAAACAGTACTCGACATCATCACAATAGAAACCCACGGCATGGACTTAGAAGCCCAGAAACATGGACTCAGCGCCCTGGAGTATCATCTGAACCTTATACGACACGATCCTACTTTTGAACCAAACACCTGCCGTTCGATATGGATGGGCGACAAAGCAATTGAATTCATATACACAGCATACAAACCCATGTAACTTCAATACATAAACTGCGGTATAACATCACCTCAAGCTGTCAACATCCTACGCTGGCAGCTTTTTTATAGAAATAATTCATCCGAAATTGGACTAGCCTCACGACTAGCCCAACTCGATCACCTTGTACAACCTTAAATGCTTAGACTCTTACAGCGAAAATAGACATAGCACCACTATATTTACCACAGCGATAACTAGCACCACTTTGAACGCCCATTTAAACCACGTCGGGTAGTCCACTCTGGCTAACGCCAGGCCACCCATTATCGCCCCACAAGTAGGGGTGATTAAATTTACCAGCCCATTTGCAGACACTATAGTCATCGCCGTTACATTGGTACTGTATCCCAAGGTAGACGCCACCGGCGTAATAATTGGCGTAGATAGCGTAGCTAGTCCAGACGATGATGGCACTAGCACCGACAGCACCACATGCAGTAGATAGTTCAAAGGCACAAATGCCAGCTCTGGCAATGTCGCTAGGAAATTCGACGCATTGTATACTATGAAATTATCCAAGCTTGTCTGCGACATCAGCACGGATGCACCACGTGCTACCGCTATCACTAGCACTACGCCAATCATATCATCAGCGCCATCAATAAACGCATCGATAAACCCATGCTCTCCCTGACGATTAATGATAGCTACCAATATAGCGCATAGTAAGAACCACAGCGCCGCCTCGTAAAACCACCAGTTACCTAGCGTAGCGCCAGTTAACCATCCTGTCCACGAGTCAAAGAACGTAATTCCAAACTCATTCCATGGTATAAACCCTACTATCATCACCACAAAAGTAAGTGCAAATACTATTAGTGTAGCTATCTGCTCACCAGTTAATTTGTCCACTTCATTTTGTGATTTTAAAAACTTACCATAAGCCTTCTCCGCTGCAGCCTGCTCACGCAAGCTCAAGAACGTAGATCCTTTGTCGCGCTGCACCTTCCGAGCATATTTTATCGTAAAGAACGCCGATATAGCAAGCGTAGTTAGCCACAGCACCACGGCTATCAATATTATCGTACCTTGGCTATATTCTATGCCGGCATCCTTCATCGCCGACAACACTACGCCAGTAGCAAATGGATTAATAGTGGATCCTAGCACGCCAGAACCAGCACCCAGTAGTATCGTCGCTACGCCCACCAGTGGGTCCAGCCCCGCCGCAAACATCGTCGCAGCTATCAGCACGTAAAATCCAACACTTTCTTCCAAAAACCCATACGTAGTACCTAGTATCGAGAATATGAACATCAGCAATACTATCAATATGTACTCTTTGCCATGCAACTTCTGTACTAATATTTTAATACCGGTTTCTAGCGCCTTGGTCTTGGCTACTACAGCCAGCAACCCACCTAACATCATGATAAAGATACACACATCTATGGCATCTTCAAATCCTAGTATCGGCGCTATCAATATCTGATATAGCTGAGCACCTTCCACGCCAGATCCGTCCACTATAGCACAGCCTTCTTCTCCGTGCACCTCTTCACATGCTGCAAGCGTATCAAAAGTCTCCGGCTCTGCCCCTTCAGGAGTAGGACTAATCAATTCTCTATCCGCGCTCACAGCTTCGTCGGTAGCAGGCCCTTCGCCTTCTAGCGCCTGGCCTTCCTCTGCCGTTGCAGACTCCGACATGTTTTTGCTAGTAACTTCATCCCCCACCGCCGGTTCAAAACTCTCCCCTTCGGGTAGCTCGATATCGCCCGGCTTTGGCGGTGTCTCACCATTCAACTCTGCAGGGCCACCATTTGGCATTTCGCCCTCCCATTCGCCTGGCCCCACTTCTACGCTTGGCGCGTCACCCTCCAGAGACGCGGCTACATATTTAGCTTTTGGCAACACATGCGACAATATACCCAGTAGTATAATCAATATCATTATAATTGAGTATGCAGACAGCATGGCGCGTGCACGTTTTTTACTTTGATTCTTTTTTCTAAACATTTTATACCCTTCTTACTCTAATATTTCCCCCTATAAAATTCACTCGCCTTACATCCATAAATCCTATCGTTCTTATTGTCCGAAAAGTTATAGTTTTCACCTCCTTTACATCTATCGTTCTACGTTCTCGCACTTTTATTTTCATTTTTTCTCCTTTTTGTTTTTTGTGTTATTTTTTATTTGATTTAGTCCACCTTCTAATCTTTTCAGTTATGCCTCCTCTCTGACCAAAGCCATGCTCATGCAATGTGATCCACCTCGGCCACGCGAAAGCTCAGAGCTTGGAATCTCTATCACTTTAATGCCATGTTTTCTCAAAGTCTGATTCGTTACAAAATTCCTATCATATGCTATTACTGTACCAGGACGCACGCACAGCAGATTCACTCCGTCGCTCCATTGTTCACGCTCAGCATCTATTCTCTTACCATTACCACATTTTATTAGCTCCACTTTATTTAGATGCAGGTATTTCTCCAAAACTTTTTGCAAATTTTGATGAATCTCCACTATTTCTATCTCACCGCCACGCCCAGCAGTTATTTCGTAGATAGTTGAAATATCCATTATCGCATCTTGCACGGCAAATTTATCCACATCTACTTGCGTCATCACGGTATCTAGGTGCATAAAGCTTCGCTCGTCCGGAATATCTATCGCAAGCACATATTTAAATTCATTTTTCTTGTCTCTAAACAGTCTACGCGCAAAGTCTGCAATAGCATCTGGCTCAGTACGTTGCGATATTCCTATCGTCACTACCTCTCTAGACAATACTTGTATATCGCCACCCTCTATGCAGTAGGGCTCACTCCTGTCATAATATAGCCTAGTGTCATCATAAAAAGGATGATACTTAAATACATATTCCATAAATATAGACTCCCTGGTTCGCGTCACCGACCACATTTTGTGTAAAGTAGCACCACCACCTATCGTAGCCATCGGGTCACGCTGAAAATACAGATTCGGAATCGGATCCATAATCATACGCCCCGTATCGCGTGTCGCATAAAATCCAGATACTTTACCCATTTTCTTTAGCTCCGAAATATCTATTCCGGCAATGCATTTTCTTACCATATCTTTAGTGTCTTTTATTGCGTTTAAGAATTCGTAACAATGTTTTACTACTTTCGGGGATGTCACCCCAGCTTCAGCAATAAACTGCTCCAAAAATTTCTTCCTCACCGTACGCCCGCCAGCATCAATAGCCTCCGCCACCAAATCAACCAAATACACCACCTCTACACCTTCTGCCCTCAAAGCATTCGCGTAGGCATCATGCTCTTGTTGTGCTATCTTGAGATATGGAATATCATCAAATAGTAGCCTCTCCAAAGTATTTGGTGTAAGATTCAAAAACTCATCTCCCGGCCTGTACATCAATACTTTTTTAAGTGGCGCTATCTCGCTAAAGTTATTAATTGTATTCTTCATTATATTTCTCCTTTTTATATAATGTTAAAAACATCACAGATTTAATAGTATGCATACGATTTTCTGCCTGATCAAACACCAATGACCTATTAGACTCAAACACCTCATTGGTCACCTCCATCTCAGTCAAGCCAAATTTTTCATTCACATCTCGTGCCACGGCAGTATTGAGGTCGTGAAACGCCGGCAAACAATGCAAAAACACCGCACCAGGCTTTGCTCTATTCATCATCTCCGCATTTACCTGATATGGCCTCAGCAACTCTATCCTTTCGCCCCATTTAACTTTATCCTCGCCCATAGATAGCCATACATCTGTATATATCGCATCAGCCCTGCCATCCAGCACCGCAATGTTATCCGTCACCTCAATACTACATCCATTTCTTTCTGCAACTGGGCTGCATTCATTTATAACTGCATCAGATGGCCTCAAGCTACTAGGCCCACATGCGATAAAATTCACCCCCATTTTTGCGCTCATCGCCATCAAAGAATTCGCTACGTTATTATGAGTATCACCCACATATGCCAAGGTCAATCCGCTTAGTCTGCCAAAATGTTCTTCCAATGTCATAAAATCCGCTAAAGCCTGCGTCGGATGCCATTCATTCGTGAGCCCATTCCATACTGGCACATCAGAATATTCCGCCAAAGTGTTTACTATAGATTGGTCAAATCCACGATACTCTATACCATCATATAGTCTAGACAGCACCCTAGCTGTATCTGCGATAGATTCCTTGTGCCCCATTTGTGACCCAGTCGGATCCAGATATGTCACTCCCATGCCTAGGTCATATCCAGCTACTTCAAAGCTACACCTAGTCCTAGTTGAGGTCTTTTCAAATATTATAGCTATATTTTTGTCCGAAAATACCTTGTGGTTTTTTCCTTCTTTTTTGAGTTGTTTAAATTTCTTAGCCGTCGCTAGCATATAGCGCAATTCATCTTCGCTATAATCTAGTACTCGCAAGAAATCTCGTCCTGTAAAATTCATTTGATGCCCTTTTTATATACACATTATATATCAAAGTTTTTTTAAACACAAGTGCTATAATATAAATTATGAAACAACGCATAGTTTTAGCTCTCGGAGGCAACGCCTTGCAACAGCACGGCGAAGCCACCGCCGAAGCCCAGAAAAAAATCGCCGCCAAAGTCGGTGAAGCTATCGCCAACCTCGCCAATAATTATGAAATCGTTATCGCCCATGGTAATGGCCCCCAAGTAGGCAATATCATGATTCACGAAGAGACCGCCGCCACTGCCGCAGCTCCAGCTATGCCGCTTGAGACAGCGGTCGCTATGAGCCAAGGCCAAATCGGCTATTGGCTCACGCAAGCTATCTACAATGCCTTTGCCAAACAAGGCAAGCAAGCAAAAATCGCCACCGTTATTTCCCAAGTCGTAGTTTCCCGCGACGACCCCGCTTTCAAGCACCCTACTAAGCCCATCGGCCAATTCTACTCTGAAAAAGAAGCCAAATCTTTAGCTCGCAAAAATCACTGGACCGTCAAAGAAGACGCTGGTCGCGGTTGGCGTCGTGTAGTTGCCTCGCCTAGACCCATCGATATTGTCGAGAAACATACCATCCTAGAGCTCATCCAGGACGGCATTATCGTGATAGCCGCTGGTGGCGGAGGCATACCAGTCATCCGCACTAGAATTCTCCGGCGTCTCAAAGGCATAGACGCCGTTATAGACAAAGATTACGCTGCCGAAAAGCTCGCCGAGTCCGTTAAAGCCAACATTTTCGTCTCTGTCACCGCCGTCCCTAATGTCTACATCAACTATGGACTTCCAGACCAAGAGCCTCTCACCACTATCTCAGCCGCAGATATCCTCAGGCTACAAAAATACGGCTATTTCAAGGCCGGCTCTATGCTCCCAAAGGTCCAAGCTGCCGCCACCTTCGCCAAAAAAGGTGGCACCGGCATCATTACTGACATCACTCACCTCAAAGACGCACTCAAAGGCAAAGCCGGCACCATCATCACTCCGTAGCTATCCCAGTAATTTTCTTAGCTCTAGCTTATAGGCCTCCACGCCTGGCTGGTCAAACGGGTTCACGCCTATTAGTTTTGCGCTTACCGCACACGCCAATTCAAAGAAATATATCAGTTCCCCAAATCCTTTTTCGTCAAAACTCGGCACACTTATATTCAACACCGGGATTCCACCCTCGGTGTGTGCTATCCGTACTGCCGCCACAATTTTCGCATTCAAATCATCTGTCGGAAAATCAATAATAGTTTCAAACAAATTCCTACGACCATCTTGTAAATATTGCCCCAGAGAATGCAAATCCGTAGAATATATCACAGAGTCAGGCAATATCCCTCTCTTGTTTTTACCTTCACTTTCTCCAAATAGCTGTTTTAGCCACTCATTAAAATACACTGTCGAAGGCTCAAAACTAGCAAACATCTCCGTATCATATCTCTTAGCATCCAAAGCATACCGCATATACGCATAGTTTAGGGCTGGTTCTACCGCTGACTCTACCGCTTCCGCCGCCCCCTCTAAGAGCTTATCTATATTTACTCCTGCTACCGCCATAGGCAAAAGTCCTACCGCTGTTAGTACCGAATACCTACCCCCTATATTATCTGGCACTACAAATCTACTATACCCATTTTGCACTGCCTCGTCATGTAATGTTCCTTTTTTAGCATCCGTAGTAGCATGTATCCTATCACTTGCCTCCTCTGGCCCATATTTTTCTATCAATTTCTTTTTAAATGCTTCAAAAGCTATCGCTGGCTCCAATGTTTCACCAGACTTAGATATTATGTTTATCGAAAAATCATGGTCACCAATCTTCCCTAGTGCCCATTCCAACTCTCGCCTACTTAGCGAATTTCCCGCATATATTATCTTTGTCTCACTTTTTGGCCTCAAAGCCTCTATGATCGCTCTATGCCCCAGATACGACCCACCTATACCTATACACACCAAATATTCACTTTCATTATTGATCTTTTTTGCAGCTTCTTTTATTCGCACAAGTTCACCCACATCGTACCTACGAGGCAGCCCTAGCCATCCGCCCATCTTATCTTTTTTAATCTCAGTCACAATCCTCTGTGCTTGCACAGCATTCACCTCTGCCCTAAAATTTACTTTTATCATTTTTACCTCCAATATATGCTAAAATTATAGCACGGACTTGATTTTTTTTGAAAAATATGATACAATATAAGTAAGTATATTGTACATTACTATCTATAGGGAGGACTTAAAATGGTACACACATACGCGTTATCCGTCAAAGTATCTACAGAAAATAGCCAAGATATTCTGAAATTCTTGGCGAAAAACAACTTCTGTATTTTTCGGTTCGACAGCTTCAGCAAAAATCTTATCCCTGTTGGCCCAAACCCAAGCATTGCCGAAAATGACAAGCTGGATCCAAGATGGTTCCATTTTCAGTGTATCTACAATGGCGTACAAGCGCCACCACAAACTGTTTTTTGGAGACTGAGCAGCGATTCAGCGGTCATAGGGTTTACCCTCAGAGTTGATAACTAAACAGCCTCCACCTTCATCCCCTGAGCTTTCGTTCGGGGGATTTTTATGATATAATACTCACAAACCCACTGCTCAAGTCAAATGTTTTATGCCCGAGTGGCGGAATTGGCAGACGCGCTAGCTTCAGGTGCTAGTGATAGCAATATCGTGCAGGTTCAACCCCTGTCTCGGGCACCATATTGTATATACACCTTGGAGTATGTATTTTATAAAGATGACCTCTGTTATTACAGGGGTTATTTTTATACTAAAAAGATTCAGCACTATTACATAATTCACCAAAAACGGTCGCGACTCAATCATCTCCAAACACTGCACATATAGCTGTCTATCTCTGGCTAGCCATATACTGTTTCTTTGCAGCCTTCAAGACTTCTTCATTATGCTCCGGGATATCGGCCTCACTAGAATACTTACTAAATATTTCCAGCGCCCCACCAATAGCCCCATCATATACTGGAACTTCATCATATACATTCCACATAATCACCCTCATATTTGGCATAGTTTTTGCGTAAAACTTCATCGCCTGCTCTGTCGCACGAATAAATTCTTGCTCCGTTTCCTTGGAATGTCTCCAGCTTCTACCGCTCAAATGCTTTTCTACTACCTCTGACGCTGCCGCTATCATTAGTATCATACTGTCATACTTACTTTCCCCCAGCGCCTTCAGCAATATACTTTCTATCGCCGGATCTAGCAATGTTACGTCCAGTATTATATCGTAGCCTTGCGCCACCATCACCTGCATACACAGGAACATCATGATGGTGCCAAACTCATCCGTCATTTTGCGCAAGTTTTCTTCGCCATAGTAATCTTTTATTTTCTGGCAATGTGGGTGATATTCTACAAACCTTCTCGCTGCCACCAACACAGGCTTCATATTTCGCACAGCAAAATACTCTTCCGCTGCCGGGAGTAACTGCGTAGTCTTACCAGAACCAGACACTCCAGCTATTCGCACCATTTTCTTATTCTTAGTCTTACCTTGCGTATAATCAGC
>JAFOJM010000057.1 GCA_017420185.1 Candidatus Saccharimonadota bacterium | reverse complement strand
GGCGTAGGAATCGAAAGATTTGCCACTACATATAATATATATGTGAAGAATATATTATAGGCGCGCGATATGTAGGGAAGGTAAATACATAAATAATTGAACAAGGAGGTAAAATGTTCAAAAGAATAGTAAAACGTGATGGGAAGATAGTGAAGTTCGACCCGGAAAAAATAACCGATGCCATTGCAAAAGCAGGGCTAAAGACGGAGGAGTTTAAGTATGATAGAGCTAAGGCGCTTACTGATAAGGTACTAAAGCGAGCCGAGACGGAAATTACTGCGCGTACGCCAAATGTAGAACAAATCCAGGATTTAGTAGAGGATGTGTTGATGGAGTCTTCTTTTAAGAAGACCGCTAAGGAATACATACAGTATCGGCAAGAAAGGTCGCGTAGGCGCGAGGCCAAGAGTGACCTTATGCAAGTATATCGCACTATATCACATGCAGATGCTAGTGAAGATTCTGACGTGAAGAGATCAAATGCAAACGTAGATGGCAACTCTGCTATGGGTAAGATGTTGCAATTTGGCGCGGAAGGGTCGAAGGTGTTTGCAAAGTCGCTGATGCTCCGGCCAGATATAGCTGCAGCGCATGACAATGGTGATATCCATATTCATGACTTGGATTTTTATGCTACTGGTACACTGACGTGTTGCCAGAGTGACCCTTTTGTGCTATTTGAAAACGGTGGATTTAATACTGGGCATGGACACTTGCGCACGCCGAATTCTATAGGTAGCTATGGTGCATTGGCGGCGATATTGTTGCAAGCAAATCAAAACGAGCAACATGGTGGTCAGTCTATACCGAACTTTGACTATGCAATGGCGCCGGGCGTGAACAAATCTTTTCGTAAGGCTTTGAAGCGAAATCTTGCTAAATATAATAAATTTACCGGCAAAAAGCTCGACTTAGAGATAAAAGATACTTACGAATATGGTGATGATGATAAGCTGAAAAAAGCCAAGTGGCCAAAAGAGGTAGTAGAGGCATCTAATGAAGATGTGGAGCGCGAGACTTTTCAGGCAATGGAAGGCTTCATCCATAATCTCAACACCATGCATTCCCGAGCGGGGGCGCAGGTGCCGTTTACTTCGATTAATTTTGGTACCGACACTACGCCAGCGGGGCGGCTGGTATCTAAATATTTGCTAGAAGCTACCGAAAATGGGCTAGGCAAGGGCGAGACGCCAATATTCCCGATATCTATATTTAAGGTAAAAGAAGGTATAAACTACAATCCTGAAGATCCGAATTATGATTTATTCCAGAAATCTATGGAAGTATCGGCAAAAAGGCTGTTCCCGAATTTCTGCTTTGTGGATGCGCCGTATAATCTAAAATATTACAAAAAAGGCGATTATCGTACCGAGATAGCTACGATGGGCTGCCGCACAAGGGTGTTTGCGTCTGTATTCCCGGAGAGTGACGGCATAGTGACTGGGCGTGGTAACTTGTCATTTACCACGGTAAACTTAGTGCGTATAGGCATAAAACACGGCATATGTTTGGGCGAGCGTAAAGAGGCAGACTGGGAAGGATTTTATGATGAGCTAGGTGAAAAGATGGATCTAGTGAAGGACGAGCTACTAGAAAGATTTGAATTCCAAGCGAATCAGCATGTAAGGAATTTTCCATTCTTGATGGGGCAAGGGAACTGGTTTGGCAGTGAGAAGTTGGGCTGGAATGATACTTTGCGCGAAGTGATCAAGCACGGAACATTATCGATAGGATTTATTGGCTTGGCTGAGACGCTGGTAGCTATGACTGGCAAGCATCACGGTGAAGATGAAGAATCTCGTGAGCTAGGACTAGATATAGTGACATTTATGCGCGAGAAATGCGATCAATACTGCAAAAAGTATAAGCTAAATTTCTCGCTACTAGCTACGCCGGCTGAAGGTATAGCAGGGCGCTTCACCAAGATAGACCGTAAAGAATATGGTGTGATACCTGGCGTAACGGATAGAGAATTTTATACCAACTCTTTCCATGTGCCAGTATACTATCCTATCTCGGCGTTCGAGAAGATAGAAATAGAAGCGCCGTATCACAACTTATGCAACGCTGGGCATATTACATATATAGAACTAGACGGAGATCCGTCGCAAAACTTAGCGGCATTTGAAGCAGTGATACGTAAAATGCATGATGAAGGCATAGGCTACGGGTCGGTAAACCACCCGGTAGATCGCGACCCGATCTGTGGATTTTCTGGTATCATTACGGGTGAGAGATGCCCACATTGCGGAAGGCTTGAGGGTGATGTGCCTTTTGAAAAAGTATGTAATTGCGCCAAAGGAGAATAGTGGTAGATTATCATAAAATATCTTTGGAAAAGCTCGCCAAGCAGGTAGAGGTGCCGGATGGAATGATCCGGCTCTCGGGCCCACTGGAGCGAGACAATATCGTAAACGGCGATGGGCTACGTGCGGTGGTATGGACACAAGGTTGTCCTAATCACTGCCCTGGTTGTCAAAACCCAGAGACGTGGGACTACTGCGCTGGTGTAGTGATGCCAATTGGCGATATTTTACGGCAACTGGCTACGTTTAAGGGGCAGGCTGGGCTGACGTTTTGTGGTGGCGAGCCGATGGTGCAGGCGAAAGCATGCAAGCAAATTGCCGACTATGTGCACGATGAGCTAGGCTGGAACGTGTGGAGCTTTTCTGGCTTTACTTATGAGACAATAAAAGAATATGGTGGTGAGCCGTGGGAATTTGTAAAGTCTCTAGATGCGCTGATAGACGGGCCTTTTATACTGAAGCAACGAGATCTTAGCTTGAAATATCGCGGGTCCAAAAATCAAAGATTACTACGATTAAAGCGTGGTACTGGTGAAATACTTAGCGTAGAATAGCCCGCTGGCTATAATTTGGAGGTTTGCTTGCGGTGGCGGGATTTTGCGATATGTGCAACAATAAGCGCAGCCGTGCTAAGTAAAAGTGTAGCCATAATTACCATAAACCATACTGGGCAGATGAATAATGTCTGAGACTGGGTGTATGCTTGGCCGCCATAATCTATGGTCTGCGTGATGTTGATGGGGCCTAGGGCTGGCATGTCCTTGAACGTGTAAGATAACTCGCGGGTGGTGTCTGGCATAATTACTTCGTTGATACCGGTATCCGAAGATGAATGTGGATAGATAGTACTGCCATTAAATGCATTGGTGATAGTAAAATTTACTAGCGCATCTTCGTGGACGGTGCCGTGATTTTCAGCAGTGGCGGTAGAAGTGAACTCTGGTGTAGTGGTAAAATTCGGGATAAACTGCGATGTAACCGTGCTATCGTGCACAACTTCGCCAGCTACATTGCCATAGATAATACTGGCAACCTCGTAAATATTATTAATAGAAAGCTCGCCACTAGCAGCGTCGGCGGTATTTTTGATAACCTTGATAGCGGCGTATTGCCCACCGGGTGTTGCTGTCTTGGGCACATCGATAGTAAAGCGCACTTCGGCGGTACCGTTAGGAGTTATAGTGCCTGCTGCATTGTGCAAAGTGATCCAATTAATCATTTCAGTGCGGCTGCTTTCGGATAGTAAATCTACGCTATAATCTGCACCCAGTACTCCGTATGGCGAAATAGCTGCGGTATAGGATAAATCGCTAGTAGAAGATGCTGGATTGGCTATAGTAATAGTGCCGGCATATGTCTCACCTGGTGTAAGGGATATTTCCTGGCTCATGGGCATAATGCTAAAAGAATTTGTATCCATATATAATATACTAGCATTTTTTGGGGATTAGACAAGTATTTCGGTATAGCTAGGCTCAAGCATAATGTTAGTCGCAAGGAGCGTTTTGCACCCTTGCGGTGCCATTTTTATGGTACCGAGTACCTTAAATCATTGACGTTGCTACATATTTCATTACGTTTTGGAAGCTACGGTGGCAAATAATGATACATCTAGCCTAACAGAACAATTCCGCAATGCAGAAGGGTCAATTTGTCCTGCCGGGTGGAGATTACCAAAGATTATAGGCAACGAAGGTGGCATTACTGATAGCGAATTTGGTTCTATGCTAGTAGCTGAGAATATCATAAGTAAATCTGTCGATGATCCATATTATATGGTCGATGGCTTTAAGAAGATTCGCACTGTGTCCTTGTGTTTGATTCAGTCTGGCGGCGTTGTTTGCGGCAGTATGCTTGGCTATACTGGTAGCCGGGGTTACTATTGGTCTGGTACGGTTGTAGGTAACAGCATTACATATGGATTGGACTTCTCTTCCAGTACTATTAGCCCCGCTAGAACTCCCACTAGGAATCTCGTTTTTCTATCTGCTGCCTGACTGAATAATCTGCTAGAATATAACAAATATAGCCACTTAAGAGTGGCTATATTTGGCTAGGGGGGGCTGTGTGGAATGTCACACAGAATGGATGTAGGGATGGTATAATGGTGTATATGAAAATAGCAATATTAGGTGCGGGGGCGTTTGGTACGGCGCTAGGAGGAGTGCTGGCCGACAATGGATACGATGTGGACTATTATGACCCGCAGATAGAGTGTGAAAAATTATCTGACGTAGTGGATGGTGCGAAATGTATAGTAATGTGTGTGCCGTCTACAGCGGCGCCGCATGTACTGCCGCATTTGCCGCATAATGTACCGCTGATAGTAGCCACCAAAGGCATACTTTGCGATAATATATTTGATGGGTTTAGTGACTATATGGTGCTAAGTGGGCCGGGATTTGCAGCGGACATCAAGATGGCGAAGCCGACCAAGCTGACTGCTACGGACGATAGAATAGTGGAACTATTTGGTAATGAATTTTTGAGCTTTGACAGAACTAGTGACAGGCGTGGTGTACTGATGTGCGGAGCGCTGAAGAATGTGTATGCTATACTAGCTGGATACTTGGAGCTAGAGCCGGGTACTAAGGCGCATGAAGAATTCCTAACAGAGGTGGCAGAAGAAATGCAGGCGCTATTATCAGCGAATGGTGCCGACCCTGATACGGTGAATTTGGTATGTGGCAAGGGCGATTTGCGGCTTACCTGCGACTACCCATCGCGCAACTACACCTATGGGCGGAAACTCCGGCGAGAGTCGGGCTGTGTGCCTGATAATACCGTAGAGGGGCTGTCGGCGCTCAAGCGGATAGAGCGTGGAGAGATAAAAGTTCCGGACGAGGCAAAATATTTGCATAAAATAATGGAGGTATATAAAAATGGGGCTAAATGCTAAACAAAAAGAGGCGGTAGAGTATCTAAATGGGCCGCTACTGGTGCTGGCGGGGCCAGGCACTGGCAAGACGCAGTTATTATCGGAAAAAGTGGCGTATATATTGAAAAACACTGATACTAATCCGGAGAATATATTGTGTCTGACTTTCACCGAGACTGGTGCTAGCAATATGCGCGAGCGACTGAAGAGTATCGTAGGTAAAGACGGCGCGAAAGTGAATATTGGGACGTACCATTCGTTTGGTACGAATATTTTGATGCAATATAAAAACTACGCGGAGACATATGACCGTGTGATAGATTCGGCCATAGACGAAGTGACTCAGTACAAGATAGTGCGCGATATACAGGCAGCCCTGCCTGGGCGAGATATTCTTAGAGGCGATAGTGTGAAAGATATTATAAGCGTGATATCTTCGGCAAAGTCGGCGAGGCTTACGGCAGACGATTTGCGTCAAATTGCGGAAAAAAATATGGAAGACTCTAATGTACTAAGCGAGGTGATATCACCGCTACTACAAAATATAGTACCAAGAGTATTTGGCGCTTCATATGAAAACGCGTATAAGCCCATATATGAGATTTTATCTAAGTATGCCGAGACTGAGCCGATTTTGCCAAATGTAGAGAGGTCTATTGGTGGACTCGCTAGGGATCTTAAAGTGGCCATAGTAGAGGCTGAGAGCAGCGGAAAAATTACAGCACTAACTAAGTGGAAGGACGTGTATTTCGAAAAGGATGAAAAAGGGAATTATCGGCTAAAAGACCGCATCGCGAATAAGAAATTGGCGAGCATTGCGCGGGTGATGGCTGAGTACGATGCACATCTTCGTGAAAATGGACTGTATGATTTTGATGATATGATAGAAGAGGCCGTGCGTGCGCTAAGTGAAGATAGGGGATTTCGGCTGTCTTTGCAGGAGAGACATCAGTATATCATGTTGGATGAATTCCAAGATACTAATCCTTCGCAATTCGCCATTATCAAGCATCTGACTGATTATGAGAATCCTATGATAATGGCCGTGGGGGATGATGACCAGGCGATATACGAATTCCAAGGGGCCCTGTCTACTAATTTGACGGATTTTCAGGAACACTATAATGCGGCGGTGATACCACTAGTAGAGAACTATCGTAGTACGCAAGAAATATTGGATTTCTCGCGTAAGGTAATAAATCAGGCACCAGATAGATTTGCAGACAAGGAGCTGATGGCGCATAAGCCGGGGCCGGATAAAACTCAGATATATAGGTATGAATTTTTGGCGTCGGATATGGAATATGATTTTATTGCCAAGGAGATATCGCGGCTTATTGCTAGTGGAGTAAAGCAAAGTGATATTGCAGTGATTTCTTATAAAACAAAGTATTTTATGCCGTTACTGCCGTATCTGAAGGCGCAGCCTGGGCTGAATATCGCATATGAAAAACAAGATAATCTGTTGGAAGATGAGATAATACATGAGATATTAACAATAGCACGGTACGTGTATAATATTAAGAATTCTCGCAAAGAAGATATATCTGTAATGGAAATACTAGCGTATCCATTCTGGAAACTACCTATGCTAGATGTGATAAAGGCTATATCTCGGGCGAGGTCTGAGCACAAAGCTGTGCTGGAATGCTTGGCGGAGTCTGGCGATGGCAAGATAAGTAAGGTGGCGACATGGCTAGGTAACTTGGTAGCAAAAGCGTATGTGGAGCCGCTCGAGATAATGTTGGACTATATAATAGGTGCGATGGAGCTGGATGGCTATACATCACCACTACTAGAATACTATACGACCGGGGATGACTATCGCGCGTTCTTGCTGTACGAAAACTTGGCAGTGTTGCGAGGCAAGCTGCGTGGGCATTTTGGAGATAAAAACTTGAAGCTCGATGACTTAGTAAATATGGTGGATGATTATGAGCTGGCAGAAATACCAATAAATAAGACTAGCCCATATAAAGACGCCGATGATGCGGTGCAGATACTATCCGCACATAAGGCTAAGGGGCTAGAATTTGAATATGTGTTTATAATATCTGCAGACCACACTGCATGGGGTAAGGGTAAGGGCAATAATAATTTGCTAGCTTTACCGAAAAACCTGATACAAATACGTCATACTGGTACAACAGATGGTGAGAAACTCCGTGTGCTATATGTGGCTTTGACTAGGGCTAAGAGCACGCTGTATATTACGAATTCGTTGCATGATTTTAATGGTAAATCGCCGGAGAGGTTGGAATATCTGGAAGAATATATAGATAAAGACGATGCCGTAATATCGCCACTAATTCCTAGCGGTAGGGTAACTTGTTATTACGACGCTAGCGCCTACCGAGCTTCCGATAAAACAGGGGTAGAGGGCGTAAAACACTGGCTGAGGCCATACGCTGTGCTGACTCCGGATATGCAAATATTGTACAGAGAACGGCTAGAGCGGTGGAAAATGTCGGCGTCTAGCTTGACTGGGTTTATAGATGTGGCGTATAGTGGGCCGATGGAGTTTTTCAAGCGATATGTGCTATATGCGCCGGGTGAGCCAGAGACGGAAGCGATGGCTTTTGGTGATTTGATTCACAAAACCTTTGAAAAGGTTACAAATGATGGTATATCTGATGAGAAAGCGATAAGTTATTTTTTGGCTGAACTGGAGAAAAAGGAGCTTTCTCAGGATGTAGTACAAAAATTGCGCGAGAAAGGGCCGGAAGATCTGGCAATTTCTCTGAAGAAGTTTGGCAAAATACTAAGGCAAGGGAAAGCTGAGGTAGATTTTGCACCGGAAAAACTACGTATTGAAGATGTGCCGGTGACTGGAAAAATAGATCATATCGTGATAGATGATGAGGCGAAGACTATAGAAATATATGACTTTAAGACGGGTGGATACCACAAGGACAAATGGAAATCGCACGCTACGCTATATAAGTATATGTTGCAATTAGGATTTTACAAGTTGCTTCTTAACAATTCTTCAAAATATTGTAAATACAAGGTGGAGCGAGCGCATATACTATTCGTGACACCAGACAAGGATGATGAAGTGTATGATAAAGTATATGAATTTAATGACGAGGACGAAAAAGAACTAGTTGATTTGATGCAGGTGGTATATACTATCGTGCATAGTTTAGACTTTATTCGGGATGAAAAAATATTCCGCCCGGCGGATAGCTCGCTAGGGATAAAAGATATTAAGGAATTTATCGGGCTTTTGCTTGCGAAAGATTCTGCTTTGTAGTATATATATTGTGTAGTTGATGATTTAGTATATAAAATACTATGGTGTCGCTATGGGTGAATTGTCCGTATACAATATAGTACTTTGAAAGGTGGTGAGATGAGTGACTTGGACTTGCAGTAGATGTAATAAAATACTGTTTACAAAAGAGGAATATGAAAAGCATGTATGCATTGGCAGATTTATGTCAACATGCCCAATGTGTATTGGGTCGGGAAAGATTGTCCAGGCGTTTGGCCCGGCTGTTAGATGTGCGTTGTGCCACGGCAAAGGTAAGGTTTAGCCATCTCGGACTAGGGTGCGATTCTATCGCACCCTTTTTCCTTGCTATTTTTTTTGATATGTGGTAAAATGAGAGAAGTTATGGCAAAGAAGAATAATACTAAAAGAAAATTGGTAGGGCTAGTGTCAGAGGAATCTGGTGTTCGTGCGTATTACACCAAGAAAAACACCATGAATACTCCCGACAAGCTAAGCCTGCGCAAGTATGATCCAGTATTACGCAAGCATGTTGTTTTTACTGAGACCAAGAAGAATCTAGGTCGGAACGAAGTAAAAGAAAAGAAGCGTTAAAAACTCGCTATTAGAACGCTCAGCTTTGTCACGAGGTGCGTTGCTCGTTCGTCGTACGTCAAGTACGACTTACTCCGCTACTCCTCGTTTCTCGCTGAGCATCTCTACTAGTGAGTTTTTTGTTTGCCGTATGTACTGAGACGGTAGCCTAAGTCGCGGAGGACGTTTTCAAAATACATGAAAGATTCGTATGGTGAGGCATAGGCTGAGAAATAGGCGTGGACGTCGCCATCGTTCCAGTACTTGGTGCACATAGAATATGGGTGGTCTGAGGTGGTCATAAGACGCCAGTCGTGGATGAGCCCGGGGTCTTTGGTGGCTAAGATACCGTCTCGCATATTGTAGAGGTCGTTCATGGCGGAGGTCTGCATGGAATTTGAAAGCCAGGCAGAGAGGTCACGCTCGGTATCGGCCCAGGTGATAGTTTCTGGCATAGATATTTCGTCTGCCGGAGGCATAAGGTCGCAAGCTTCGGAGACCGTGAGGAATTTGTTGTCGTAAACTTTTAGCCAACTTGGAATAAAATGATTCATAAAATCAAAAATGCCTGTGTCTGCCCATTGGTGTTCGCCGAATGTTTCGAAATCCATGAAAAGATTGATAAGGTTGCCACGGAGGCAGTCGTCGTTAATCCAGCGCTGATATTTGGGCACAGTGAGTGGCCATTCGCTCCAGTTGCGATTGGAAAAACGGAAAGCGATGTCGTCGGAAAGGCGATAATTCTTCAGTAGCAGCTTGAGGTGGCGGCAGCCGGCTGGGCGGTAAACATAATTGGGGCTGCGCCAGCCGAGTATTTTATTCCAACCTTCGGCTAGAATACCTTTGTAGCCGTGAGCTTCGGCCCATTTGGCCAAAGAATCGTTGTAGGCTAGCTCGGTGTTACGAAATACTCGTGGAGTAACGCCGAATAGCTCTTTGATCTTGGCTGAATGTCGCTGTACTTGGGAATTAAATTCCTTTAGGTCGAAAAAGAATGCTAGCGAATGATAGTATGTCTCGCCGACTATTTCTACTTGACCATTAGCTACCATGCGGCGTATCTGAGCGATGAGCTCTGGGGCCCATTGCTCGGCTTGCTCTAGCCATGTGCCGGTGATAGATATGGATATCTTGAAGCCTGGATATTTGGACATGTTGCGCTCTAGTAAATCTAGCATAGGGTGATAAGATTTGTCGGCAACTTTGCGAAAAATGCGCTCATTGGACTGGCGGCCATCGTAATGGTCGTGGAAATAATTGCTATTATTGGAAACGTCAAAAATGGGATATTCGCGATAGCGTATAGGCTGGTGGATATGTAAATACAAACATATAGCGCGCATTACCGTAAATCCTTATGGTTCATAGCTTTATTATAAATCTTTAGACATTTTTTGGCAACTTGATCCCAGGAAATTTTACAGTATTCTTGGCGGACATTCTGCTGTAAAGTTTCTTTGAGGGCTGGATTGGCGGCGATAGCCAGGATCTCATCGGCAAGCTTGTGAGTGTCCCAAAAATCGTATTTCATAGCGGACCAGATGACTTCTGATACGCCAGATTGCTTGGTGAGAATAAGCACATCGCCGTGATGTGCGGCCTCTAGCGCGGTGAGTCCGAATGGCTCAGAGATGGAACTCATAACGAAAATATCGGATATGGAATAAATATCGCGGAGCTTTTTGCCACGGATGAAGCCGGTGAAGATGACATTTTTGGAAATGCCAAGATCGGCGGCCAGGCTGATGAGCTCGTTGCGCTCTTCGCCATCGCCAGCAAAGAGAAAGACAAAATTAGGATTATGGGCGATAACCTTGGCGGCGGCACGCATAAGATGCTGTAAGCCTTTTTGTACGGTAAAGCGGCCTACGGTAGATACTACTGTATAGCCGGAGGATTTGAGATTTTTGAGGTATTTGTATGTATTGCTTTCGAAAGTGTATTTGGTGGCATTGTAATCTTCGTCTAGGGAGTTATAAACGACGCTAATCTTGCTGAGCGGGATGTGATATTTGTCGTGAATGATGCGCTTGGTAGCTTCGGAGACGGCGATAATTTCGTCGGCGAGCATGAGACTTTCTTGCTCGATCTCGTGAATAAGGGGATTCCCCATATGCATACCGGCGCGGTCGTATTCTGTGGCGTGGACGTGAGCTATGAGAGGAGTGTGGTATTTTTGCTTGGCAAGTACGCCGGCCTCATAGGTAAGCCAATCGTGGGCATGGACTACATCGGGCTTATAATCCATGAGGTATTGTTCGACAAAGTCACAATACGAATGCTGGATATCGCGAATAGAGACTAGCTTTGACTTATTTATAGTGGGGATAATTTTGTCTAATATCCTTGAAGATTCGTATGCGCCGTCACCATAGCGAAAGATAGGGTCTAAATGTGTGGCGGAAAGAATATTCATAAAATTGATGTCAGAATGGGCAGCTTCGTATGGCACAACAAAATCTATATCGGCGCCTTGATGTGCGAGTGCGCGGGCCATGTTGAGGCAGGCAACACCAAGACCGCCACTATTGTGCGGTGGAAGTTCCCAGCCTAACATAAGTATTTTCATTACTACCATTTTATCATATTTTGTGGTAAAATGGTAATAGTACTTTATAATAAGTTTGATCGTTACATAATTCATCAGATTTCGGAAGCTACGCTTTGATGTAATCAAAGATTATATATCAAAGCTCCGCCTCTTCAGCGGCAAAATCGTAGATTTTGCCTTAATGTTCCTCAATATTGATGAATTATATAACTATATGTTTATAAAGGGGTGTAGCTCAGTTGGTAGAGCAGCGGTCTCCAAAACCGCGTGTCGTGAGTTCGAGTCTTGCCACCCCTGCCACGGGCTTGAACTTTTCTTTAAAAGAAAAGTTTAGCAAAAGAATTTAGTATGAAAAAGAAATCGGAAGTGAATTCTGATTTCTTTTTTGATATATAAGTTAATTCAAGAATTGAGATAAAAGTGAGAACCTATTTTTTATCTTCTCTCAATAATATAAAGAGCGAGTTAATTTGTTTGAGTTGATTGAGACTACAGTTTGGGTCGTCCCATTCTTTAGGAATTAATAGTTTGTGTTTTCTTAATAGCTGCCTGGTTTTAAATGGATGTGCTTTAAGCATTTCTTGGGCTTGTCTGTATTCTCGACGTTTCTTTCGGCCGTATTCTTCTCTTTGATAGGTATTCATGCTGTCCATTTCAAAGAGGTGCTTTCTGTCCTCCTCGGTCATCGTAATACCTTCTTTTACGCGTTTTTTGTATGATTTTTGTCTGTTTTTTGGCGACATGTCCTTTTCTTTTTCTTCAGCCAGTTTAACTTTGCTGAATCGATTTTTTAGTGCTATATATTCTTTAGAGAAACATCTTTTAGCTGCTTCGGATGTTAGACCCTCGCCGTACTTTTCGTAGTTTTCTTTTGCCGCTTGCTTTTCTTCGAATATTTCTTGATCACTCTTTGTCTCGTTATTTGCTTGGCCATATCCATAAGATGGAAGGACTTTAGCTTTTGCGGCAAAAATATTTTCCTCTTTTTTCTGTTGTTGTTTTTTTACGTTTTCTTTTAATGCGCTGCTTAGCATCGCATTTTTCGCGGAATCATTGTATTGTTGTATGTATGTATCCGTCTCAACACCTTTCCATTTATCTGAATCTGGATTTTTTTTGGTTTCTTTTTTGATAATTTCACTCATCGTGCTTTTCCTTATTATTTGTTACATTATACCATAAAGGTGAAAACTATGTTTAGTCTATGCTTGGTTTGTGGTTATGGTATTATAGATATATGAAGTTTGAAGATGTAGAAAAAGCTCGGCGGGGATATAATGAAAAGCGGTCGAGGCTAAGGACAAAAACCGTACTGATAGTGGTAGCAGCGGAGATAGCATTGGTGGCTTTGTTTGTTGCTATAAATATTCGTACATTTCAGGATGTGCTGCAGAATTTTGGTAGTGTGCGACCGATGGTGGTGGTTCCACTACTTATGGCTATGATATTTTTGGTGTTGTTACCGATAATATTTGTAAAAATAATACTGGCTGTGACTACCAGGAAAGAGCTGGAGCAGTACAAAAAAGCTTATAAAGGGTATTTTGTAGGGCGAGAGCTAGCTAAAAACTTTACTGAAATACGGTATCAGCATGAGGCTGGGTTAGACAAGACGGTGCTGAGTGGCACTGGCTTAATAGATACTGGAGATAGGTATTTTTCTAATGATTTGACTACCGGAAAGTACAAAAATGTGAAATTTGTTCAGGCAGATGTGCATATAGAGGAGGAGTATAAGGACAATGAAGGTGATACGCACTATAGGACGATATTTAAGGGGAGATTTATGATATTTGAGCTTCCTAAGAAATTTGAGTCGAGAATGATGCTGTCTTTTGCCGGTGAGCCGGTAGACGGCATTAATAGAAAGACTGGCAAGGTGATGCGGCGCATAGAGACAGAATCAGTAGAATTTAATAAAACATTTTTGGTGCACGCTGAGGATGGAATGGAAGCGCTATATATACTTACGCCGGATTTTATGGAGCGCGTACAAGAGCTAGGCAGATTACACAACAACCAAGTCTCGGTTTATTTCGTAGACAATAAGATGATAGTGGGGATAAATGACGGTGATGATGTATTTGAGCCACCTAGTCCTGATAGGCCGCTTGACGAGAAGGCTGAGGCCACCAGGATCGCAGGTGAGATTAATTTGGTAACGAATATAGTAGATAATCTTAAATTAAGCCGCAAAGTATGATATAATGGAGCTAATATGGAAGGTAATAGGAAGAAACTTAGGGCGGTGCTAGTATTTGGAGCGCCAGGTAGCGGTAAAACTACTTTTGCAGAGAAATTTGCCAGGAAATTTAATCTTGCGTATTATAATCTTGATGAAATACAGGATGGGTATGGATTTACGCACGAGGCGGTATTATCTATCTTGGAAATAATTACTAAGGCGAAACAGTCTATAGTGATAGAAGGTGGCCTAAAGACAGAACAAGACCGCACTGAGATACGTAATATTCTGCGTGCACAAAATTACAAGCCTACTTTGGTGTGGGTGCAGACGGATTTTACCACTATAAAAGTGCGACTTAAGTCTAAGTACAAGACTATCAGAAAAGCCAAGGAAGTGTACGATGCTGCCATAGCAGAAATGGAAACGCCGGCAGACTTTGAGAAACCTGTAATACTTTCTGGTAAGCATACTTTTGATACACAAACAAAGCACGTGCTAGCTGGCCTGGCTAAAGCGCGCTAACTGTATGATTATTGTAGACAAAGAATTTGGCGAGGTGATAGTGCGCAAAAATGCGTGGTGCCGTGGCGTGAAATTTTCGGTATCTACATCTGGGCGGCTGGCGATGAGCGTGCCAAAATACACTTCTGAATTCCTAGCGAAGAGATTTTTGAATGCTAACCGCAAAATGATACGAGAGAAATTGCCGGTTAAAGACCCGGCTGGGCAGCGAGCGAGGGATTATCAGAAAAAGCAGCTGATGAAGAAAGCGCATGAGTATCTTCCGTACAGATTGGAATATTATGCTAAGCTATATGGGTATAAATATGATAATTTTCGGCTCTCACATGCAAATACCAGATGGGGATCGTGCACGCACCGGAAGCATGCTGAGAGCAGCACAGAGACGATCACTATTAGCCTAAATATAGGGCTGATGAATGTACCGGAAGTGTTACGCGACTACGTAATATTGCACGAGCTGGCGCATATCAACCATCCGGACCATTCGAAAGATTTTTGGGCGGAGGTGGGGAGGCACGATCATAACTACAAACTGCATGAGCGTAGGTTAAAAGGCTTTAGCCCAGGAGTCTAGTTATTTTACGAGGCAACGGACCGAACATCCTCTGTCCTTGCCATATGTGATGGTTGGGTAGAGGTCGACAGAACGGATGCGTAACGCGTACGCAGATTTACTATCGTAGACCGTGCTAGACCGATAGTAACCGTAGGTGCCGTCAGAGAGTAGTGTGCCAAGTTGACGTAGTCAAACCGAGCTAGCCATAAAGGCGAGATACGTATATTATCAAGACCGCCTTCTGCATAGCCATAGTCTGTAGGGTCAGTCATAATGCCTTCTGCTACCAAGAGAGTATTCCATTCACGACTTGCAGCAGTGTTGGCACTATCTAGCCCGGTGGGGAGACGCCAGCCGGCAGGGCAGACAGAGTCTGGGGCGTTATTGTATTGAGTCTTTAAAGCTACAGTATTGGTATCGTTGCTAGCCACCGCAGCAGACCAGCTGTAATAGTAGCCGGCGTGATTATGAGCATTACAATCTGAATGAGCTGCTTGACAGGCGACTAGGCTCTAGGCTTGCTGTTGTAGATATACTGCTGAATTTGTTGGTTGTAGGTACTTCTGTAGCGGTATTATCATGTACTAAGTCTGATATATCGAAGCTTCGCCCCCTCGGCGCCAAAACCGCACCTAAAGGTGGATTTTGGCTTAATGCTCCTCGATAACAATAAATGACGTAACAATACTTGTTAATTTGCTTTTATTTCCCCTGACGGCGCCATCCTTGACATGAAGGTTCTAATTAACAAAAATGGCACCGTCAGGGGTGCAACAGCTTGATAATCGTACTAGTATTATGTATAGTTCCGACAATCAGCTACCTTACGGTGCCAATATTTTGTTGGAAATATAATTATAAAATGTGCTAGTACTTTTACTATCAAACTGTTGCAATTTAAGTATAGCACACTTTTAACGTTTGTGTTAAAAAATGTAGATTTATTTGAATACCATATACGCGGGTCCTGTCCGCACATATTTTTCTACACCTTCTTCAGCTCGATGGCGAAGCCGCCGCCGGGGGCGAGGTAGAGTTCTAGTGAATCGGTTTTGCCGACGTGCTTAGTGGTGATATTGATAGCGAAGGGGTTATCGCGATAGTGAGCGTCGTGGCCATCTGAATAGACGGTGGCCTCGTAAGCGCCGTCAGAGAGAAAGTCTAGGCCAAGATGGACGCGGCGAGGAGCTTCGTTAGTGACGCCACCTATATACCAGCTGCTAGAGTCGCGAGCCTCACGGGCGACTATATAATATTCGCCGATTTCACCAAGCAGTGGGAGCGTACGTTCGAAGCTGGTGGGGACATTGCGGATAAAATTAAATACCTCCGGAAAACGGTCTTCGTATATAAATGGGCGGTCGGCTGCCATCTGCATGCCAGAGTAGATAGTGACGAAGTATGCTATCTGGCGAGCCAGGGTGGTAGACAGGCGTTTGACGCTGTTCATGATGTCAAAAATACCATTAGTGTAATCCATCCCGCCGGCGAGTAAACGCGTATAAGGTAAGTAGCAAGCGTGCGAAGGGCTAAGGGCGCCGCCTTCGTATTCTTGACCGCGGGCACCTTCGCGTGAGAGAAGGTTGGGCCAAGTGCGTTCGATGCCGGTGCCTTTGATAGGTTCGTGGATATCTAGGCAGATATGTTTCTGAGCGGCGAGTTCTACTGTTTTTTGATAGTGACGAACGCCAAGCTGAGAGTGGTGGTATTCGCGGTGACCGCCTATAAGCATCATACTGCCAGCGTAGCCGGTTTTGATATAGTGAATACCATTGGCAGCGTAATAATTGTACGCGGCTTCGAGCTGGCGCTCGTAGTTGTCGATGAAACCTACGGTTTCGTGATGGCCGACTAGCTCGATATGGTGGCGCCGCGCGTAGCTGGCGACGTCTTCGAGGTCGAAATCTGGAGTGGTGATGGTGAATTTATTGTGAATACCGTTTTCGAGCCAGTCGCCTTCCCAGCCTTCGTTCCAGCCCTCGATAAGAAGGCCAGAAATACCTAAGCGCACAGCGGCATCGATATATTGCTTGGCGTGCTCGGTGGTGGCACCATGACGGTCGCCGGGTGCCCATGTCCATTCGCCTACATACATGGCCCACCAGATACCAATAAACTTAAGCGTACGCACCCAGCTGAAGTCGCCCTTGGGTGGGTCGTTTAGCGCATACATAGCGCGATTGGTAGTAAGTTCAATAGCTGAGTCGGCTAGCATTATTAGCCGCCATGGGGTCTGGAATGGTAGATTAACGTGGGCTTTGGTGCCGTCTGAAAGAGGCGTAATGTCGGTAGTAAGGATGTTTTTGTTGCCTAGCTTGATAGTCATAGAGCCATAGTCGTAGAGCGCGGCCTCGTGAATGGCCAAATAGTAGCCATTTGGTGTGCGGATAGTGAGTGGCGTGTGAGCGGGGGCTTTGAGGTCGTAGAGGCTGGCACGTTCGTAATTGTACTCGTAGCGGTCTGGCTGGTAGGCAGGGATTTTCCAGACGGTAGAATTAATATCTATATTATACTCGGTGAGCTCATCTTTGATAGAGAGACGCTGGAATTTGGGCTGGGGTGGAATTTCGTACCGAAAAGCCACGGCGTTATCAAATACACGTACGCGAAAAGTCATGATACGGCGGGGGAGCTTGTCTTCGGCGAGATAAAATGCGGCCTCTGTATAAGTATTGTCGATATAATGGTCCTCACCCCACGGAAGCTCTATGGTCTCGGTGTGACGACGAAGGTGAGCGCGGACTAGCCTGAAATTGCTAGTGAGGGCGGCTTCGCCACAAATATTGAAGCCGAGAGCGGACGGCTTGATGATAGGTTTACTATTTTTGTGCACGGAATAAGAAATATGACCGGATTTTAACATAAAAATAAACTCTATGGTACCATTTGGCGATAAGATATGTCTTTCACTATTACTCCGCGCAAATAATTTAAACATAAATATATTATATCACTATGAAGACTAATTGCATAATCTTAAATGTTTGCAAGGTGTTGTTGCATAAATCATACGATGTCTGGTCACATCTCTATTATTTGGGCACACTCTAGGACCGTTCGGCCGAGCCTATGGTTCCAATAATAGAGGTTGCGACCAGTCTTCAGGCTAATTATGCAACAATGCCTGTTTGCAACTAGTTGCTTATTATATAAAGAAAAGCGTGTTATAATGGAGATATGGAGATACGAAAACGGCGTCGACGCAGGATGAGGATTTGGACAGTTGCTGTATTGGTATTGGTAGGTGTAGGTGTTGCTTGTGGTGTGGTGTTTTTATCGAAAACTGGAGTATTTCAAAAGCCCGGCGAGGTGTATTATGACGAAAGTCTAAGCTCGGAGCAAGTGGCGATACTGGATGGAATATTTACAGACGATGTAAACCTAAAGAGTGATGTGTATATATCGGTAATAAATAGAACAGAAAGGCCACAGCTAGCTGAAGGCGAATATATATATAATATATCTGTACCTGTGACGGATTTCTATGATGCGCGTACGGATAGTAGCGAGTTTGATGAGGTGGATATGATTTCTGTGGAAGACCTGGACTTTACGAAGAAGCTACTAAGCATTGATGGAGAATACTATCTGGATACTTTTGATAAGGGTGCGTATTATCAGGTAATAAAGTTTGATTCTGATAGATTTGCTGAAGAGATTGCGCCGCTGGTGGACGCAATCTTTGCAAAATCTTGGCCAGATAAGTCTAGCGTGCTAACGATGGCGCAGACCGGCGTAACAGCACTGAGCAGAGGCATGAATACTAAGCTTGGCTCGGTGGGTGGGGATACAACATATTTTGCGGAGTATGTTAAAGATTATTTGGCTGAGTTTGATTTGACACACACGTCCAATGAGGCGTCTTTTACTGATGCAGCTACGGGTGATAATATTTGCTCAGACCCGAGATTTATTAATACCCTTACTGCTATAGGACTAGATATAGTGGAGTTAACAGGAAATCACAATCAAGATTGTGGAAATACAGCTGCACTAGATACAATAGACATATACGAACAAAACAATATTAAGACGGTGGGTGGTGGACGCAATGCTACTGAGGCGGCTATATCTCTAGAGATAGATGAAAAGGACACAAGTATTACAATGCTAGCATACAATCAGTCTACAGGTGGTGCTACGTATGGAAATGAACCTGGAGCGAATCAATACTATGAAGATGTGGCGACAGCCGATATAGCGGCGGCAAAAGCGAGGGGTGATTTCGTAATAGTGGACGTGCAATATTACGAATGTAGCGGCTATGATTCTACTACAGAGGATACCACTTGTGACTATGCCGACTCGGCAGCCGGAGACCAAGTAGGATTCTTCCAGCACTTGGTAGATCTGGGTGCAGATGTTGTGGTAGGCACTAGTGCACACCAGCCGCAGACTTTTGAACTATATGGAGATGGAGCTATATACTATGGGCTAGGAAATCTATTCTTTGACCAGATTTGGTGGCCCGGCACTACACGTAGCTTAATATTAGAACACTATTTTTACAATGGTAAATTATTACAAACCAGAGTTACGCCTACAGTATATGATAATAATATGCAAACAAAATTAATGGATACGGAGGGTGCGGAATGGTTTATAGGAAGACTGGTGAAGGCTCGACCTTAGGACTAAAGAGAACAAATTACTTAGTACTGATAGGCGTACTTGGGATTTTGGTGGCTACTACGGTACTATGTGTATGTATTGCTTGGTATGGTCGCGACATAGAGATGTCGGCGAGTGATAAGGCTGACGAAAGCACGCAAACTGTCGAAGAAAGCGCCTATGAAGATTCCGATATTACAGAGGTGGCGCCGGAAAAGATAGATTTTCAGCCCGTAATAGACAAATGGGTAAAGACTGTAGGGGGAGAGAAGGGGGTGGTGGTATATGATTTAGACCGCAATGAGATGGCCGGAGGTTACCATGCTGATGAATTGTTCGCAACCGCCTCATTATATAAACTGTTTATAGTGTATGAGGGGTATCGTAGAGTGGAGTCTGGTGAATGGAGTATTGATGACTCTGCAGGGTTTACTGGTTACACTATAGGCGAATGCTTAGATCTAGCAATACGAGAATCTTATTCACCGTGTGCAGAAACTCTGTGGAGCATGATTGGGGAAGACGAGCTAGACATAATACTTGAAAAAGAGTATAGAATAGAAGATTCTTTGGTTTCAGACTTTGTGGCGACGCCTACTGATGTAGCAAAAATGATGCAAATATTTTACGAGCATAAAGCCATAAGTGACGCAACTCTGCTAGCACAGGTGAAAGACTCGTTTCTTAACCAGCCTGAGACTGAGTATAACTGGCGGCAGGGATTGCCAAGTGGATTTTCTGAGAACGTAAATGTCTACAATAAGGTCGGTTGGGAATATAATGATGAGACTGGAATGTGGAATATATATAATGATGCAGCTATAGTGGACTTTGTGGACAGCAATAGGCATTTTGCGGTAGTAGTAATGACTAGTGGAGTGCCATACCAAAAGATTAGAGAATTTGGCTCGATGTTAGAAGAATATTTCAACGAGAATATTTAGTAAGTGCTAAAGAATTGTGACCAATATGTGCGATAGGTAGAATCTGCGTCAAATATAAACCCTACTGCTAGATTGGTGTATTCTGGATTGAGGATATTGGCACGGTGGGATTCGGACCCCATCCAAAGAGCAACAACTGTAGCGGGTGATACGGCAGCATTACCAATGGCGAGATTTTCGCCGCTAATACCGCCAGCGTCTGGAGCCGGACATACGGTAGACCAGCTGCTGCCATCGGGACGAGTGTGGGCATAAAGCGACATTGACTCGGTAGCACGGATATCAGCAGCGTCGTTGCAGGTGTCACTCCAGGCTAATTTGCCGAGGTTGTTTTTGGTGCGAATCTTATTAACCAAGGTGAGTACTTCGTGCTCCCATTGGTCTACTGGTGGATCTATAACTGTGACGGTAATAGAATCTTTGCGCCGACCATCGTAGGTGCCAGCGGTGATCACAGTGGTGCCAGTACCGCTGATTACTGGGTAGCGGCAGGTGTCGTTGCTATAGCCTAGCCAGGTACGGGCGGAGTCGTAAAATCCCGTGATAACACTTGTATCTGAAGTTTGCCAGTACATTTCGCCTAGGTCCGATAGACCGCCGCCAATACAGATATCGGTGTCTGGCGTGGCATAGATAGTGATGGAATTTTCGTTCCAGAGTTCACCAGAGGCTACGTCGGAGCTATCGAATTCGTGGCTGGTAGTGGATACATAATCATCATTGCTAATGATATCTACATTTACGTGAGCATCAGAATCCGAGACGGACTCGAGTAGCTCCATGGTACCAGTGGTATCCTTGACTATATCTGAACGTTCATCTACCGCGTGAAACTCTATACCGCCGTTTAGCCATATGGCACTGGACACGAGCACTCCTGCTATTAAGATAGCGGCAGCATTGATGGAAAGAAGAACGGCGAGTCGGGACCGATTTGGTTTTTTAGCGTCCATGCGGGCCTTTCTTTTTGACTACACCGTGATTAGATATCAAAGAGCGGATAAATACTAAGAGCTCATTCATAGCGGGCATAAGCAGTAAGAAGATGACTATCATAATGAAATTTAAGATAATAACCTCGGTAGACGGTGCGGAGCCGCGGAAGAGTGCAGCAAAAATTACAAAGAATATTATCATATAGACGATAGCGATAGATGACACAACAACTATGTATGAAAAAATTTTGAGCCAGATAGAGGAAAGGTTGAGTGAGCGGTAGCGCAAAATGGTATAGTAAAATGCGATAATGGTGGCAGACAGGGCAAGTGGGCCAAGCCAAATCATGCCCCAGTTACCAAATAGCGGTAAGATTAAGTCAGCTATTAACACTAAGGTGCTGGATAAGCCGAAGCTAACCATTATGACTAAATCGCCGCCTTTTTTGCGTACTGAGCGAGTCTTGATGAATTGCTTGAGTAGAGTAAAAACTATAACAGGAACAATAGCGCAGAAAAACCCGATATAGGAATAGTATAATGGCCCTATATTCATATTGACGCTATTGCCCGTCCTGGATAATACGACATTGTGATATAACAATTCTGGAGCGCAGAAAATGAGTATACTAATAATAAAACCAGCTAACAAGAAGATAAAAGTACTAATTTGGCCGTATTTTTCACGCCAAGCAACATAACCAAGAAATGCTATATCTATAAGAATAGCACTAACAAATGTCCATTTGACATGCCAATCTATAGCGCTAGCCCAGCTTGGATCTGCCACTAAGAATAGCGAGATGGATGCCATCCATATAGTAGCAAAAATTGCTGCCAAGAAAAACCATGCCGAGCGGAGCTTGTTTCCCTTGCTGGCACCGAAAAAAACGATTGCTCCGGATAGAAATGTAAGTACCGAAACTGTAGCTAGTAATATAATGATTAGTTGCATTTACCTCCTTTTTTTTAATTATAGCATAAGTTTTATAAAATGACGTAGGATTATTTTTGACCAGGAGGCGATATGGTATTAGCATTGCCAATAGTAGTGACGATATCCTTGATAGTGAAGGTTTGGTATTTTTCACCATTTATATATATAGTGTAAGAACTGCCAATAGAAAAGTCTGCTGAACCGATGGTAGCATGTGAAAAAGTTTTTGCAGACGTATGGCTGACGATGGTGGCGCCGGAGGAATCTTTAACAGTTAGCTGAGTGCCGGTTGAGTAAGTGCCAGTGAAATATACGCTTAGACTTGGGATGCTGGAAGTGGTAGATATAGACTCAGCCATACCACTGGACCCTATAGCTACAACTGTGCCGCCGGTCATAACAATACCTGCGCCCGAATCGAGCGCGCCGTTGCCGTTGTTGGATGGACCATCTACTGTGACAGAGCCGCCATTGAAATACACCCAGCCGTTACTATCGACGCCATCGCCGCTAGAGTTGATATGGATAATGCCGCCATTAATGGTGATTTCGCAAGATTCGTCTACGTCAAAGGCGCCTCTCGTAGATGTAGCAGAGGTGGTACTCGAGCTACTGCCGGCGTTAATTCCGTCGTCTGCCGCCACTATAGATATATCTCCACCGTTGATAATGATTTTGGGCGACTCGATGCCTTCGTAACTTTTGGCAATGTCAATAGTGCCAGATTGTATCGCAAGTGAATGCTCGCCATGGATTCCATCATCGCCGGCAGAAATATGAATTTTGCCGGATTCTACGAGCACAAAACCTTTGCCGGCATCGGTATCGTTGGTAGACTTGATGCCATCTTGTTGAGCAGTAATATCAAAAGTACCATCTACGATATGTACGCTGTCTTTACCACGAATACCGTCGTCTGCAGCCGAAATCGTATAAGTACCGCTGGTGAATTTGACATCATCTTTACCAACGATGCCGTCTTGATAGCTGGCTTTAACCGTGAGCGAACCATCACCTTCGAATGTGAGGTCTGATTTGGAATAAATAGCGCCAGTGATATCTTCGTCTAAATCGCTAGCGTAGTCGGTGTCGTCTTTTACGACATTGTTGCCTATCAACTCTATTACTAGGTCATCTCCAGATACACAACTAATGGCCGGACCAGAGCTATTGGAAATACTGACGTTATCCAAGATAAGCTTGACCTCGCCTTTGACGCCAGAGTCAATTGTAATGGCGCCGTCGGATAGTGTGCCGGTAAGATGGTATATCCCAGAATCAGTAATAGTTAGGCTGTCGCTAAGCGTAATATTAGCCTCAGTATAGCGAGCCCAATTTATTTTGAGATCGCCATTATCTACGTCGACTAGGCCTGTGACTTTGGTGGCGCTGTTGTCGGTAGAGATAAGATTTGCCACTATGCCGATTGCTATAATTAATGCAACAATAATGCCTGCGATGAGCCATTTTTTATCGAAGCGGCGAGGGCTGGCGGGGCTAGGCGTTGGCTCTGCAGAATCGTTCGGCGCGGAGTCGTAGCTGGACATTTAGATCTCCTCTTCTAGACATGGATGAGATAAGAGGATTTTGAGGTTGCAGTTTTTGACACGCAACTCATCTAGGAAATCTTTTTCTTTGATGCCAGGTTTTAATGTTACATCATAAGTAAGCTTGTAGAGACTGCCCATATTCATGGTCTTCATACGCGTGAGCTCCGCCTTGGTAGTGTATTTGGCGAAGATTTCGTCAAAAGCTTCTTCATAATCCAAATCTTCTGGGATAACTATTTTGAGCACACGCTGACTTTTGTTTGGCTCCAGGAGATGAGAATATGAGAAGAATATAATAGCTACGACTGCTATTATGGTGACTACGGCTGCAAAAAGGATATGCCCCATACCACATGCGAGCCCTACTGTCATAGCAAAAAAGACGCTTAACAAATCTTTGGCTTGTCCCTGAATAGAGCGAAAACGTATGAGCGAGAAAGCGCCTAATATAGCAATGGAGGTGCCGAGATTGCCATTTATCATAATCATTACGGCCATTACCAACAGCGGCAACGTAGCCAGAGTAGTAAGGAAGCCTTTGCTGGTCTGAGATGTTTTCATATGGGTAATGGCTATTACCACGCCAAGCCCCAAAGCGACCGCGGCACATATAAGGCCAGTGGTGACATCTAGGCCTGTAGAGGTGGAATCGAATATACTATTAAACATTTTGTCCCTTCTTGTTGTTGATTAATTTTGCATAGACTTTACCGATTTTGGAAAATTGCTGAGGGTAGATACGCTCTGCTGACATGATATTTACTAGCCAGAGCGGCAGTGCGCCTTGCGTTTTGACTTCCATAATCGTATTTTTAATGTCCTTAAAATAAATTTTATCACGCTTTCCTTTAATTAGGCTTAAATTCTTGTCACGAAAGCGTAAGTCTTCATCAAAAGTAACGCGTAAATTGTTGTCATCTTTGTAGCTTTCACGATTATAAAAGATGAGAATCTTGGGTTTAAGAGAAAAATACTGAACAAGGTAATCTATTTCTTTGGCTATTTGCATGTTGTTGGAGTTGCCGGTATTATGCTGTACTAGCTCCACTAGGGTAGTGTGGCCCTTGGCGAACTTAGCGAAATCTTCGCGGGTAATCATCACACGACGTTTGTAACCTATATTGGCATCGTTGCCTTTTAGCTTCGTTTTAAGCTCTAGAAATACTCTATCGTAGCCTGCATAGCTACGGGCGCGGAGCTTTTCTTTGAATTCTGGTCTATCGATAGACTGAATAATGAGATCATAATTATCGTTATCGAAATAAAGATTATAAACTTCTGAGCGAAAATAGCTGTCCTTGGACATATGCTTTTTGATGGATTTTAGGATCCTGGCTTTTTGGCGTTTGGTGATGAGATATTTTTTCTCAACTCTGTCGAATACTTGTTCGTGCATATATATATTATAATATGTCTAGCTTAAAATATGTTAAAATGTGTAAGGTTTTTTAGGGAAGCATTATTAGGTTTTGGCTTAATGTTCTTTAGCACTGGTAAATTACACAATGATAACATCATTGCTAAATTTTTAGGATTTTTTAAGTTTACAATAATATAATATATAGTATGAGAATATTATATGTAGAAGATGAAAAATTTTTGGCAGAAGCCGTGATACATATACTGAAGAAGGCAAAGATTGACGTGGACTGGGTGGCTGATGGCGAGGAAGGTCTAGAGCTGGCGTTAAAGCCAAACTACGATGCGATAGTGCTAGATATAATGTTGCCAAAGATGTCGGGTCTAGATATACTGGCCGCTGTACGTGGCCGTAACATTAAGACGCCGATAATAATGCTTTCGGCACTAAGCGAGGTGGACGATAAAATTAAAGGCCTAGATACTGGTGCGGACGATTATCTGGCTAAACCTTTTAAGACTGCAGAACTGATAGCTAGACTACATGCGTTATCGCGCCGACCGCCGCTAAATAATGCGAAAATACTAAAATATGAGGGACTCGAATACGACTCCGCTAATCGTATGCTGAACGAGGCTGAGCTTACAGAGAAAGAAGCTGGGATATTTGAAATGTTAATAAAGAATCCAGGCGCGGTGGTGGCAAAAGAACAAATCTTGGCAAGAATATGGGGCAATGGCATAGAATATGAAGATAATTATGTTGAAGTATATATTAGCTATCTGCGTAAAAAGATAAAAAATATTGGCTCAAACGTAAAAATAAAAACAGTACGAGGTCTGGGGTATAAGTTATGTTTGGAAAATTAAGAAATAAATTAATACTGACAAATCTTGGTATTACGTCGGTGATAATATTGCTAGTATTTACTGTTATATATTTGGCGTCAACACATTCGGCAGACAGGCGGCCGCTAATACAAGAGAATTCGTTGGGATACACCAACGAGATGGAAGATTTTGTCGAGATAATGGTGAGGAAAGAAAGAGATGTGGCGGCGCGTGAGCTTCTTGTGATATTAATATTGTCTGGCGTGAGTATAGAAATATTAGTAGCTATTGTCTCGTATTATCTAGCAGAAAAAGCCATTGAGCCGGTGCGTGAAGCGTATGAAGCTCAGAAAGTTTTTATAGCTAATGCTTCGCACGAAATAAAGACTCCCCTTGCAGCAATAGCAGCTAATCTTGAGGCGGCAGACATTAAAGGCAATAAGTGGATAAATAATGTCGAGAAGGAAACTACCAAGCTGGCCAAACTCAATGGGGAATTATTAAATATGGCGCGTATAGATTTGGTGACAGAGGTAACAGTGAAGGAAACTAATCTTGAAAGACTAACAAAAAAGACGCTGGAGAGTATGATGCCACGTATAGCTCAAAAACATTTTACAGAAGATATTAATGCGTACGGTAAGATAAAAATAAACAAAGCGGATTTTGTACAGATTTTGGAAATATTGATGGATAACGCCATAAAGTATGCCGATAAATGCATTAATATTACCTTGAATAATGATGCATTAACAATAGAAAATGATGGAAAAACTATTGCTAAAAAAGATTTAACGCATATATTTGATAGATTTTACCAAGTAGACAAAAGTGCAGACGGTGTAGGGCTGGGGTTAGCCATAGCTAAAGGTCTAGCGGAGAGGAATGGATGGACTATCTTAGCAAGCTCAGAAAATAATACGACAAAATTTGTGGTAAAATTTTAAAATATAATAATTATGTTATAATAGTAGTAACATGTTGGAGTTAAGAGGCGTAAAAAAGGTCTATGAGACTGGTGGGATAAGCCGTACTGTACTTAACAAAGTAAGTGTGAATTTTCGTGCTAGTGAATTTGCGGCGATACTTGGTCCTAGTGGCTCTGGTAAAACCACACTTCTTAATATAGTTGGTGGACTAGATCAATATACTGCGGGTGATTTGACTGTCAATGAAAAATCTACCAAGAGATTTCACGACAAAGATTGGGATAGCTATCGTAATCATAGAATAGGCTTTGTATTCCAGAGTTACAATCTAATACCGCACCAAACAGTGCTCAACAATGTAAAGCTAGCATTGACTTTATCTGGCATTTCCAAACGTGAGGCAATACGCCGCGCAAAGCAAGCCTTAATAGATGTGGGACTAAAAGAACATATAGATAAGCTGCCCAATCAACTTTCTGGCGGACAAATGCAGAGAGTAGCGATAGCGCGAGCACTAGTAAATGACCCGGACATAATACTGGCAGACGAACCTACTGGCGCCTTAGACTCTGAGACCAGCTTGCAGATAATGAATGTTTTGAAAGATATTTCTAAAACCAAGCTAGTAGTAATGGTGACACATAATCCAGAATTGGCCGAAAAATTCGCTACGCGGATCATTACTTTGAAAGATGGAAAAATAACGTCGGATTCTAATCCGTATGATGGCAAAGTAAAGGCTAATTTAGATTCGAAAAAAACAAACCATAAGAAGAGGACTAAAATGTCTTTTGTGACGGCGCTGGCACTATCTTTGCAAAATTTGCTGACGAAGAAGGCCAGAACTATACTGGTAGCTGCGGCTGGATCCATAGGCATAATAGGCATAGCACTGATTTCGGCCGTGTCTACTGGGTTCCAAAATTATATTGATAAAATAGAAGAAGATACTCTTACATCGTACCCACTCGCATTGCAAAAAGAATCAGCGGACCTCACTGGCATATTACTGAGTCTGACGGGCGCCAATACAAGCGACCAGGGAAATGGCAAGTTGAAAGAAAATCAGATATTGACATCTACGCTAGGCACAGTGTCCAACAATGATTTGCCGAGTTTTGCGGAGTATCTTAAGACACATGAGTCTGAGGTAAAAGATGACATCAAAATGATGGAATACGAATACAACGTGAACCCACTAATATATACAGAGGATGCGACTGGGGCATTAGCCAAGATGAATCCAAGTACGCTATTTACCTCGTTAGTAGGGGAGTCGTCTTTGCTGAGGAATTATTCTTCGATGACTTCGGTATTTCAGCAATTTGAGCGAGATAGTCTGCTCGAAGACACGGAGCTACTAGCAGGGCGCTATCCAGAAAAATACGATGAATTGATGGTGCTGATAAGTAATAAGGGCGAAATATCGGAGCTACTAACCTACTCGCTGGGATTTCATGATACGGATGAGCTTAACAAAATTGTCTCCAAGATTATGAGTGGAGAAAGTGCCGATATTCACAATGAGCCATTAGAGCTAGGGTATGAAGACCTGATGAATGTGGATTTGAGATTGATGGCAGAGACCGATACATATAAGTATAATGATAAATATGACGTATATGAAGATATGACTGGTGATACAGAGTATATGCGACAAATATACGACAAATCTGAAAAACTAAAAATTACTGGCGTAGCGGTAATGAACTCAGATATGCTAACTAGTCGCAGCGGGGTAGCATATCTACCGTCACTCGTGACGCATGTAATAGAAAAATCAGCCAAAACCGAGATTGTACAGAGGCAGCTAGATAATCCAGAAATAGATATTTTTTCAAATACAAAGTTTGGAGAAGAAGGTAATGATTTTAATTTCGAGTTTTCGGATTTGGTATCAATAGATGAGGCGGCACTTAGTCGAGCTTTTGGAGTGGATATAGACCAAAATGCAGTCAGTTCCAAAACTAATGAATATATGAGTGAAATATCTGGAGATATAAATAGCGGCATCAATGATATGCCCGGACTACGCAGTACCTTGGAAGAGAGATTTAAAGCGCTAGCCGAGGAAATGGTCGCGGAATTTATAACTAAGATACAAAGCGGGGAAATAGGCGTAATGGATTTGTTGAACCCGGACAAAGCACAGGAAATACTTGTACAATTTGTAGATGAATTTGTAGCGGGGAAGAATTTTAATGATTTGGAAGAGACCTATAGCATCCCGGCGGAGAATTTTGCTAGTGCATACAATGGACTACTGAAAGGATACCTGGCAATATATATGGAGGCTAAACTAAAGCACGAGGAGATATCTGTGGATGATTATCTCAAAAAAGCTGAAATTGCCGCAACTTTTGATACTCTTGTCGGCGCAGCGACTAATTTGACTATGCAACAAAAGGTGCTGGCTAAGATCGGAAATCTCACAACTTATTTAACTAGTAGCTTTGCGGATGCTTTTCATGTAGACCAAAATGCAATAATAGGCGCGTTTAAGCTGAATTTTTCCGAGGATGAATTGTCGCGCGTAGTAACAGCGATGTTTACCAAGAAAAAGACTACCCTGGCTACGAATTTGTCGGCTTTGGGGTATCAAGACTTAAATGATCCTACGGAGATAAATTTTTATTTTTGGAGTTTTGACGGGAAGACGCATTTTATAGATTTCCTGAGTGAATACAACGAAAAAATGCGCAGTGCCAATATGGATGACAAGGTGATAGAATATTCTGATACTACTGGCGTATTGATGTCGTCAGTAAAAACTATAGTAGACGCGGTGAGCTATGTATTAATAGCATTTGTGTCTATATCTTTGGTGGTAAGTTCTATAATGATAGGTGTAATTACGTATATTTCTGTGTATGAGCGCAAAAAAGAGATTGGAATATTGCGCGCAATGGGGGCCAGCAAGCATAATATTTCCTCGATATTTAATGCTGAAACATTTATCATAGGGCTACTATCCGGCATCATTGGTATAGCCGTGTCGTATACACTTATTCCTATTATTAATCTGGTGCTGCATCATTTTACCGGTGACATACCGCTGAACGCTACGCTAGACCCTAGGACAGCTTTGCTGCTAGTACTCCTTAGCGTGGTTTTAACGATACTAGGCGGGCTGATACCTGCACGTGCCGCTAGCAAGAAAGACCCAGTAGAAGCGCTAAGGAGCGAGTAAAAAGCCCCGTTCTGCTAAAGAACGAGGCTTTATGTGCTAGGTAAAGGCTTCGCTTGTGATGGTAGCTTCTTCGATTACGGCATCGCTATCAATGTAGGAGTCGCCTGAAATGTCTGAGTCTATAATCATAGTATTACCTCTGATTATAGAAAAGTCACGAATGGTGCTGCTAATAATCTTGCACTCTCCAGACAGTATAGCATGGCCGTGTACGTGTGATTTGCCGCCGATATAGGCGTAGTCTTTTACTACCGCCTTGTAATACACTTCGGTCTGGCCGCATACAAGAGCGTGGTCGTGTATGTCGGAAAAACCGTAAACCACCGCAGAGCCGCTAATCTTGGCGTAGCCGTAGACTTCGGCTCGGTAGCGCACTATAGCGTCGCTGGAAACTCTGGCATAGTCGTAAACTTTGCCGTTTTCGCCAACCCAGCAGTCGCCTAATTGAGAGAGATTACGATAACCTTCGACATATCCGCCGAAATCTCCAGCCTGAACGTTGTGTAGGGGGATATCTCTAAGTGCGCGAATGCGGTACAATGTCTTATCGTGGTGGCCGATAGGGATGTCGGTAACAATGTACTTTTTTTGAAATATTTTATAAAAAATATTTCTGAATGGGTGTCTGCGGGATTTCATGGACAAATCATCCTTTCCTAGAAATAATAAGGTACTATAAGTGAAATAATGTTAACATAATCTTTACGTTTTTGCAAGAGAAAAATGAGGAAGGGAGTGTAATTACGAACGGCATTAGGCGTTGTTGCATAAATTATACGATGCCTGGTCACACCTCTATTCTTGGGATACACAACTTCGTGCGCCTTTGGCGAACAAGGACCGTTCGGCCAAGCCTATGGTCCCAATATTAGAGGTTGCGACCAGGCTTTAGGCTAATTATGCAACAATGCTACGGCATTAAATTTTGGTACTAATTTGGCGAAGAATGTGATATAATATATACAAACGTTGGGGATTCGCCAAGTGGTAATGCAGTGGGTTCTGGTCCCACCATTCGGGGGTTCGAATCCCTCATCCCCAGCCATGTCCTCTATGAGGGACTTTTTTATTCGGGACTCGGACCTTTGGTGCGAATCCCGCATTCTGATGTAGAGAGATATATAATATAGAGGCGCTATGGGGTGACCTTGTTGACTATGACTGTTTGAGAATCAGTGTCGTAATAGTACTCAAAATGGTACTCTCGCTGGTCGTCGGAGACGGTGAAGTGGTAGGATTTACCCTGGACGCCTGATATTTTGAAATTGTAGCCGCCGTCGTAGCGTATTATTTCGACATTGCCCTGGCCGTCGCCGGACCAGAAGGAAATGTAGGGTTCGCCCACAAAGACAATTTCGTTATCTGTGATAAATGAATTGTTGTAGGTCTCGAACGGCTGCACCGAGGCGAACGGTATATAGATAAGTAGCGCGGCTGCCGTGGCAAGCGCTGTGATAACACGCGGGAGCTTGTCTTTGAGAGTGGCGAAGATAAGTAGCGGTATCATTGCGAAGCAGTAAATAGCAGTAATAAGATGACTAGGCGGTGATGCGATAAAGGCATAAGCGCGGTTGACACCCTCTATGCCTAGCAATATAGTGACAACTGCTAAGATAGCCCCAGAGTACCATTTGTCTTTGGTGATGAACCAACAGACGAATGCAGCAGGGAAGGTAAGAATAGTGATCCCAAACCAGTGCGGATAGTACTTGAATAATCCCCATCCCATATAGCTAAATGGTACTTGCAAAAGGTAGACAAGCGGCTGCGAGATGAGAAAGAATACGAATGTTTTGAGGGCAGCTTCGAGGGGCTTTTTGGAATTGAATATTATGATAACTGCCGGGAGAATCCACCATTCCTCGGTGACGGCGATATCGTGGAAAGAATTGCCATCTGGAACTAGCATAGCCATCAAGGCAGTGTAGACACCCATAACAATGCTAAAGCCGATAAGCTTGGGCCAGGTGAGATTGATACCACTGAAGATGTACTTGACAAAGCTTTTCATAAGGTAATTATATCACACTGCGGTAATGACTGTCATACGCTAGACAAAGTATATAGGAAGACACGCTGCAAACATAGGCGTATGCAGCGTGTTTGACTTTACGGGGAGGACACCTTACTTAGGTGTCCACTAAATGGGGTATGGCCGCAAAAGTCGTGTCCACTTTATGGGGAGTAATTCAAACCGACCCGCTACTGCGACACTACACAGCGTACAGAGTACCCGTAGGCCTTAACTTCGCTCTTCGCGGGAGCCACGCCGCTTCTGTAGAAGCGTAGGTAGTAAGCGAAGTTCGTATCGTACGCAGAAGACGACCAATAGCCGCCGTAGCCGCCACGATAGTCCGCCGACGAACCGTACCAGCCGCCGGAATAAACGAAGTTATTTGGGAAAGAGCGCCAGTTGTTGGAGCCTGTGGCAGATGTATCGTCACCCATTCGCTGGTTAAGGTAGTAGAATGAACCAGAAGTGTTATTGCTGCTACCTAGCGGCAAACTCCATCCAGCAGGACATATATCGCCAGCTACTTCACCAGAAGATTTGCTGTATGTACCGTTAGCAGCTGTGGCAGAGTACCAGTTGTAGTAATTACTATATGAAACTACATTGGAATCGAAACTACTATTATGTGAGCCATTCGTAAAGTCTTGGCTAAATGAAGGTGAGGTAGCAGGAAGCAATGAGTTATTAGTGTTT
>JAFOJM010000056.1 GCA_017420185.1 Candidatus Saccharimonadota bacterium | reverse complement strand
TATTAGCATGCGTTTTTTAAAAGACAATACCATTTTGTTATAAATACTTGCCAGTAGTATGAGCACTATAATAAATGGAAAATTTATATTTATAATATACCAAACAAAATCATGCCACACGTCCAAAACAGATAATATTTACAGTATATTATGTGCTATTTTGCGTTTCTAAATACTATTTTCTTAAAATATTGGAATATTGGCTTGGCCTCCTTGAGATCTAGGAAATAGCTAGCAATCAAGTATGCCGCTACAGACACTGCCGATATTAGTAAAAATTTCGGTATTGTTATAACAAGCGAATTATCTGTAGCCATTAGCGGGACAAATTTTGTCATCGAGAAAGCCACGCATCCAGTGATAAGCGTTGCAAATAGCATTCTAACCGTAGCCCGCCAAAATGCCTTATCTAATAATTCTTTGCCGGAGCGTTTCTGCAGTATATACAGCAGTACTATTATTTCTACGATAGCACCAAGCGACTGTGCTAGCCCTAGGCCATCTACACCCCAGTTCAAAAAGTAAAACCATACGGATAGTATAATAGTCAGCCCTATCGCAAATATAGATACTATAAAAGGCGTCTTCGTATCCTGATGCGCATAAAATCCTCGCGACGCTATATGAAATACCGATCTCGCGAAAATCGCCAGACACAGCGTGCCAAGTATAGATGCTATAGTGCCATTGCTGTCGTTGTTACCGATATTTGATATAAAGCTAGTCACGTATCCTCGCCCGAAAAACGCAATCACTGCCACCGGTAAAGATATCCATATTATAGTACGCATTGCCTGGCGGAAAGTATCATTAAATTCTTTTTTGTCACCATTTCCTAACTCTTCGGTAAGTTTCGGAAAGAAGGCTGTAGATATGGCCACACCTATCAAATTCACTGGCATCTGATGCAAAGCCGAGGCTTGGTTGAAAGATCTCACTGCGCCCACACCCATCCGTGACGACAAGTTGGTATTTACGATGCCATTTACGTAGTCAATTCCCTGATCCAAAGATCTTGCCGGCAGCAGCCTCAAAATAGCCCGAAATCCTTGGTTTTTCCAGTTAATCTTAAAATTATAATCCATCCCCAGCCCAAACAGCCCGATGATGGCTACTATCAGCTGCAAAATAGCCCCGAGTATCACTCCTAGCGCTACGCCCATGATGCCGCCTTCAAATATCTGCACTCCAAAAATATTAATTCCACCAGTAAACCACGTGATACCTATGATTATACCTATATTATATATAGCAGGCGCGATGGCGTAAAATACAAATCTCCCCACCGCTTGCTGAATAGACGTTAGCACAGTAGCTATACTAAAAAGAAATGGGTTAATAGCTATCACTCTTGTCATATTAATAGCTAGCACCATACCAGATTCGTCTAGCCCGGGGCTTACTACGTACCGTATCAATGGGTCTGCAAATATCATTATTAGCACAGATGTGACCAATGTAAGCAGTGCCAATAAATTCAGTAAGGACGAAGATAGCTCCCATGCGGATTTTTTATTCCCCGCTGCCAAACGCTGATTAAATACCGGTATAAATGACACCGATAACGCCCCAGATGTCAGTATAAAAAACATAAAATCCGGAATAGTAAAAGCCGCCGTATAAGCGTCTATCCCGGTAGGATAAGTACCCAAATAATATGAATTCAGAATCCTATCACGAAATAGCCCCAGCAGAGCCGATACCAGCGTAGATGATGCTAGCACTATAGCGGCAGATTTTACTGAAAGCCTCATATTTGCTAGTTGTACTACGGATTTAAAACGAAATTTCCTCATACTATATATAATACCACATAAAACTTTATGTTTTTTATGGTTTAGTGTATAATACATATATGAACAAGAAAAAATCCAATGTGATTTTGCCGTCAAAAAGTAATAAAACAGCAAAATCATCCAAAAAAACTGCGAAAAAGAAAATGACTCTGTACTCAAGTTTGAGTTACAAACACAAGGTCAAAAAAGAAGCCGAGAGCCGTCGGCGTGCCGAGGAGCTCGCAAAGCTTCCCAAAGATCCAGTCAAACGTTTCTTTGCAAGGTTGCACCCCAAGCGTGTCTTCAAGTGGTGGTTCTCCAAGCGTGGCCAAAAAACCATCTGGAAGACTATAGCCGCCTGTGTTTTGCTATTTATCATCTTTATTGGTGGATTATTCTTGTACTACAAAAAAGATCTTGACGAAATCAAGCTCGACGAAATGTCTATCGCCGAGACAGTCAATACTTACCTAGATCGCAACGGTACCGTACTTTGGAAAGATACCGGTAGCGAAAATTATCGCCTAGTAGTAGACGCAGCAGATATATCCCCATATATGTACCAAGCCACTGTTGCTATCGAGGATAGGAATTTCTACGACCACATCGGTGTAGATTTCGGTGCGCTAGTTCGGGCTACTCTGTCCACATTGAGCGGCCATGGCGTGCAAGGTGGTTCTACTCTTACGCAGCAGCTTATCAAGCAAGTCTACTTCGCCGACGAAGCCGCCAGTGAAAACCGCGGCGGTCTCAACCGCAAGATCAAAGAGTTGATCTTAGCCATAGAACTAGAACGTATGTACTCCAAAGATCAAATTCTCACCATGTATCTCAACCAGTCCCCTTACGGCGGTCGTCGCAATGGTGTAGAATCCGCCGCCCAGACTTATTTTGGTAAGTCCGCCAAAGATCTCACCTTGGCAGAGTCTGCCCTCCTTGCCTCCGTTCCAAACAATCCCGGTTTGTACAACCCATACAATGAATACGGGCACGAATATCTGCTTCAGCGCCAGCAGTACACACTAGATATTATGGCGGAAATGGGCTACATCACCAAGGAAGAGGCTGAAGAAGCCAAGCAAGTAGCTATCCTCGATACTATTCAGCCCGAGGCTGCTCAGTATGCCGATATCCTAGCTCCGCATTTTGTGCTAGAGGTCAAATCTATGCTTGAAGAAAAATACGGTATCCAGACTATGCGCTCTGGTGGTTGGACTATCACCACCACACTAGACTATCGCGCTCAGCAAGTGGCCGAAGCAGCCGTCGCGGCCGGTGCCGACATCAGCTATATCAATAGATCCGACAATATCGCCCTTGCATCGCTAGATGTAGATACGTCTCAAGTGATAGCTATGGTTGGCTCAGTAGATTTTAATAATCCCGAGTATGGTTCGTACAATGCTGCCAACGCATTGCTAGAGCCAGGCTCTACCATCAAGCCAGTCCTAGACTACACTCCGCTTCTTATGGAGCGTGAAGGTATCAATTACGGCCCTGGCTCCATACTCAAAGACGAAAATATCGACAGTATTTATTGCGCGGGTAGCATTAGTGGTTGTCAGCTTCGCAACTATACCGGCAGGTTTTATGGCAACGTTACTATTCGTCAGGCTTTGTCCAACTCTCTAAATATCCCTGCGGTTAAGGCGCTTTATATCAATGGCATTGACAATTCTCTTGAGGTCCTTCATGCTCTTGGTGACAAATCTTACTGTGAAGATAGAGACAACTATGGTTTATCCATCGCTATTGGTTCCGGATGCAACGTCCGTCTCCTGGAGCATGCCAATGCATACGCATCCATTTCTCGTGGTGGCTCATACAAAGACATCGCCTATGTATTAGAGCTCAGGAATAGTTCTGGTGAGGTGCTAGAAAAATGGGAAGATACAGAAGGCGAGCGTGTAGTAGATGAGCAAGTAGCCTATATGATGTGGGATATCCTACACGACCCAGTAGCACGTGCATCTCTAGTATGGGGGTCACAGTCATATGCTTATGGTTTTGTCGTGCCTGGTGTAGAGACTGCGTCCAAGACCGGTACCACCACTACATCCAATTCTAGCGAAACAAAAGATTCTCTTATGATTAGCTTCTCCTCTGCCATATCTACCGTGGTATGGAATGGCAATCACGACGGTTCTGGCCTAAGCAATTCCGACAACAGCGTCGTGCGTCGCGTCGTCAATAATTACATGGAGGGCGTGCACAAAGATGTCTACGCTGCCGATGGTAAATGGGCTTCTGGGGATATGCCTAACAAGCCTGCCGGCATTCAGACGCTTACCGTCAACGGCAAGACCGATATCTGGCCAAGCTGGTACAATTCTTCCAAAAATTCAGGCGTAACCAAAGAAACTCTTGTATTCAATAGATACAATCACCTATTAGCTTCCAGCTGTACTCCAGAAGACCACAAAATAGAAGTAGAGGTCACCAAGACCACCGATCCTATGACCGGCAATGAAGTCTACAATGTGCCAGAGCCATACGATCGTAACACTAGCGACACTTGTGACTACACTCCGCCACAGTTAGCCTTATCTACCAGCGGCAACAAGATTATCGCCACTGTCAAGCGTGGTACCTCAGATATCTCCAGCTATACACTGTATGTCAACGGCGTAGAGCAGAGTGGTATTTCCCTTGGCTCGGACGGCACCATTTCAGGCTACACCCTCAAGGGCACCGAGACGTCCATCAAGTTCACTGTTACCGACTCGGCTGGTTATACTGTCACTGGCGAGATGACACTCACTCCTACCAAACAGTCAGATTCGCAGTCCACCAAACCTTCGACAGACGACAACACTAAGTCTAAGTCCAGCACGCCATAGCCACTTACGGCCTTACTGTATAGCCTATACAGTAAGGCCGCTCTACCTAGATATTATCGTTGCACTATTTTTGCAAACATCATCTTGCCAGATGAGGTTTCATGGATATTGGTAAATTCCACCAGTACTTCCTTACCTATTTTGTTTGCGGCTTTTTCTATTACCACCATAGTACCGTTACCAAGATATCCTACACCCTGGCCATACATAGAGCCTTTTTCTACTACCTTTATCTTTGCCTTTTCGCCGATGGTAAAACTAAGCCTTACTGCCAGCGCCAAATCATTGATATTTAGCGTAGGGATTTTTTCCGCTTCAGCTACCTTGATAAGATTATAATCTAGCGTCAGTATGGTGCCTTTGTTGGACTTTGCTGTCTTTAGTAGCTCTTCGTCTACTTTTTTACGGCCCAAATCCCCGTCATCCAATATATCGGTATTTACTTGCGGTACGCGTTCTAGCTCTGCCGCCACCTCTAGCCCCATTCTAGCGCGTGCGCGCTTCTCGCTGTCCTTGCCGTCGGCTATGAGCTGCAGCTCTAGCAATACGCTTTTTGGTATTATCAAATCCCCGTCTACAAATCCAGTCTTTGCTATGTCTAGTATACGCCCATCTATCAGCGCCGAAGTGTCTATATATATCTTCCTACGGCCACTTTTGGCTGGCTTGTATTTATTAATAGTCAAAAAACTCGTCTCAGCAAAAACCGCCAGCATTATTACCAATGTAAATATTTCCATAACAGTACTATTGTATCATATCTTCGCCGTGCTCTAGCGCATAGGCGTGATTTTTCGCTAAGATTTCTTGGTATTTTAGCACCAAATCATCTCGGCCATATAGCTTAGCTATATCGGTAGCTATATTGTATCGTGATGTACCGTTACGCCTGAGCATCTCGTGCGGGGTGGTGGTGGAGCCTTCTTCACAGTAGCCATGCACGCGCAGTCTTCCCCGCGTGGTGTAATTTTCTAGTATGGTCTCTAGTGTCTCTGGATATCCGTGAAAATTTGCTATTATCGGCTTGTCTGCGGTAAATATTTTGGTAAACCCTTCTACACTTAGCTTATTGTCAGCAGTACCTATCGCGCGATACGATAGCGCCGCTATATTTACAAATCTCACTCTCACATCTGGCATATCGGTACGTAGTAGCTTGATGGTCTCCATCATTTCTTTCGCCATCAGGTCTCCTGCTGCCGCTAGTACCACATCTGGCTCTGGGTCGGATATAGTCTCATATACGAGCGCGCCGGCTTTGAGCTCTTTTTCGGCCGTAGACGCATCTAGGTATCTCGGCTCATCAATTTTATTGAATGTTGTAAGATTTACAACATTCGTAGATTGCATCATATAGTGATACGCGGCCTCGGTAGCCTCGTCGTCTATCGGGAAGATACAGTTGGCTAGTCCGCTCGGTACACTTAGCAAAGTAGATATTAGTGCGGGCGACTGGTGTGTGTAGCCATTGTGGTCTTGTCGCCAGCAGGTAGAGGTAGACAGTAAATTCACTGCCGGCATCGGTGCACGCCACTCTACTTCCTTGCTCTGCTTGATAAATTTCATTTGTTGTAGTATTTGCGCGGTGATTATCGGGAAAAATGCCTCGTAGCTCCCCATCATCGCCGGCTCACCGTTCATCAGATGTCCAGTCATCACGCTAAAGAGTACATTCTCGGCCAGCATCTCTACTATGCGCCCATCTTGGCTCTCTGGCAGGTCCCAGGCCTCAGTCGGCAGTGCCCACGCGCGCTTTTCCACCTCAAATATCTTGTCAAATTTATTTGACGTAGTCTCGTCTGGCGAGAAGAAGTAAAATTTTGGATTGTTACGGAATTCATCCGTTAGCAATTCCCCGATTCTTTTTGCCGGTGAATATAGTGTCATAGCAGCACTCCTTTTTCCTTATCAAATAATTCTTCTATGTGGTACGACTTTAGCCAGTCTTCTAGCTCACCAAGCTCTGCCTTGTCCGTAGCTGGGGCTTTTAGTGGTATTTGGTGTGCTTCGTGATGACGATTTGGCCCGCCATAGCCCTTCTCGCTAGCAAGTATGTAGAAAGGCACCTCTAGCTTGCGTGCTAGCGCCAGCTGGAATCCTTCCGTATCTTCGCTGTCTATCCACACTGGCGTAAAGCCAAAGCCCCTCACTAGCTCGTTTAGTCCCCGTTCGGATTTCCTAGCATATATAGACGGTGCAGATATCTTATAGCCATTGAGATGCAATATAGGTAGTACTTTGCCATTTTTCGCCCCTGCTAGTAGGTTGCGCAGGTTTAACGAATCTAGCGCCGTGGCCGTCTCTAGCTCTCCATCGCCTATCAGCACGGCTATAGTCTTTTCCGGGTGCCCTAGCGCCATACCATAGGCATTTGCTAGCGCATAGCCTAGTTCTCCGCCCTCCGTGATGATACCGGGTGTATACGGGCTGGCGTGGCTTGGGAATCCGTCTGGCCATGAAAATTGCCGGCAAATATACGCCATTCCCGCAGCGTCTACTGTAGCGCGCGGGTCTACCTTGGCTAGGTCGCCATCCAGCCACAGGTTCGCCTGCAGCGCCGGGAATCCGTGCCCTGGCCCCAGCACAAAAGTATAGTTAGGATTATCAGCAAAAAAGCTCTTCAGGTTAGCATACGCCACATTTATACCATGGCACGTGCCCCAGTGGCCCAGCAGCCGCGGCTTGATGTCTGCCGCCACTAGCGGCCGCTCTAGCAAAAAATCATCCCGCAGATACAGCTGTGCCACCGCCAAGTAATCACACAGGCGTATGCGCTTGTTAATACTGTCTATAGTCGCTGCATCTACATATCCACTCATATATACATTATAGCATAAGATTTTTAGGCCCACATGAATTATATAGCAACGCGGCATTGCTGCATAATCAGCCAGAAGACTGGTCGCAACCTCTATTATCGGGACCATAGGCTTGGCCGCTCGCTTAATGCGCACGAAGTGATGATCCTAGAGCGTGTCCAATAGAGGTGTGACCAGGCGTCGTATGATTTACACAACAACGCCTGACAACACTTTAGCATTAGCATATTACATAATATTTCTGCATAATATCAAGACTTGACACCCCACGCGGCCTGGAGTACAATACATACATAATCTATACATAAACGCAATACAGCCCAGGCTGGCGAAATATAAAATAATAATATTAACAGTAAAGGAGAGACATGAAGGTCCACCACAACCATACAACAAAACATTTAATTACAGGCATAGCATCCACACTAAGCCTAGCCACTATTCTTGGTATAGGAGTATACAGTGCTACTAATATAGTAAATAATACCAATAATGCAAATGCACTATCCTATAGTACCAATGAAGATATCTCCTTTACTTTTAAGCCTACATTGTCCATCAGTCTATCTACAGGTGCTCTTACTATAGACAATCTAG
>JAFOJM010000055.1 GCA_017420185.1 Candidatus Saccharimonadota bacterium | reverse complement strand
ATGACGTCTATACATATAGGCAGTTAGTACTATACTTACTATAGCTAGTACTAATACTACACTTACTATAATGGTAGCTTCTGGACCACCTATGCCATGAGTAAATAGACCAGTATTTGGAGTTACTGGATCTACTGGTGCTGGCGTAGGCGCGTCTGGCGCTACGATATTAAGTTTGATACTTGTGTTTGTACTAGCCATATTGTTTTGCTTTCCTCCTATGTATGGTTATTTATTGTTATTATGCTTACAATTATATATATATATAAGTCAAGTCAAGATTTTGTGGAGCCCATACATGGCAGAGTATACCTCTATAAAGTCGCGAAGTGGATTGTAACTGGTGTATAATATATACATGTTTTACGAGGTAATACCCGGGAAGGTGTTTGGTAAGGGGAGCATTTTGACGTACTCGTCGGATGTTTCCCTGCTGCCTGGGCAGATAGTGCAGATACCGCTAGGTCGTGGTACGGCTGTGGGTGTAGTATACAAAAAAGTTGCTCAGCCGAATTTTGTTACCAAGCCTATTGCTAAAGTTTTGTATTCAACGCCGCTGCCGGCACACCTTGTGGCTACGGCCAGGTTTGTGGCGGACTATTACCAAGCACCGCTGGCCAGCACTCTTAGCCTCATACTGCCAAAAGGTGTAGAGAAAAAGCGCCGCAAAACCGAACAAATGTTCGGGGATATTAAAAAAACCGAACATACTACTAGCGAGCCCCGAATTCCGCTGAATATAGCCCAAAAAAATGCCCTACAAGCCCTCTACGAGGCGCCAGGAGTCACGAAGCTGCTTCATGGCGTGACTGGTAGTGGTAAGACAAATATATACCTCAAAATGGCTAAAAATGCCCTTTCCGAGCAAAAATCCACCATCCTGCTGGTGCCAGAAATAGCGCTGACCAGCCAGCTTGTTCGGGTGTTTGGCGAGTATTTCGGTGGCAGAGTAGTACTAATTCACTCTGGACAGACAGAGGCAGAGCGGCATCTCATATTTAATTCCCTGCTTGAGGCAGACGAGCCCAAGATAGTGATAGGGCCACGCTCGGCACTGTTTGCGCCGCTTAAAGATTTGGGGCTGATAATTATAGACGAGGAGCACGAGTCTACCTACTACCAAGAGAATACGCCTAAGTACTCTGCGGTGCGGGTGGCCAGCTTTATGGCGAAGCACCTTAGCATTGGCCTGATACTGGGGTCGGCTACGCCTACGGTGGAAGATTACTACCTGGCAAAAAGGCAAAATTCACTGGTGGTTCTTACAGAGAAGGCTAAGGCTACTGCTATAAAGCCGGATATAAAAATAGTGGATTTCCGGGCAAGAGATAATTTTAACAAAAATCGCTATTTCTCTAATAGTCTGATAGCGGCTATACGTCGTAATCTAGATAAGGGGCAGCAAACTCTGGTATTTCATAATCGCAGAGGGTCAGCCCCACTTACTATCTGTGAAAATTGCGGCGAGGAAATAATATGTCCTAACTGCTATTTACCGCTAACACTGCATTCTGATACTTATGAGCTAGTGTGCCATACCTGCGGATATAGCGAAAAAGTCCCCTCTAGCTGCCCTAAGTGTGGCGCGCTGGGGCTAGTACATAAAGGCTTCGGCACGAAGCTGCTAGAAAATGAGCTCAAGATGCTCTTCCCTAAGGCGCGCGTGCAAAGATTTGATGCGGACAACAAGAAAAACGAGGGGCTAGATGCGTTGTATACAGAGGTACGAGAGGGTGAGGTGGACATACTGGTAGGTACTCAGGCAGTAGCAAAGGGGCTAGACCTGCCCAGGCTCGCGACCGTGGGGGTGGCGCAGGCAGATGCAGGGCTAAATATGCCTGACTATATGGCCGAGGAAAAGACTTTTCAGCTGCTAACTCAGGTAATAGGCAGAGTGGGACGTGGACATACAGAGGTGGCAGAGGTGTATGTGCAGACTTTTCGGCCAGATAGCCCAGTGATAAGCTATGCGCTAGCCGCAGACTATGAAGGCTTTTATAAATATATGGTCAATAAGCGCCGCCGAGCGGGCTTTCCGCCGTATATGTTTGTGGCGAAACTAGAGATCACCATGAAAACAGAGACAATAGTACTAAAAAAAGTTCGCTCTACCGTGAAAAATCTCACAAGAAACCCAAAAATAACGGTATCCCCGCCAATGCCGGCATTCCACGAGCATACCAGTCGTGGCTATACTTGGCAAATAATAGTGCGGGCAAAATCACGCAAAGCCCTAGTAGAGGCTTGCGCTGGCCTAGATCCGAATTTCCATATAACTCTCGACCCACCAGGGCTGCTGTAATGTATTTATTGATTTTTTTGTTATGCAATCCACTGTATTTCGGAATTACATAGTTTGCGGGTCCTGACACTCATACTCTCTCTCGGGGCGCGTCGCTCGCTCCCGTTTGTCTTCGGCAATTCGCGTCCCAAGGGGCGAGCGGCACGGGGCTCGCGCGCTACTTCTCAGTTTGCCAACTTCCGGACCCCCTTCGATAGAGTATCGAGTGCCATCCGCAAACATCATAAGCCATACGAGCTGTTCCGTCCTTTCCCCTCTCATTTTACGGGATATTCATTCTGTGATATAATTGGCTTATGAAAATAATTACTACCCCAGATCCGAGACTACGCGAAAAGTCCACCAAAGTTGGCAAAATTGACGCCGAAATATTGGATATCATTGAGGATATGCGTAAGCTATCTCTAGACTGGGAGAAGGCTCACCCTTATGAACTTTCCGCAGCTATGGCAGCGCCTCAGATGGGCGTGAACAAGCGCATAATCATAGTACGCGACGATATGGCGGACAAGAAGAAGGCTACTTTTACCGCCCTGATCAATCCAGAGGTAATCAAGGCCGAAGGCAAGATAAAGACAGACTACGAGGGCTGTCTATCGGTGCCATCTATCTATGGCAAGGTGCCACGAGCCAGTAAAGTACGTGTAAAAGCAAAGCTAGAAGATGGCACCGAGGTGCGCATCAAAGCCACCGATGAGCTGGCGCGCACGCTACTACACGAAATAGATCATCTTAATGGCGTATTATTCATAGACCACATCAAGGACGTAAAAGATGCATTTTATGAGATGAACGACAAAGGCGACTTAGAGCCGGTAGATTACGATGCCAAGATAGCTAATAACAAAGAGCTGTTCCCTGATGAATAAAATAATCT
>JAFOJM010000054.1 GCA_017420185.1 Candidatus Saccharimonadota bacterium | reverse complement strand
GCCACCGCCGCCACCGCCGGAGAATCCGCCACCGCCAGAAGAGCTCCCGCCACTACTGCTAGAGGACCATGAGCCTCCTGCGCTGCTTGGCTCGCGGTAGTTTGTAGAGGACGTGACGACTCGGTTGATATCGCGTGCAATATTGTTGGCTGCAATCCCATCCAATATGCCTATGCTTATTGCATCATCCATATTTTCTACGTCATAATATTTTGCCAATTCTTTTACCCAGCTCTCTTCCGCGCCAAACAAGCTTGCCCATGGCAATAATCTTTCATAAAGCTTTACCATCCCCGCATTGGACATATCGGCGCCTTCCACAGACTGCAAGAATTTTAGTCTATCGCTTTCTGCCATCGTGATATACAGTTTCAATCCTTCCAGATAACGTGCTAATTTTACTCCAGATTCGGTATAATCTTTATATTTTTTGGTGTTTTTGGTTATAATCTCGTTGACCGCCACAGAGACAAATAATGTCACTACTATCGCTACTGGTATAATATTTACGCCTACTATTATTGCATTTGGACTCGGGATTAATATTCCGCTAATTGCATTCATAATATTACCTAGATTATATCCAACTGCAAAAAGTATTATAAAGAACAATATTACCCAAGCCACAGTATATTTTGACTGCTTTTCTATAGTTTCATTATCTAGATACCTCCCCTTTACAAGCGCATCAAAGGCTTCATCTCTGTATTTTTCAGCACAGATCGCTAGGCGTCTTGTAGGCTTGTGCTTTTCTATAGGTACTTCACTGCCGCGCGCTAAATCCTCATCATTAGACAGTATGCGCAACATTTGCTTTTGTGGCCCAGTTAGCTCTTCTGGCTCTACGTTTAATACTACCGCCCAGTCATATTTTTTATTGTCTTCAGCTTTTTTGATTGTTACTTTCTTGCTTACGGCTAGCTCTAGTAAAGTCGCTACATATGATGTTTTTGTCTTTTTTAGGTAAATTTGTTCACCTTCTGCTGCATGAATACTTTCATCCTCTGGCGGCTGGTACTGTGGCACTACAAAAGTTGCTTTATATAAGTTGTACTGAAGCTTGGCTTTTTTTCGCCATTTCAATATGTTCTTAATCAACACAATTCCCGCTATCAATATCTCAATAACTAAGACTATCACTAGTACGTAGCTTTTTTCTAGTATTACATTAAATGTATCCGGCTTAAATTCGGCCACAAAGGTCAGGTTTTCACCGGCTTTTAGGCTCGCTGTCTCAAAGCTAAACCCGTCGCTAGTCGGCGTAATGGTACATCTATCGCTTCCCTTATCGCCATATTTACCCACATAGCACCACGCAGTTTTATCCATATTTTTGTAAATATCCTCCGTAGCATGTAGATTTGCCGTTAGACGTTCAAAACTCTGGCTCCATCCGGTGCCATTCGTATCCCAGTACAGTTCTTGTAGTACCTTCTGCGCATCTTTCCTACCACTCACATTCACGCCATCGGTGTCAAACTCTGTAATTACGTCTGTATAGTCGTACTCTAGCGTATAGACTTGTTCGCCGTGAACATACTCGCTCGCCTTACCTATATATACGGTGTAATATCCGCTGTTTTTCTCAATCTTATTAATATTTTCCGGCTGACCATTTCTAAGCACTGTCAAATTCAGCACCGTGTCACTCGGCACCGTTATATTTTCTCCACCTTGATTAGTGTACGGTATAGTGCGTGTGATGCCGTGATTTTGATCTGACTCTGGAAATACCGCAGTCAATACTTCCTTGACGTGCAGATTGCTAGTGCCATCGTCTAGCTTCGTTAGATAATAATCAGCAGTAAAATCTTCAAAATAAAAGTCCTGCGTGTTTGCCGCATTTGTATTAGCAATAGGTGTGAATGTTAGCGCCACCACAGCGCCCAAGATTAAGCGTTTTAGTTTCATGCTTTTATCATATCATACTTTGTGAAATATTGCCGTCGCGGTGGAGTCTATAAATCTACCCGGGTTGAACATATTCACCGCCACTATTTTTGCCGCTAATTCTCCGTTCCATATCATGATAGGCGAGTAACCAGACTCTTCCAGTGGTACTGCTTTTACTGTGCCATTTTCGGCTACTAATATCTGGCCACTATGTAAAGTCACTATTTTTGCTGGATAGCTCAGGGTAAACTTATGTAGCACTTCAGCTACTTGTACCAAAGATTGCGATAGTAGTAGCATCTTAGGGTAGTACACCGCACGCAATATCTTCTGTAGCTGTGCCAGAGACCCCATGAGTATTAGCTGGTCATTCATTAGTAGCCTATCTGGCCCATTTTCGGCTATCAGATCCACGCTGTCGCGTGTGATGAGCATTGGTCGGTCGGAACTTTCACAGGCGCTTGCTACAGCCTTACCAGTGATGGCATTTTTGGATAAATCGCCTATTATGAGATTATAATCCACAGCTGCCATTGTCTCAGCCAGGCCTTCCCCGGCTAGCGACCCAGCCTCAGTAGACGGCAGAAATACAAAATTATCCAGCGTTGGTACCTTTGCTTTCAGAGAGTCTGGCAGCACTAAATTCACGGTTTTTATTGGATATTTTGCTGCTAGATATTCGGCTGCCCTTGTTGGCGTGCGGAAATTCTGCACATTTCCACCAATGATATTTATTGCACCCTGCTTTTGCTCGGGCAAGTTCCATAGCAGATCGTCTGCCGGTATCTGACCTATTTTTTCAAAATATTTATCCATCTAGATATCCAGCTCTATAGATACTGGGCAGTGGTCGGAGCCCATATAATTTTCATAGATTTCTGCAGATTTTATTTTGTCTCGCAAGCTTTCTGACACAAAGAAATAATCTATCCGCCACCCTACGTTATTTTCGCGTGCGTGACCCCAGTGGCTCCACCATGTATATCGCTGTTCGTCCGGGTGAAATGTACGAAATGTATCTACTAGTCCAGAGTCAAGCAAATTCGTAATTCCCTGTCGCTCTTCATCGGTAAATCCAGCATTATGGCGATTTGCTGCTGGCCTAGCCAAGTCTATCTCTGTATGCGCAGCATTAAAATCCCCACACACTACTACTGGCTTAGTCTCCTCTAGCTTTTTGAGGTATTTCCGCACTGCTGGGTCCCACAGCTTCTCACGTAGGCTCAGTCTCTCTAGACCTCGCTTGGAATTTGGCGTATAGATATTTACTAGGTAAAATTTATCGTATTCTGCCGTCTGTACTCTACCCTCAGCAAGAGGGTCGCCAAATTGGTCGGCAAAATCCGCCTCCGCCGGCAAAATATTCGCTAATGATAGCGGTTTTATCTTGGTAAATATTGCGGTGCCACTGTATCCTGGCCGCTCGGCTGAATTCCATAGCTCCTCATATTCTGGGAAATCTACCTCTGCTTGGCCAGGCTTGGCCTTGGTCTCTTGTAGGCACAGTATATCTGGCTGCTCCGCCGCGATAAACTCTTGCAAAGCGCCCTTATTTAGTACGGCACGCAGCCCATTTACGTTCCATGAATAGATTTTAAGCATATCTACCTCGCTCTATATCGCGGCGTTTGATAGTCTCGCGCTTGTCGTATTTTTTCTTGCCCTTTCCTACTGCTATCACTAGCTTGATATGTCTGTTGCCACCCAGTAGCCGTACTGGCACTATGGTAGAGCCGGCTATTTTCTCGCGCTCTAGTAGGGCTATTTGTTTCTTGGTGGCAAGCAGCTTAATATTGCGTGCCGTCTCGGCGCCTAGGGTTAGATTATTTAGCCATAGCTCACCATTACGGATCGTCACAAAAGACCCTTTTAGCTGCACGTGATGGTCACGAATAGCACGCACCTCTGGTCCTGCTAGCACCATCCCAGCAGTCAGCTCATCGCCTAGCGCATAATCGTACCGCGCCTTGCGATTTACCGTCACCATATCTGAGGTCTTTTTCTTTTTCATATCTTATATTATATCACATGCAGATTTTGGACATTGTTGCATAATCAGCCTGAAGACTGGTCGCAACCTCTATTATTGGGACCATAGGCTTGGCCGAACGGTCCTTGGGTGTGTCCCAAGAATAAAGGTGTGGCCAGGCGTCGTATGATTTATACAATAACGTCAGATTTTACATTTTTTTAACACAAACATTAAAAAATATGCTATACTGATATTGCAATTATTCAACAATTTAACAGTTTGCCGGATTATTTTAATCCAGAATGCGACAATAAATGGCGCCGTGAGGAAGCCACGTCGTGTTTGATTAAAATTCGGCACAATTGTTGGATAATTACGCCCCTGACGGTGCCATTTTTGTTTATTAGAACCTTCATGTCAAAGATGGCGCCATCAGGGGGGAATAAAAGCAAATTAACAAGTATTATTACGTTATTCACTGTTATCGAGGAACATTAAGCCAAAATCCGCCTTTAGGTGCGGTTTTGGCGCCGAAGGGGCGGAGCTTCCGAGATAATAGTGAATAACGTAATGATACAAGAATAAAATAAAGAAGTATACATGACAATACGCAGCAAAGCTATCGCAACAAAAAATTTCACCCTAGGCATAGCATCCACACTAAGCCTAGCTACTATTCTTGGTGTAGGAATATACAGTGCTACTAATATAGTAAATAATACCAATAATGCAAATGCACTATCCTATAGTACCAATGAAGATATCTCCTTTACTTTTAAGCCTACATTGTCCATCAGTCTATCTACAGGTGCTCTTACTATAGACAATCTAG
>JAFOJM010000053.1 GCA_017420185.1 Candidatus Saccharimonadota bacterium | reverse complement strand
TTTATTATGATATCTCCATCAATAACATACATTTTTTTGGCATTCGGCCCAAAATTAAGACCTTCAGACTCAGGATCTTCAATCTCAAAATCGCCTCTTACCACTTCTTTATCATCGTTATCTATTTTTTCGCCAATCTTTTTTGCAAAATCTTCTATACCAATCATGCTTCCACCAGAATAATTCAAAGCACCTTTATTATCAGAATCAGGATTATCAATAACTCCACCACCAGGATCTATACCCGGATTAACATTATTCCCTTTTCCTGTATACTCAGCTGTTTTACCATTTTTAAGGTATGAATAATTCGGACTCAACTCTCCGCCAACATTACCTGCAAACCCCAGCGCAGCACCACTAAACAAATTGCCCCTATTACCGCCAGAACCAATTTCCACTGATAGTTCACCCCATGAGCCGAATCTACGTGGAGCTCTTACGCTGACCGGATCTGCCAACAGTATCTTATCGGCCAAAGGAACATTTGCATTCTCCTCCACGAATACATCGCCACCCCATACCTGGAAGGAAGGTTTCTTGGCCACCAGCATACATTTTTCAGTCGTCGCCCAAGTATCGTCGCCTCTCGGGTTGCTCCAGTTGTCTTCTGCTCCACTACTGGCCGGATACACCCCAGCACTTATGCATATTGTAGTACCAGCCGGCACGTCTGGCACTATTTTGCGTTGTAATTTCAACCCTGCTAGATCAGCATCGCCACCATCTTCGTCAACATCCCATCCATCATAATCTTTCTGTTCACAATCACTCTCTTCGTCTAGCCCAACGGACTCCTCGTATACGCATATCCGCACGCTAGGATTATCCACCTTTGTGGCATACTTCTCTCCAATACTACTAGTGGTTTTAGAATTCTCTTTTGGCTCCACTTTTACACTAGGTTTAAATGTTGCAGGTATCGCCTCCCCAGCGTACAGTACTAATTTACCAGCATCGATACTTATGCTATTTTTAAAATTATACGGGACATAAATCATCGCCTCTTCACTGCTAATAGAATCAGTGTCCACATCGGCACTAAAACCATCCGCATCGGAGTAGCTAACGCTCACCCTGCTTGGTGCAGTCCTAGTACCACTCGTGTTATTGGTTACAGCCCTTACGGCTATCTCCTTGCCCACATTGCCTCTCTGCACGTTGTAAGATAGACCATCCTTAGTCTTATAAACCTCAGGGTTTCCATTATTCCCAAACGTCTCACCGGTATCCAAATTTCCTATTTTTATCGAGAAGGCATTCTTCCAATCCGGATCGTTATTATTATTAAATATTTCACCTATACTTTGGTTGCTCCCATAAAGAGTTTTATTATACCACGCCTGGCAAGATGGCTGATAGGTCCCTTCTATCGCTACATCATCACCAGGCTTAGCATATACAACCTTCCCCCACTCCTGAGATTCAGAGCTACGAATTTTTACATCTATAGAAGATTCTGCCGACCCAGTAGCCGCAGCGCATATAGTGGTAGTGACTTTATTCGTCTCCCCATCCGCATAAAAGCTCAAGGTTTCGCATATTTTCTGTCCTGAATATATTTTTACCGTATCTTCTTTCACGAGCCTATTTGGACTATTTCCGTCATTTTCTCCACTTACTACATTAGAAGATGCTCCATCTACACTCTTACTGATACTATATTCTGTTTTACCATTGCCACTGTTCCTTTTTATATAATGCCTAAATACTACGTCACATCCATTATCCATATCATCACAACTTAGCACGAATGTTCTATCGGCATAATAATCCGACGCTCCGGTACCGTCTGGCTTCCAGTTTAATCCACCCTCATCCCCGGCATCATTATCACCCACTATGGTAGACGCCCCAACAAAAGATTCCGACACCGGCACACTTATCTTAAATGCAGATTGATCAGAATAGCAAGCGCCAGGCTTATACTCATTACCACCATAACATCGGAATATGTTTAAATCTATAGTGTAAACACACCTGCCTTTACCATCCTCAGTACAAACAGCCCCACTAATAGCGTCATCCACATTTAACTCAACCTCCTTAACATTGGTCTCAATCGGGCCAAAACTACTTACGCCTGGTCTTTCCATATATGGACCAAAATCATTCGAATCTAATCCACTTAAATCTAAAAAGCTATATGGGATATACTCGGCACTCGTTGCGCAAACCGCCGTACCATCCTGATTGTCTATATCGACTCTCTTTCCCAAAAACGCTTTTATGCACGTCGCTCTGCCACTACCTTCTCCGTCTGTCGAAACAACTACCCCATGTAGATACACATCAGTTTCACCGTCATAATTAACTATAGCATCTACGCTCTCATTGCTGTCCTTATAACTACTTAGCCACATCGCCCCTCTAGTCTGGCTACTATTTATACATGCATAATACAATGATTGGTTTTTTTCTTCGGTGACATCACTACAGGTCATAGCATATGTGTTCTTCGCTTGGCATATCCCGCTCATTACAAAAAGAACCACTGTTACCCCAACCAAAAGCTTTACTCTATTGCGCATTTTATCCTCTCCCCGGAGGAATCATTTCGCCACGCTCCTCCGCAACCTTTAAATATTCCTTCGCCACAGCATCATTTCCAAATTCTTGTTCATAATAATAAATTAAGTACGCCGTATTGCCACTGGGATATAATTCCTCAGCACTATACACATCAGCCAATATCTGTGCAGAATATTCGCTACTCCTATTTTCAATATCATAATTATACAGCACCCCAGCGCGCGATGCATACAAGACAGCTTTTTTTTCAATATCATCCGTGGTCTGGATAGCCTTATCTGTCATTTCTATTAATCCCTTCATATCATTATTTGCTATATATTCACCCCAATCATCAAATATCGTCCCCTCTCCAATATTAGAATCAGAGTCAGTCTCCACCGGGTGTTCTACGGCCGGACGATTATTTATTACTACCACTATAGCCACTACCAACAAACATATTACTAAAGACATACACGCTAGCACGACAAGCCATCCCTTAGTGTTACTTTTTCGACTCTTTTCTGCCATATAATATTATATTACCATAAGCATCAAAAATTTCCAACCCCTCACATAATACCTCACTAAATTATGTTTTTATCCTAGTCGCCGAATTTTTCACGTAGCCACCCATCTGCTGGCCCCGCCGTCATCAGTATCATCAAATACCCATCATCCACATATTTCTGTATTTTACTAGCTAAATCATCGTCTAGTTTTGCCACCTCTGCTATTTCTTTATTATTCAAGCCATCAATCAGCTCTTGCGGCGCAATTATCGGTAAATCCGGATTTTCTCGCGTCAAATATGTCGGCAGCCAACATATCTTATCCACACCCTCAAATGCATTGGCATAGCCACCTCGCACCTTGTGCTGTCTAGTATTCTGATGTGGCTGATATACCACCACTACTCCCTTCTTTCCCTGCAACTTCGCTTCGTCCTTAGCCACATCAATCGTTGCAGTTATCTCTTCTGGGTGATGTGCATAGTCACTATACACACCATCAGCAATCCGCTCAAATCTCCTCCCCACTCCCGGAAATTCATTCAGCTCCTCTATCAAGCCCATAAAGTTATGGTCAACGATCATACCTTTCCTGCTATATTCTTCAAATTCCATCCGCATTACTGCCTCAGCCGCAAGCGCAGCATCTATTCGTCTCGCCTCTCCTGCTAGCCGAAATAGTCGAGGCTTATACATTGTCCGCCGCCCATCATTCCATTTCATCGTATCGCCGTTATATTCCAGCACGCTTTTGCTCTGTGCTTTAAATTGCTCAAACGCATCCGTATATTCTTCTTTGGTAGCATAAATATCCGGGTGATCATAACTCACCGTTGTAATTACCGCCAGCCACGGATGATACTTAAGAAAATTTTTATCATATTCGTCTGCCTCATATATAAAATATTTATCACCATTATGATATGCTCCGCTTGGCGCAAATCCCAGTGTAGTTCCCACTATATATGCCACCGGCAACCCTAGTTTTAGCGCCGCCCATATTATCATCGCCGTAGTAGTAGTCTTACCATGTGTACCAGCCACCGCCACCATCTTCAGCCCCATTTTCTCCACCAAGTAAGCCGTAAAATCATCCCTCTTGGTGCATCTCAACCCCATCTTTCGCGCCAATTTTAGCTCAGAATGGTCTTCCGGCAAAGCTGACGTATATACATACCAATCGATCCCATCTTCAAGGCACTGCCTCAAGAACGTCCCATCTTGTACCCCAATTTTCACGTCAATGCCAGCCTTCACGAGCTCATCATAGATTGCCCCCTTGCTTAGATCCGATCCACTCACTTTCATGCCAGCTTGCCTAGCCATCAAAGCTAGTGGTCCCATACCGGTACCAGAAATCCCAGAAATATATACATTCATGATATAATGTATTATACAATGATTATCAAGTCCGAACAAGATATGCTTGACTTTGGCGCCAGCTTCGCAAAGACCCTATCAAAATCATCAGATTCAGCTACAGTTTTAGAATTAATCGGCGATGTAGGTTCCGGCAAGACTACTTTTACTCGTGGCCTAGCCGCAGGCCTCAATATTGATACCCCTATCACTAGTCCAAGCTTCACCATCTCCAAATCCTATGCCCTGCCCGACAGTCCAGGTCGCCTCATTCATTATGATTTTTATCGCCTACCAGATCCAGGCCTCATGACAGAAGATTTATACGAAAACCTTCAAAATCCCCACAATATCATCGTTCTCGAATGGAGCAATTCCGTAGCCGACATCTTACCAGACGATCACGTCACAATCACTATTTCATACACTCCAGACAATTTCCGTGAGGTTACCATATGAAATTATTTCTCGACACTAGCACCCCAGAAACAGTCCTTAGGCTAGACGACAAGGAGTATCGCTACACCTTCGCGAATGACCTCGCCGAAAAGCTCTTACAATTCATCCGCGATAAGCTCGCAGAAAATAATAAATCTTTCACAGATATTACTGGAATCACTTTTATGTCTGGCCCTGGTTCCTTTACCGGCCTTCGCATCGGCGCCTGCATAGTTAACACTCTCGCCAATGAGCAAAGTATTCCCCTATACGACCATCACCATCATCAACATTCTATCATCATCCCTGACTATGGTCGCCCCGCCCACATTTCTACTCCTCGCAAATAGCCCCCAGCAACTTTACTATTTCTTAGTTAGCTAACCCAACCTACTTGGTCTTGTCCCGCATCGCATATCGCACCACATATGCCACACCCATAGCCATCACCAATACCGCTACTCCCTCCACTGTAGCCAGCAGCACCATACCTTTAGTAGTGTCAGGCCGAGATACCGCACTTTCCCCTAGCGGAGGTACGTAGCTCGGATCATTCGGGTCATAAGCAATCTGTACACCATCATCACCATCCGCCAACTCTACGTCAGTCACGCTCAAATTCATTCCAATAATCTTCAGACTAAATATAGATTCTTGAGAATCCCTGTCCGCATGGAATATACGTATCATCGCGCCTTCTCCCGCTTTTACATTTACTCCAGAATACGCCAACATTTCATTGCCTACCCCAGTATACACTTCACCGTTTTCGAGTATAGCAAATCTCCCTACCGTTGCCTCATGTACTCCGCCCATATCTATCACCAAATTATCATCAACATACACAAAAGTATCATCATCCGCTTTTAAGGTAAAACTCTCTTCTCCACTCGCCAGCACCGTAAAGGGCACCGCAAAGCCCATGGTAAACAAGTGGTTATGTCCATCCCTATTAGTTACATCTCCTTTGCTAAATTCCACCTCATCCAATGGGTAAAAGCTATCATCATTATACAGAAATTCAGCGCTATCACTATGATATTCGAGACCAATTGTACCAGCATATCCCGCACTTTTTCCGTCTACCGCGTTGTACCACCTCGTCATATCCACGCCCCGGTTCGGCAGCAATTCACCCTTCGTAGCTATCGGTAAATACTGCTCATCTAGCTCATAACTCACCAAGCCATGCTCTATCTTGCCATTATAATATCCACATTCACTCCATTCAAACTGCCTAGCTTCCAATTCGTCCTTCATATTGGTATTGTACATATTGACACACTCATCCATTCGCTGATCATAATACATCACTGGCAATCTCACCAATTCGGCTTCGCTTACCCCGGCACTCGCCAATATTGCATTGGGGGTCTTAGATAATGTACTATCAGTTATCTGATGTACGATATTTGTTAGTCCCACCATTGCGGCCGATAGACCAACAACCATTACGCCTAGCACCACGACGTTCCGCACCCGGGTTTTACTATGCCGCTTTTGCTTCATTTGTTTATAGTATAAGCCCTTTCATATCAAATATCAAGCCGTCATGTTTCATTTTCTGCGTTCTCCTCCATTAATGGAATCCCTAACTTTTCATCGGACAATGTATTTTCGTCAAACGGTTTTTCGTAAGCGTCTATTGCTCGCACCTCCACCTGTATCCTCTCTAAGTATTCGTCTATTACATCCATTGTTATCTTGCCACTTTTATCAAATACATATTCTTCTTGCTTTTCGTTCTCTTCTTCTATTTCTTGTTCGTCTGGCAAATATCCAGGTCGCGATCTATCCAGATATATATCTCCGGTATTGTGGTATATCGCCAGACTCACTCCAGTAGTCGCCAATGATACCACTATGGACGCCACCCCCATTATTACTAAATTGCGCCCTCCATTGGTAAATAGTTTCCTCTTGCTTTTACTGCGCCTCATAACCTCCCCTTCAAATTATTCACCAACTTTATATGTTCAGATATCAAGCTTCGCATTTTTAATACATCCTGCGATACTATTTTACGCTTTTGTCTCACAATTTGTAATTCTTTATAAAATTCGCCCGGCTTTTCTTTGCAGTCCATCCCCACCAGTTCTTCCAGTCCCTGCTGATACGAAACAAAATCACTCGCAAACAGTGCTCTTGTATCCACAAAGCTATTCTGGTTTTCCACCAAGCCAGCGCTAGAAAGATTATTCTCTACCAACCTCACATTTAATGGTGTAATAAACTTAGTCAATATTGTTTCGTAATACCCACCCGTATACACTCTCACCCTAGCATCCTCTTTTTGTATTCGCTTCAAATCTTCCCTTATTGTGTCACAATGCGATACTACTGCTGCACTCTGTTCGCTTGTTACTTCTACCGCACTAGTCAAATTTGCCCCCAAGAGTTGCAAAACCACGGCAATCATAACGCAAGTGGTTAAGCATTTTTTTCTCATACATCCATTATAACACATTCTTTTCATTCATATCATTCAAATTTACGATGCGATTTATTTTTCCGACGTATATATAGCATAGTTGTGCCAATTATTAATGCTATTGGCAACACATACATCACCGTCACACCTCCGGCATCTCCCTGACTACTATCACCAGTCGCTGGTGATTTTTTGGTCGTATTGGACTTTTTGTCGGCGGCACCGTCTGCAGAAGTATTCGGTACTACTGTTTCTTCTTCGCCATCATTCATATCCGCACCTTGTTTGCTATCAGGGCCATCATAGCCGTCAAAGCCGTCAGGGTTTGCCGGGACTATCGGGACTATCGGGACTGTCAGGACTATCAGGACTACCAGGACTACCAGGCTCGTCAGGAACATCGGAATCCCCATCTTCCGTCACTGTCACTGCCACGGTTTGAGATATGCCATTTTTTCTCTCCTCTGTTTCAAATATTGCAAAATTACTCGTCGTCAGAGCAATAGTAGCAGTACCAACCTTCCCCGCAGTCAATCCCACCTCTACAGCGTTCAAATCCACAAACACCGCAGCCTTATCCACGGATACTACTGCTTCGTCAGAGGACTCTATATCTATTCTCCCAATACCTACAGTAGATTGTATGCTTAAACTCTTTTTTTGTTCCGGCCTAAGGCCAACTCTGGTAGCAGACACAGTAAACACATCATTGTCCACTGCATATACATTCGCTGTTTTTTCCGCACCTAAAAGCATAAACATAGCCAACGCAATCCCCCATATTATTCCTGCTTTCATACTTTTCATTCTTAGCCTTTCTTCATTTATTAAATGTATCCTATTCCTGAATTATCATCTTTTTTATACGAATATAATCTACTGCATCTATCTCGTCGTTGTCGTCCATATCCCCAGCCACCATATACGCATCCCGAAGCTTCATTCCATCCATTATATCTTTCCGAAGGCCAATGCAATCCAGCGCACCTATCTCTCCATCGCCATCCACATCGCCACGCACAATATTAACAAACGTATCTGACAAAGTCGTATTTGTATATATCTTAGTCTCTCCGCCAGTATATATATTATTACTACCATTCACTGTCTTTGTATCCACTGTCACCTCATAGTCACTTCCAAACAACTCTTTAAATTCACTCACTTTCGTATGGAAACTCGTCAAATCCAAATAATCTTCCTTAGTGTCCAATGCATATGGTTCTATTATTTTGTCGTATGACGTACTTTTCATTGCCATTACATTCAATGTATTACGCTGCCTATTCTCATCAGATACAGGCGACCAACCTACCTTTTTCAGTTTAATAGCATAATTGCCGTCTATCTGGTATTCATTCTTTAATTCATACTTTGTTATTCCTATGTCAGTTTTAAAAATACCATCCTTCACAAAATTTGCAGCATCACCATCTACGCTTATATATACTTCATAATTGTTGCTGCCTCCTATAGTCGCAAAAGTAAGCGCTTTCAACTGTGCACTCCTTCTTGAAGACATTTCATATATCAATTCATTACTTTCTGGTGTAATTCCTTGCCCCCTATAGTTATTTGGTCCATAATAGTAATCATAAGAATCATATCTTTCTATCCCGTTAAGGTACACCATGTCCAACAATGCAGATACATAAGCAATGTGCCATTCTCTCTTATCGGAGGAAAGTTCACCCCAAGAATTTTGCAATATAAATGCACCTCTCTTAGTCTGGCTAGCATATTCATATTCCCAATTATCATCCCATCCCACTATCACCATAGCATGGTGATCTTCATTACAATCCCCAGATTGATCATTAATAATAGTTTAGCTCGTCGAGGCTTCATTAGCATATCTGCATGCATCCAAGTCCTTGTTAAACGGAAACTGCACAGATATGCCTCCATACTTTTGAATAACATCCCTTATTCCTCTTATCCCTGAACTATCCACTCCTCTGCTACCATCAAAACTATACCGCGCTATACCTATGCCAGTTATAACAAAATCTGTCTTGCTAGCATCATTTACCTTATTGAAATCTTGCTTCTCAGCATATGCCCCATCCACTAATATACCATCCTTATTGCTAAGACTCCAAATGTCTTCATATCTACTAATACTAGCCAATCTGCTATCATTATTCTTCATTACACTCGTAAAATTCGCTTCAGACATTATTGCCAATGGACTCATCAATGAAAAGATTAATTGCGCATTATAAACACCATCTCCCAAACGCCCTCGACGATCAGCACCAGTACCGTTCAAGTACCTGCCAAAATACACATTCGTCGCATTCTCCTGTTTATACGCACTATCGCCAAAAATTGTCATATAGTCAAGACGCTTCGCCGATACTTCATAATACTAATGCTGCTTGTCCAAAGCATACTCCATAGCAGAAGTACTAGAGTATAACCAACACATCCCTTCGCTATGCTGATCTTTGTTTCTTACATTTCCACCCACTTCATCTCTTA
>JAFOJM010000052.1 GCA_017420185.1 Candidatus Saccharimonadota bacterium | reverse complement strand
CAAAACATTTAATTACAGGCATAGCATCCACACTAAGCCTAGCCACTATTCTTGGTGTAGGAATATACAGTGCTACCAATATAGTAAATACTAATAATGTAAATGCATTATCCTATAGTACCAATGAAGATATCTCCTTTACCTTTAAACCTACATTATCCATAAGTCTATCTACAGGTGCTCTCACTATAGACAATCTAGTACCAGGCACTACTAGTGATAGTAATGCTGTCACAGTCACAGTAGCATCCAATACTCCATATGGCTATGTACTATCAGCAGGAGTAGGCAGTACAGTATCTACAGACCCATACTACAATACATCAGACTTAGTACATGATAATACTACTACACAAGTACCTACAACCAACAAATTCAGCAGTATATCTACAACAGCAAGTTTAGAATCTCTAAATACAGACAATACCTGGGGCTATAGTACTTCTACTGACGGTGGTACTAACTGGTCCACTTATTCAGGCTTATCGCATACAGAAACAAAACCACTGCTAGACATAAGTGATCCAGCCCAGCCTAGTACTATAGACTTCAAGATAGCTGCAAGATCAGCCTCCACTCAAGCTAGCGGCACTTATAATAACGTCATTACCTTCTATGCTGTGGGGAAACCGAAACCACTAGCGATAGACGACCTCACTTATCTGCAGGATTTCGCTAGTCTATCAGATGCAGATAAACAAGCAATGATAGCTGCTACGCCTACGGAAGTCACATATATATTAAAAGATAAGCGTGACGACCAAGACTATACTGTAGCTAAGCTGAGGGACGGCAAAATCTGGATGACAAAAAATCTAAACCTCGCTGGCGGCTCAGTTATCACTAGTGAACTCTCCGATGTGCCAGACGACTATACTCTTCCCGTCGCCAATAATTTTCAGTCTGGCAACAAACTTCCAAATTCCGATACTTGGGGATTCAATAATGACACTAAAGCCTTCGTTTATAATAGTCCCAAAGCTACCGGTGCAGACTGTTCACCACCTGGTTGTTACTCGTACTATTCTTGGACTGCTGCTACGGTGGGGTCTGGCCTTAATATCAGCACGGATGGTACGGACGCCCCCTATAGTATTTGCCCTAAAGGTTGGAAATTACCAAACTCTAGAGCTACGAGCTCTTCTGACTGGCAAAGTGCGGATTTTTATCAACTGGCTATAGCCTATGGCATGGACTCAAGCGACACTAGCCAATCTACTACTAACTTCTATAGTCAGGCCGGTCCAGGCACTGTCCCAAATTTTATGCTTGCTGGTTACTACTATGGCAGTTCATTCACTAGTGGAAACATGGGACAGTATTGGGCTTCCAGTTCTCGCTATGCGGCCAATGCACGTGGGCTTTTCTTTAGTTCAGCATTTGTAAATTCGGCAAGGGTTGATGATCGTAGGTATGGCGATTCGATTCGCTGCCTCGCAAAATAGCCGCCCCGCCGCCCGCCTTTTCTTCATATCCTCAAAATGCTACAATACTACCATGGAAATAGATTTTTTGATAGATATTATTAAGCACGCCGAGCAGCTCTCTGGTAAAGATTTCACCGTCACACCTAAAGGGGATAACGGCGATCTAGTCACCACTCTAGACCTAGAGATAGAGAAGTACATCATCGGCCAGATCCACGAGCATTTCCCAGACTACGATATCGTTAGCGAAGAGTTTAATAATACTGGCAAGGTTACGGACAATTGCTTCATTATAGACCCTATAGACGGTACAGTAAATTTTGCCAACGGCCTGCCTATCTGGGGCATACAGATTGCCTGTGTCAAAGACGGCCAGACTATCGCTAGTGTCATAGACTTACCTAGGCTAGGTGAGCTCTACCATGCCGACGAATCTGGCGCCTATCTCAATGGCGAGAAGATCTCTATCCACGAAGTCCCCATTAAGAACACGATATATTCTATCATCGGTCACGATAGTCTCCCCGATATGCCAGAGACTAGTATGTCAGGGAAGTATTCCAGAAACTTCAGAAACTTCGGCGCCGCCTGTGCTACCTTTGCTTTTATGGCTAGTGGGCGTATTCACGGGGTAGTTTTTCGCGTGGACCAGCCGTGGGATTACGCGCCTGGGCTATATCTCTGCGAAAAAGCCGGCGCCAAGGTAAAAAACGACAAAAACTTCCACGCCGCCGCCATCACCCAAGAATTCCTCGACATCCTAGCAGAAGAAACCTCAGCATAGCAATGCGTTTGCATGATTCGCTAGTATTGAGGAATATTAAAGACAAAATAAGTTATATTATCTACTATAATTGAGGAACATTAAGACCAAACTTGGCTTTAGCGAGTTTGGTCGCCGGAGGGGCGGAGTGATGTGGTAAAATAACTTGCCACATCACGTAGCTTCCGAAATGTAGTAGATAATGTAACTCTTATATAGTACTCATTTATAGCTTCTGAAATACAGTGAATTACGTAATACACTGGTATAATAAATATATGGACAAGTATATCAAACAAAGCATCGATTCTCGCAAGCAAGCTATCGCCGCAGCTTACGAGGTGCCTACCGATGCGCAAAAGAAAATAGATAAATTATTTACTGAGATAGAGGCTCTCGGCACCAAGTGTACAGACGTTGGGGATTTTGAGGCAAAATTCGCCGCCAGCTCGCTCAATCAGCAGTATCTAGACTTATTTACAGAAATAGCCACCACGTCGCAAGCAAAATCATCCGCACCTAAGGTGCTAAAAGCTAGCATAGGCAAAGCCATAGCAGGCGATGCTGCAGCTTCGGTAGCAGAAGACGCAGCGGGAAAGGCCATAGACGCGGCCTTACCTACCAGGGCATCAGTGCATCAGGCAGCTCGCGACGCCGCCATGGGCGTGCCAGTGCTAGGCAACGCCATGGATATTGGCCAAAAAGCCAGCTACGCCGCCCACCTTGGCAAACTCTTCGGTGGGAAAAAGAAGAAAAAAGAATAGACTACGCTGTTTGCTAGCTACTACAAACCCATATTGTAAAAGAAGCAGTTTTGTGATATAATAAAAAAGTGAGACAAAGTCCATATTTGGGCCGGTAGCTCAGCTCTGTCCGAGGCGCTTGTCGCCGAGTAAAATCTTATGCGGAGCACGAGTCAAGGCGCCATAAACACATTTACATCACAATGGTGAGACAAAGTCCACATTTGGGCCGGTAGCTCAGCTGGTTAGAGCACGAGCCTCTTAAGCTTGGTGTCGTGGGTTCGAGTCCCACCCGGCTCACCATAAAAATAAAATAGGCCCGAAGGGTCTTATTTTGTTTTATGGTAACTTGCGTAGCAACTTGAATCCACGAAGTGGGTTCGAATCGAACGAAGCGAGATTATTGATCCACCCGGCTCACCACGAATTTGCTCCAGAGGGAGCTTTTTTGTTAGTTGGTTTTGATGATACGAGATTAAGAGTGTAATGGTATTATGAAGGTTGCCCAAGTAAAAAATACTATTCTGGCAAAAAGAATGCGCCATGCCCTTTGACTGATAAGCTGATTGCGGCTGGATATCGACAGGTTGGGGGTGGTTATATTGATAGGGCTCGAAAAATGGGTATAGTGAGTCCATCGCAGTATTGGCATTTGATGAGCTATTGTGATTCCGTGGACGGAGAGAAGGTATTTGGTAGAAGCATCGTGTGTGGAGAATTGATTTTTTGGATGGCCGAAGTATCTGAGGTAGTGCCAGAAGGTGAATTGCGGGAACTTCTGGAGCGAATTATAGCAAGTAAGGACAATGCGGCTTCTGGATATGATAGGAAGAAGTGGAACAAGGAGATACAAAAGATTTGTTTTGATAGGATTGTTGCGGAGGTTGAGAGATATGATTGATGTGGAGTTTGATTTTACTTCGGATTCGCCGGGGTATTGAGATGAATTTTGGGAGAATAATGATGGATTAGGCGAAGGAGGCTCTGATCCGGATTCGGCGAGTGCGGCTTTGCAGCGGTATAATCAGGAGCTATGGAACAAGGAATT
>JAFOJM010000005.1 GCA_017420185.1 Candidatus Saccharimonadota bacterium | reverse complement strand
GGTAGCATTTATCACTTGGCTGATGATGCGTGTCATAGCGACCGGAGGAGAATTAACGCAGGAAACTACTTATAAAGTGCCTGAATTTGTCAGCCTAGATGATATGCCGAAGTTTGACAATATAGCTTATGCCGTAGCGGTAGATGGTGAGATAGTGGCTGGGCAGCAATCACGAGATGTCCGCCCTACTGCAAGTATGGCCAAGATGATTTTAGCCTTAGCAGTGATGCAGGCAAAACCTTTTGAGCTAGGCGGAACAGGTGGCACTATCACAATATCCGAAACGGATGTCCAGATGTATGAAGATTATTTAGCAAACGGTGGGACAGTATCGGCGGTAGAAGTAGGAGAAGAAATAAGTGAGTATGATGCGCTCGCCTCAGTAATGCTGGTATCCAGTAACAATATGGCTGATACACTAGCTATATGGGCATTTGGGTCACTAGTGGCATATCAAGACTATGCTGGAGAAATGCTGAAAAGCTGGGGGCTAAATAATACCTTTATCGGCATAGACGCAAGCGGGTTCGACGAAAGTACTGTCAGTATGGCTAGCGATATGGCCAAAATAGGTACACGTGTAATGCAAAACTCAGTGCTCAGAGAAATAGTAGGACGGACAGAATATGAAGTACCTGTGGCTGGTACTCTGACGAATACCAATGTTTTACTCGGGCAAAATAAGATTAGCGGAATAAAAACTGGCTTTATTGGCGAAGTCTCTGGATATTGTCTTACCTCTGGTTATCTTGAGGACGAGCATATTGTAACCGTAACACTAATGGGTGCACCTAGTAGAGAAGACTCTTTTGCCGATACGCTGACTATAGTGAAGACGATGCAAGACAAAATTCCACTTAGCAAGATAGTGTCAGCTGGTGAAACGGTGGGATATTTGGATAGCTGGTGGACCGGCAGAGTAGGCATAACATCCACAGAAGATGTATACGGTATAGGTTGGGATGGCGCAACAGCAGATGTGGCTTTAGATATGTCGGGTCAAACCGGAGCGCTTAAAATAACAATCGGCTCACAAACATACGAGGCCAAAGTGGAAGCCGCAGTATACGACAGCTCCCCTAGCCTACTAGACAGATTGCGTCATGCGTTTGGCTGGCGAAATGAGACTACAGATGTACAGCCAGGTGTCTCTATAGAGACTAGTAGCTCAGCAAACGAGCCGGAGCCAAGTATTACGGAAGAACCCCAAGTTGATGATGCTGCAGGAGCAGAAACTACAGCACCTATCACTAGCGCAAATTCCGCCAACTGCACTATACGGCTTGGTGCATTGATGCTGATAAACCCTAATTTTATAGTAGAAGATGAATTTATAGCTGCCAGACGAACCGAGCTAGTGAGTATTTCTTCTCTTTATGGCATAGTAGAAGGTAATCCTGGCAATGGAGACAATCTACTAGATGCGGAGGCAGCCGAGCATATCAACGATATGGTAAAAGCCTATGAAGCAGAATATCCGGGACACACTCTGGAAACTAGATCTTGTTTTCGTGCCGTGGGGACGCAATGCGGTAGACTATGTGCGGCGACCGGCACAAGTGATCACCACACTGGGCTAACCTGCGACTTGCTAGATCCTGCATATGGTGCCGAACTTGACACTGATGATTATCAGCAACATATAGACTGGCAATGGCTTAAGACAAATTCATATAAATATGGGTTTATCGATAGATTTCCAGAGGCTTGGGCGGGCGGACCTATGAGCGAGCCGGCCAATGTTGACGAAAATGGTTCCACTGGATTATACGAGACTTGGCATTATCGCTATGTGGGGGTAGGTCCCGCCACCGATATAGCTACCGGCAAGTACAACAATGGTGAATATGATTCTCTAGAACATTATCTCAAGGTCCGTGGACTCGTGATAGATTTGAAGGCCGGCAAGTGCGAATAGTGTAGTATAATATAGTGTACAATATGCTTAAATTATTTCGTTTTCTCAAACCGTACTGGTGGCAAGTGCTAATATTGCTGTTTGCTGTTGGTGGAGAAGTGCTGGGAACATTGCAGCTGCCTGCATTGATGGCAGATATCATTAATAAAGGTATTGTAGCAGAGGATACTGGGTATATTTGGCAGACCGGACTACTGATGGTAGGTATAGCGCTTGTTTCCGCCGCGTGTGCATTGGTATCTAGCTATTTTTCGGCTAGAGTTGGTGCCAACTTAGCACGCGATATACGAGCGGAGTTGTATACCAAGGTAACTTACCTAAATATGTCTGACGTCAAAGATTACAGTACGGCATCTTTAATTAATCGTACTACAAATGACGTAAATCAAGTGCAAGAAGTAACAATGATGATGCTCTCTGTAATGTTGCTTGCGCCAATGTTTTGTATTTTTTCGTTAATTATGGCTATACGTACTGCTCCAGATATGACATGGATTATCGCGGTGGGAATTGTGGCTATTTTGACTTCTGTAATCATAATTATGGCACTAGTTATGCCAAAATTCAAAATCTACCAAAAGCTAGTCGACAAGATTACTCTTATTACGCGTGAAAACTTGACCGGACTACGTGTGATTCGTGCATTTAATAATGAGAACCTAGAGAAAGACAAGTTCGAAAAAACAAACAATGAACTAACGAAATTGTCTATATATTTAGATAAGATTTTAAAGTTACAAGGTCCGCTGATAAATGTTATTTTTAATGGGCTAACTTTGCTATGTACTTACATAGGTATTACTTTGCTAAATAAAGATTTTAGCTATCTAGGTGATATGTCGGCTTTTGCACAGTATGTAAGCTTTGTAATGATGTCTTTCTTGATGATGTCGATAATGTTTGTAATGATACCACGAGCCAATGTATGTGCTGGACGTATCAACGAAATACTAAAAATTAAGCCAAAAATTCAGTGGAAGGCCGAGACCAAGGGGGTACCAGATAAGTTCGCTTCTGTAGAATTTCGTAAAGTAGATTTCCGCTATCCCGGAGCGGAGGAAAAGGTACTAGATGATATCAGCTTTACTGCCAAAGCTGGCGAATCCACGGCTATTATTGGGTCTACTGGATCTGGCAAGTCTACACTGATTAATCTTGTGCCAAGATTTTATGAGGCCACCAGTGGGCAAATATTAATAAATAACATAGACATAAAAGATTATCAAAAAGATGACCTGATGCGACGAATTGGGCTGGTGCCGCAACGCGGATTACTCTTTGCTGGCACAGTGAAAAGCAATATTATGTTTGGTGCGCCCAGCGCGACGCTCGACCAAGTAAAAAAAGCTGCAGAGATAGCACAGGCAAGTAAATTTATAGAGAAATTACCCGGTGAATACAACGCGCATATCGCACAGGGCGGTACTAACGTATCTGGCGGGCAAAAGCAAAGACTCTCCATAGCGCGCGCAATCTGTAAAAATCCCGATATTTTTATCTTTGATGACTCTTTTTCGGCACTAGATATGAAGACCGACGCAATGTTGCGCGAAGCATTACGTCCCATCATCCGCGACATGGTAGTACTGGTGGTAGCACAGCGTGTAAGCACTATAAAAAATGCCGACCAGATAATAGTGCTAAATGAAGGGAAAATAGTAGGGAAGGGGTCACATATGAGCCTGCTAAAAAAATGCAATGTCTATAGAGATATCGTAAAATCACAGCTCTCTGATAAAGAATTCAAAAAAGAAATGGAGGCGGCAAATGCCTAGAAAATCGACCTCGCCTAAAGGTGTTCGCAACAAATCTTCCGGCAAGACATTGAAATCTTTTAAAAAGTTTTTGATTTCTATCAAGAAATATCGGGGGCTAATAATAGTATCAATAATACTAGCTATGGGGTCGGCAATACTTGGTATTTTTATACCGAAAATCCTCGGAGATATTACCAATATCGCAGTAAATACATATCCTGACATAGATTTTGGAACAATTATCGGAAAAGTATGGCTAGTGGTAGGGTTATTCGTGTCATCGGCGGTGTTAAATTATATCCAGGCTTATATACTTACAGTAGTATCGGCTAAGTATACTAGAGATTTGCGCAGTCAAATCATTGATAAGATATCTAGGTTGCCGATAGCGTATTTTGATAAAAATCAATACGGTGACACTCTGTCTCGCATGACCAACGATATAGAGGTGATAGCCACGTCTTTGTCGCAAGAGATTACAGACGTATCGCTGAGTTTTACTATGCTTGTCGGCATAATGATAATAATGCTGACCATATCCGTGCCACTGTCACTCATATCGTTTGTAGTGGTGCCGATATCTGTAGTGGTGGTAGGGCGTATTATGGGGCATGCTCAAAAATATTTCACAAATCGTCAGACCACGCTAGGCGCGCTTAATAGTCGCATCGAGGAAGATTACTCGGGTCAGGTGATAATAAAATCCAACTCTCACGAGACGGCCTCTATACAAGAGTTCAGCAATGTCAATCAAAAACTAACCAAAATCACCATGCGCGCACAGTTTTTGTCGTCATTGTCATTCCCGGTAACGCATATTTTTACCAATTTGGGCTACGTAGCTATTGCGGTGCTTGGTGGGTTTTTTACCGTGAACGGGCAGCTGACTATAGGCGCATTGCAGGCCTTTATTCAGTATGTATCTAGATTTAATAGACCCATCACCGAAATTGCCTCTACTACTGCCACTATTCAAGGGCTACTGGCATCGAGCGAACGTATCTTTGAATTCTTGAGCGAGCCCGAAGAAGAGCCAGATCCGGTACCCGCGCAGGCCATCGAAAAAGTCAAAGGTGAAGTAGAATTCCACGATGTGAATTTCGGATACCTAAAAAATACACCTATCATCAAAAATTTCTCAGTCAAGGTGAAACCGGGAATGAAGGTGGCAATAGTAGGCCCTACCGGTGCCGGTAAGACCACCATCATTAATTTACTGATGAGATTTTACGACCCAGATTCTGGCTATATCACCATAGACGGCGTACCAACGCGCGAAATGAAGCGTGCGGACGTACGGAAACTATTCGGAATGGTGCTTCAGGATACTTGGCTATTTAACGGTACTGTGGAAGAAAATTTACGCTATGGGAGCCAAAACGCTACGATAGACGATATTAAGCGAGCCGCCAAGGCTAGCAATGTCAACCACGTAATTGAAGCATTGCCACACACTTATCGCTCAGAGATATCAGAGGATTCTGACAATATTTCGGCAGGCGAGAAGCAGCTCATCACTATAGCGCGTGCTATGGTAGCAAACCCGCCGATGATGATACTAGATGAAGCCACATCCAATGTAGATACACGTACGGAACAGTTGATACAGGATTCTTTTGAGAAACTCACTCACGGTAGGACATCCTTCGTAATAGCGCATCGTCTATCCACTATCCGCAATTCTGATCTTATTCTCGTAATGAAAGACGGAAATATAGTAGAACAAGGAAATCATGCCGAGCTCCTAAAACAAAAAGGGTTCTACGCAGAGCTGTACAATTCGCAGTTTGCGGAGAATTAATTTTATACTGCATTTTACTGTATCTTGGAAGCTACGGATAAACACTGCATGATAGTTACATTATCTACTACATTTCGGAAGCGAAGTGATATGGTAAGTAATTTTACCATATCACTTCGCCCCTCCGGCGACCAAACTCGCTAAAGCCAAGTTTGGTCTTAATGTTCCTCAATTGTAGTAGATAATATAACTACACTTCACTCCTCCAGCGATAAAGCTTACTAAAGTCAAGTTTGACCTTAGTGCCTCTCAATACCAACAAACAATACTACGAGACGATGTTTTAATGCTAGATATTAAATGTTTTTTTGATTTTAGCAAATACCTCTTCAATGGTACCGGAGGCATCGATAGTGGGGATATTATACTCTTTAGCTACCTTGAGATAGGCTGGGTTTATTTTCTGCTGGAAAGAATCGCCTTTAGATTTCCAGACTTCAGCTTTGCGATCCCATTTCTTGTCTGTCTGTATGCCTAGGCGCTTCTCTTGCTCTTTACGATCAAGCGTAAGTATAGCTATTTTATCTGGAGTGAAATATCTTGGCGGCATGATGGCCTTGTGTGCTTTTACTATCACGGAGCGGCTGACGCCAGCGCCATAGCCTTCATAGATGAGAGTGGAGAGCCAACTACGTGCCGTTACTACCACGCCGCCACGCTTCAAGGTGGGTTCGGCAAGCTTTCGCCACTGTTCGTAACGATTGATCAGGTAAAGCAGTACTCTGGTACGGTGATCGATATCTTGATTGGAGCCATAGTTTAGCTTGGCAATTTCAGAGACAAATTCGTCATTGCTGGCAGTGCCGGATTCTGCATAGAATACGACTTCCTTGCCTTGTTTCTTGAAATAATCAGCAACTAGCTTAGCCTGAGTGTCTTTGCCGGTGCCGTCTTGGCCTTCTATTACTATATGCATTATTTGCTCTCCTTTTTAGCCATAACAGGGGTAGTATCGGAACTTTGACACGCGCTCTCATGAAGGTATCTTTCGTAGCAGGCCGGGCAAAGTGCGCGGTATTCTATATCCGTAGTGCCGTCATCTATGAGGATGTCGGGGCCGTCGATTACTAGATTCCCGTCTAGGAATCTGGTATTGCGTGTGGCTTTGTGGCCACATTCGCAGATAGTCTTAATCTCTTCTATATCGTGCGCTACTTGTAGTAGCCTAGTGGCACCTTCGAAGCCATTGTCTTTTTGGCGGAAATTAAGCCGGAGGCCATAGGCCATTACCGGTATATTTAGTTTGATGGTGACTAGCATAAGCTGGTCTACCTGGGCTGGTGTCATAAAATGTGCCTCGTCTACCAGTATGCAACTGACTTTGGGATATCGCTTGGTAATGGTATCGTAGAGATTCATGTCGCGCGTAAAGCAAATATCTGTCTCCCGCTCTGGCCCAATGCGTGTGAGTAGCTTGGTGCCATTCTTGGTATCGGTGGCGGGCTTGATCACGCATACTTTGTGGCCACGCTCTTCATAATTGAACGCCACCTGCAGCAGCTGCATGGTCTTGCCGCACCCCATAGCGCCGTACCTAAAATATAGTTTTGCCATAATGCCTCTTTTGATTTTGTATTGTTGCATAATTTACCGTATTTCGGAAGCTACGCTTTGGTGTAATCAAAGATTATACACCAAAGCTCCGCCCCTTCGGCGGCCAAACTCGCTGAAGCCAAGTTTGGCCTTAATGTTCCTCAATACTGGTAAATTATGCAATAATATCTCTAATTTATTATATCACATACCAGCGTAGTGACGACAATCTATGCCCACTTTGCCAGCCTGACATATTCCTTGGAATCTTTGGGGTAGTCATCTAGTATATCTTCGACATACGTCTTGCCATTGGTGAGATTAAGCGTCTCCACGTCAGGCATAGATGATAGCAGGCGAATCACCGCTTCGTCGGTGTCGATATTAGTCATAGATTTAGCAGGATCAGTAGAGTGTGAATGTACGCGCAATTCCTTATACACGAAGCGTTTGATGCCTGCCTGTAAGCAATATTTAAGACAATTGTCACAAGTAGCAACGCGGTTGTATACCGTGCAGCCGGTTAGGTCTTGGTGGGCAAAAATTAGTGCGTTCATTTCGGAATGAATAGAAAAATAGTATTTCATAGGGCGCTCAGACAAAGTCATCTTGGACTCGTCTGCACCTTGCAACATGCCATTGTAGCCCAGCGACACCACACGCTTGTTGGCGTCTACTATTACGCAGCCCATTTTGCTAGATGGGTCTTTGGACTTGCTTGCCGCCGTCTCGGCAATCTTCATAAAATATTCGTCCCATTCGCGTTGTTTGTCTATCATATTTCCTCCAAGTTGGTTTTATTATAACACAACTTAGTCTTGTGGGGGGTTGTATTATCTACTGCATTTCGGAAGCTACGTGATGTGATAATCGGAGATTATATCACATCACTCCGCCCCTTCGGCGGCAAAATCCACCTAAAGGGAAATTTTGCCTTAATGTTCCTCAATTGCAGTAGATAATACAACTTTACTACATATTTCTGGCCGCCAGAGACTATACCTCCACTATAGGGGGTTGTAATTTTTACAATAATGTGTTTTATTTTATACCATCATTTAAAGAGGAGAAATGTGTCGGAAGTCAAGCGAGAAAATTCTGACAAAGCGGCTCGGCGAACAGTTCGCAAGATTCGTCCGAAGGCTGTGGGTGGTAGAGCAAAAATTATTAAAGTTAGGTATCTGATAGCAGCACTAGCACTGCTTGGCGCTACATTGTTGCCACAGCAGATAGTACAGGTGGAGGCCTGTCCCGATGTGCGCGTAGTATTCGCTAGAGGGTCTGGTGGGGAACGATAGAACGACCAAAATTATCTAGCCTTTAAATCTGCGATTGAGAGCAAGGAGCAGCTAGTGCAACTGCTAGCCGACAGGGAGCAAACATCCGCCCCCCACTCATACATCTACAGGAATGCGCAATATTCTATCTGAAAAGCCAGAAGACAAGCCTAGAGACAAAAGAGGGGTGTAACGCATTATTTATTAGCAGACAAATTTTCCCTAGCCTTGCGACCAGGGTGCGGGAAATCCCCGAATATATTTTCATATATCATGTATTAAGGTGTTTTACTAGTTCCTGATATACGTCATCATTATATAATCCATCATATCTCGGAAGCTGCGCGATGTGGTAGGTAATTTTACCGCATCGCTCCGCCCCTGACGCTCGCTTCGCTTCGCTAGAGCGTCCCAAGGGGCATACGGCGGCCAAACTTGCTAAAGCCAAGTTTGGCCTTAATGTTCCTCGATATTAATGGATCATATAATGCTTATAAGGATGTGAGATGATAGTGGTCGGCGTAGGGGCACTTGTATACTCCTAGTGGGCCGGTGTGGTGGTCGCGCTCGGCCACGCGGGCGGCCGCCTCGGCTTCTTCACGCGTAGCGTAAATAATCTTTTGCGTGTCGCCTACCCAGCAGCGGGGAGGGTCATAAGTTTCTGGTCGAAAAGATTTGGACATAGTACATATTATAGCATATTTTATAGGGAGAGATTGCGGGCGGGGCGGCTATTTTACCAGACAACGGGTAAAAAGGCTGGGGCAATAAACTACTGGAACCTACCTAGCTACGCACCGCAACGAGTAGCCGCTTTCCCTATTGACGTTACTCTGAGGGTACAGATCGCCATCGGCATTGAAGCTGAGCCGGTACGCGAGGTAACTATTGAGCACTACACTAGACCAGTAGAACCCGTAGTAGCCTACGCGAAGCGAGCTGCCACTCCAGCCGCCACCATATACGAAATAGGTAGGAGCACTCTGGATATTACCACTAGTGCCAGCAGTTAAGCCTTGGGCATTCTCTAAGCTTAGATAAGATTTGTCGCCACTGTAGGTAGGTAGTCTCCAGCCGGCTGGGCAGATGGATTGGTTTACGTCTGTATATCGTGTAGTATATGAGCTAGAGTCATTCATAGCTACTGCAGCAGTCCAGTTGTAGTAGTTGCCTACATGATAGTGAGTACCACCAGACGTAGCGGATGGGTCTGTTGTGGTTCTGTCACTAAGAGTGCCATCAATAGTAGTAGTTACATTGCCATTCCAGTAAAGATTGCCTGGGTCGTAGGAGAATGGGGTGGTAGTAGAGCTAGTCCAGCTAGAAGTGGTGCTGGTAGATACAGTGGGTGTCCAGCTAGTACCTATAGTAGAATTATCTAGGTCTGTATCTGCACTGGTGTAAGTCCTGCCGGATTCTATGTCTAGGTCTAAGTTTTGAGTCATCCAGATATTACCATCAGCGAGCTTGGCTACCCAGTAGGTTTTACCATCACGACTGTCTACAGCCTGCATAGTGTCGCCTGTATTTACTAGCTTTTGCTTTATGGTTGCAGTATCTTGCATAAATATTGGTTTCTCTGGTGCTGGGGCGGTGGAAGGGTGGACAAGAGTGTATCTGACTTTACCAGTATATGTACCAGCTGGTTGAGTAGGGGAGATATAGGCTTGGTAGGTGGTAGAGATGGAAGAGCCAGTAGTGGAGGTGCCTGGGTTGGTGATGGTGTTTAATGTGGCTACTTTGGTGTAATCGTCTGGGACTGTGTGATAGTTGTTATAATTATTTTCTATAGTAGCTGCAGTAGTACCTGGTACTGTAGCTAGCTTCATAGACCAGTTAGATGTATTACCAGAAGTAGATGTGCCGGTGGGGATATTGTAATCATCTGAGATACTGGACTTTAGTGATGTATTGCCATATTCATCATTAGTATAGCCTATAGCATAGACTGCATAGCCTCCTTGATCATTGCAAGTGACATTTAGTGTAGTCTTACCTATATCGGTGCTATTGATGCCATTTGTAATTGTAGCATTGTGCTGACTATCTACATTACCAGAGAAATTACAAGCGGTACCTACAGTGACTGATGCACCTAGACTACTACTGGCAGAGCCGAGATCTTTGTCGCCCTCGGCATGAGCGTAGTGAAGATCCGTAGTGTACACCATAAAACACACCGTGCTGAGAGCAAAAAGCCCCGCGATGGTACGATGT
>JAFOJM010000051.1 GCA_017420185.1 Candidatus Saccharimonadota bacterium | reverse complement strand
TTCATATCTTCTTTGATATGGAATACCAAATTGCCTTTGGCCCCGAGTTCGCGATTTTTGCCGATGGCTGCTATGATACTAAACATATTACTCCGTAACTGGCATTTTGATGATGCCGAGATTATTGTAATTGTCGAGGCGGATATCTTTGAGGTCGCGAGAATTATCAAACTGGTGAAAATCGGTGATGTCTGGATTGATCCAAAGAGTGGGGGGTGGCGGTAAGGTATTGTCTTTGATGGCTTGGTCGTAGCGAGAAATTTGCTTGCGGATACCATTGATTTGGTTTTCGTAGATGTGGGCATCGTTGGTGATGAAAGTGAACTGGCCAGGTCGAGCGCCGATGCATTGGGCTATCAGATAGCACAATACGGCGTATTGAGCTATATTGAATGGTAGCCCGAGTGGTACGTCTGTAGACCTGGACGCGACTAGTATATTGAGCTTGCCGTCTATTAAATTCCACTGAGAGTTCCATACACAGCTGGGCAGGGCGGCGGTGGGTAGCCATTCGTTTTGCCAAAGGCTCATGACCATGCGGCGGTTACCTGGAGATTTCTTGAGAGTCTCGATGAGATTGTCGATAAGGTGATAACGATTTACGATCCAGCCATAGGCCGTACCGATGGTATGGGCGAAATCTTGTGCTGGCTCGGCTGGGTGCGTGTCTGTAAAGATTTTGTTGATATTGCGCCCTTGATAGATACCGTCCTCAGAAATTTCCCATTCATTCCAGATTTTGACATTGCGATCTTGTAGCCAGCGAACATCGTTGCTGGCGACTTGATAAATCCAGAGTAGCTCCAGAACGGCTGTCTTAAAACCGACTTTTTTGGAGACCAAAATAGGGAATTCTTCGGAGAGATCAAATTGCATGATTTGATGAGGTAATCTGATAGTGCGAGCGCTGGAGGCGGCCTGGGCAGTGTGATCCGGAATAGCAGTGGTCGTAGCAGCGCTGCGATGGTCTGATTTTTGATAGTTGGTGATTTGCTCGCCGTGGTCTAGAATACGACGGCATAAATCGATATATTGATCGTCAAATTTGCTCATATTACCTCCGTTTATTTCATTATAACATAAAAAGCCCCGGACAAGCAAAATCCGAGGCTAGAGAGTGGAGGTGCAATGTGAAACATGAAGCACGTGTACGTTTGTTATGGAATATAGTCATACCATTTGCCGGTGACGGCGATGGTCTTCATAATGATGAGTGCTGTGAAGTAATGCCCGTAGTCCATTTTATGAAACTCCCTGTCAAAAAAGTCAATGGTCCACATTTCACTAGCATAGCGCTGATAGCGTGCTTCTAAAAGCCATACAACCGTGAGATGGTCAAATTTTCCGCGTGAGCATTTTTTCATGATGTTTGTTTCGCGAGTTGATGCTAGTTTGTCATCTTCGACCATCCAGGGGGTAAATCCTTTTTCTTCGAAACATAATGCAGCGAAGATTGCGGAAGCCTTGTCTGCTGCGTGGATTTGGCGGCCAGTGGTAGTGGAAAAGTTTGAGCGTGAATCTTCCAGAAGGTATTTGACATTCTGTTCAGTTTTGCATTCTCTCGATGGGGAATCGTGGGAGTATTGACGCCAATAGAGATCTTCTGTTTTAGCCAGAGCTTGGTCATTGCGATCGCCGTTGTCTGGGATGTCGGCAGCATAGATCTCTGGGAGATCGTGCCTGCGAATTGCTTGCATTATTTCCCGATAAGTAAAACCATCTGTAGTTTGCGTAAAGTTAGGGCCGTACAGGAAGCTGAGCGCACTATCCATCATGTTTTCTACGAGAAAACTATGACTAGCTACCGATTCAAATGTATTGGGGCAACTGGTGAGATTGTATCTAAGGTTATAGGACCTAGATATAAGTGTAGAATAGGCTATTTGGGAGAGCTGAAGCATGGTCCCGTAAAGTTCTTCGGCTGAAACGGCTACGTGCAGATTTGCTTTTTTGATGGCTTTTTGGTATTCGCCTATGATTTGGTTTTTAGAGTATGCGCTATCGATTATGTGTTGATTAGGCAATTGTAACACCTCCTTATAAATGTACTCCACCCTAGTGAGCATATTATATCATAGAGAAGGACATTTGTAACTTTGTTTGGGGTAAATATGTTGTAAGCATTGACATTTTAGGTAAAGTATGCTATAATGGTAGTAGTTAAGTATATTGGGATAAACTGATGATAAAACGCTTAATTATAATTTTAGTCTCAAGTTTCTTGGGGATAGTGGGTGCCCCGGAAATTTTGATGGCGTCGGATGACTATGATTTGACCGGCCTGAATGGAGCCGGTATCACTGAGACTATACAGGTAATAGAGGAAGTGGCAGAAGAAGAACCGGCAATAGTAGCAGAAGAGCCAGCTCCTGAGCCGGTGTATCAAGCGCCGGCGCAAGCGATGCCAGCTCCTGAGCCAGTGTATCAGGAGCCTGTGCTGCCTGCAAGCCATATCATAGTAGGCGGTAGGACTATAGAAATAATTGACTCAAATAATACTAAAAACGATGCCGGTAGGTATGTAGCTAGATATAATGCGAGCTTTTTGTATGGGCATAATTCTTCGACGGTATTTGATGTGCTGTATGGCGTAAGGATAGGCGAAGCTTTTACTGTGGTATACAATGGTATTACAACTACATACAGAATACAAGATATAGTGATATATAGAAAAACAGGTGAAACTACATTGCGGGTAGACGACGCATCCTCTAGTATAGACGGCGAAGATGTGCCAATGAAATATATAGCCAAGGGGCAGGAAAAATACATGGGTGCTCAGCATGATGTGGCTTTGATGACCTGCTATGGTACGTCTTATGGTAATGGGGATGCTTCGCATCGACTGGTAGTATTTGCTGATGCCATATAGCGCATAAGTATGATAAAATAGACATATGAAAGATTGGAACTGGAAAAGTATTCTAGTGTGTGCTTTTTTGGTGACAATATTACTAATAGTGCCCGCTGTGATGGTGGGTAAGGGGTGGTCTTTAGGCAAATCTCAGGAATATTTCGGTTTGCCGCAGCTAGAGATTACACTAAAAGACGTGACGATGGCAGAAATACGCGAAAATAGTAAGGAGTTGAAATACTCGGGCAATAATATAACAGTGACAAATAAATATAAAAAAACAAAGTACGACAATGTAGAAGTAAAAGGGCGAGGAAATGCTACGTGGGCACAGGACAAAAAGCCATTGCAGCTTAAATTCGACCGTAAGGTGGATTTGCTGGGGCTAGGAGAGCACCGAAAATGGATACTGTTAGCAAATTACTACGATGGTACTAATCTACGTACAGACGCGGCGTTTTATCTGGAGAGAATGCTGGGGGAGAGGTTTGCATATAATGGGGAATTTGTTGATTTGTATGTAGATGATGTTTATGAAGGACTGTATTATCTGACGCGCGCGATAGAAATAGGCAAAAACGCCGTGGATTTAAGAGACCATTTGGGCGTATTGGTAGAGCTAGACAATGTCTACGGCAAATTGGAAGATAAATATTATGTAAGTGGCAATGGAGAGGTGTTTACCGTGAAAGACGCAGTGGCGGAAGACAATGCTGATATAGCTATGGATGATTTCCTGAGAGATTTTAATAATTTGGAGGTGGCCATTAAACAGGAAGATTTTGCTAGGGTGGAGAAGCTGATAGATGTGGAGTCTTTTGCACGGTATTATCTTATTTCTGAATTTACTGCAAATTGTGATGCGTATTTTACTAGTGTATATTTTTACAAAGATGGAAAAAATGACAAAATTCATGCTGGACCAGCGTGGGACTTTGATAGGAGTTTTAATAACGATTCGGTTGATGGTGACGGCAGACTAACTAAGCAACTAAATCCAAAGGAATATTTTGAGCGTGATGAGCAATATTGGCAGTGGTCAAGATTGTATTCGAGATTGATAAATTTTCCGGAGTTTGAAGAGGCTGTGCAAAAAATGTATATTAGGCAGATGGCAGGGCGTAAGGATGATTTGCTGAGCCATATAGCGCGTCAGGCTGAAAAAATAGCACAGGCAGCGGAAAAAGACGGTGAGAAATCGGACAAGAAAAACTTTGCGCAAGAGGTGGAGGCCATGCTACTGTGGGCTGACCAACGATATGACTACTTGGAGCGGGAATATGGCCAGGTGCAAATTGCAAAATGATATTAATAGTGATAATATATAACCATAAGTAAAAAGGAGATAAAATGTGTACAGGTATTAGATTTAGCGACAGTAATGGAGGGATGTATTTTGGACGAAACTTGGACTGGTCTGTGCCGTATGGGCAAAAGGTGGTAATTACGCCACGAGAGTATACTTATACTTCGGCTTTTTTGGGCGAAATGAGTATGAAAGCTGGGGCGGTAATAGGCATGGCGATAGTGGCAGATAATACGCCGCTGTATTTTGATTGTGCCAACGAACAGGGACTAGCTATAGCAGGGCTGAATTTCCCCGGCTATGCGCAATACGCAGATGCGGCGGTAGATGGTAAGACCAATGTAGCAGCCTATGAATTTCCGCTGTGGGTAGTGGCTAATTTTACCACAGTAGATGACGCAGAAAAAGCTCTAAAAGACGTAGCGATAGTGGCTAAGCCTATCAATGAGCAGTACCCGGTGTCACAATTGCACTGGATTATTGGTGATGCTAAGAGATCGATAGTGGTGGAATACACCAAAAACGGAATGGAGATATTCCACAACGATGTAGACGTACTAACCAACCAGCCTGGCTACGGATGGCATCAAGAGAATTTGCGTAACTATATGAATTTGTTCCCGCAAATGCCCAAAGAGGTAAAATGGGACAAGGCCAAGATGACGGCATTTGGCTCTGGGTCACTAATGCGGGGTTTGCCTGGGGACTACTATGCGCCGTCTAGGTTTGTAAGAGTGGCGTATCTTAACACGCACTATCCAGTGAAAGATAATGAAGCGGAAAATGTTTCACGTCTTTTCCATACCCTTACTGGTGTGGCGATGATAGATGGTGCTGCGCAAATGGGTGATGGTGCTTGCGAAAAAACTATTTATACTGGCGGATATTCTGCTGTCACCAAGACTTATTACTATAATACTTATGAAGACCCGGCTATTCAAAAGGTGGCGATGGGGGATTATAATCTAGATTCGGCGGATTTGGTGCAGGTCTAAGGATATAAAAAAGTCCCCGCTTTGCGGGGACTTAAGGGGGCTATTCGTATCTGCCATCGTTGTATCTGCTGTGTCCGTTTGAAGGGCCAGAGAGTGTAAACATTGAACAGGCGAGAGCGATCCAGAATTTTGGCCAAAAGCCGATTACGTTAAATCCTGATATCCAGTTGCTAATGGCGTATAAGGCGATGATTTTTGCTGCCGCCATAATGAAGAAGCCAAGAATTATCCAACTACAGCTTTCGAAGATAAGTCCGCTGCTCATAAAGAGCAAGGATATTCCGTAGATTGCAATAGTGGTAATCCATAATAAGATGGTAGCCAAGGCGAGTGTGCCAAAGTCTTTGATTTGGACTTGTTCAGGAGCAATTTTGGACGCTATCCACAAGATAAGGCCCGTTATAAAAAGGTTCACGATTCGTCTCATTTTATCACCTCCTTGTATTGTGGACGAACTGTTTTTAGATTATAGTATAAGTTGTATAATATGTCAATATGTGATATGAATAATCCAAAAAATTTCGACTGTGTCTCCGCAAAATTTTCTGCGGAGACATTTTTTCAGAAAAAGTTATAGCAAACGCTTATGTTTTTAAAAATAAAGATAACCTCTGTAATAACAGAGGTCATCTTTATAAAATACATACTCCAAGGTGTATATATGATAATGGTCTGGGTGACAGGACTTGAACCTGCGACCTCGACTTCCCAAAAGTCGCGCGCTACCAACTGTGCTACACCCAGTCTATAGTAATTATAGCACATTTTTGAGAAAAAATAAGTGGATTGTGATATTATATATACAATAAGGAGAAAAATAGTGGCGGAAAATATGAAAAAACCGACGGGGCGACCCAATAATAGTAATAATATAAATAAATCAAATATGGTACGGAGTGTGCTTTTTACTCTTTTGCTGGTGTGCTTTGGAGCTTTGCTGATAGCAAATATGAACCAAGGCGGTGTGCAAAAGACAGAGGTGCCTATATCCGAGGCAATACAGCGAGCAAATGACCCGGACGGGAATATTGCTAAGATTACCGTGACAGGTGAGACGCTAGATATTACCTTGAAGGGCAACGATAAAGCCACGGAGACTTCACGCAAAGACCCATCTGGTACGCTGTACGATCAGGGGCTAGTGAATTATTGTGACAATATGGCTGGAGATGAGCTAGCTGAGTGTCAGAGTAAATATCCAACAATAGAATACAAAGAGGATGTAAATGCCTGGGGGATAATACTAGACGTAGGGCTGACAGTACTGCCTATCATAGCGATAGTGATATTCCTTAGCTGGATGATGCGGCAAGCGCAGTCGGCGAATAGCCAGTCAATGAGCTTTGGTAAGTCAAAGGCTAGATTATATGGCCCGGATAAGAAAAAAGTGACTTTTAAGGATGTGGCCGGTAATGAATCAGCCAAGCAAGATTTGACGGAAATAGTAGACTTTTTGAAGAATCCGAAGAAATATGAGAAATTAGGTGCGAAGATTCCTAGAGGAGTGCTGCTAGCCGGTGACCCTGGTACGGGTAAGACACTGATGGCGAGAGCAGTGGCTGGAGAAGCCGATGTGCCATTTTTCTCAATTTCTGGGTCGGAATTTGCAGAGATGTTTGTAGGTGTGGGTGCTAGTAGAGTGAGAGATTTATTCTCCAAGGCTAAGAAAAACGCGCCGTCGATAATATTTATAGATGAGATAGATGCCGTGGCGCACAAGCGTGATGCGAGAGGCGGCGCTGGGCGTGAAGACGAACAGACGCTCAATCAGATATTGGTAGAGATGGATGGATTTGATAATGATAGCGGTGTGATAGTAATAGCTGCGACCAACCGTGTGGATATGTTGGACAAGGCGTTGCTCCGGCCGGGGAGATTTGATAGACACGTAAATGTGACTTTGCCAGAGAGAAAAGATAGGCTGGAGATATTGAAAGTACATTTCAAGGGTAAGCCTGTGGAAGAAAATGTAGACCTAGAAGCCTTGGCAAAGAAGACGGCTGGGTCTAGCGGGGCGGACCTTGCCAACATAGCTAACGAATCTGCTATTACGGCGGCGCGTGAAGGGCATAAGGCTATCAGCAATGCAGACCTTACAGAGGCGTTTGAAAGGGTGGCGATAGGGCCAGAGCGCAAGAGTAAAGTGATGAACGACAAAGAGCGGAAGATTACAGCATATCATGAGGCTGGACACGCGATAGTGGGGCACGTGTTGCCGGATTCGGACCCAGTACATAAGGTTACGATAATTCCGCGTGGAAGAACTGGTGGCGTAACGTGGTTTTTGCCGCCGGAGGATAGAAGCTACAAGAGTATCTATGAGTTAAAGGATATATTGGCACGTGCGATGGGCGGGCGTGTAGCAGAGAAGCTGATATTTGGTAAAGACGCAGTGACGACGGGGGCGTCTAGTGACCTGAAAAATGTAGCAGAGCTAGCTAAATCGATGATAGTAGAAGAAGGTATGGGAGATGGAACGCGCAATCTTGTTTTTCCAAGTGAGGCTACGGGGTATTATACGATTTCCACGGGTAAGCCATATTCAGAAAAAACTGCTGAGCAAATTGACGCGGAAATAAAGATGCTCTCTGATGAGGCGGCAAAGCGTGCAGAAGAGGTATTGAAGGCTAATAAGATTGTACTGGACAAGCTTGCGGAGGAATTGCTGACGCATGAGACTTTGGAAGAGGCGGAGCTTGAGTCTATCTTGAAACCTGCAAAATTACCAGTAAATGCAAAATTACATCAATAAATATAAATAAGAAAGGTGATAGAGGTATAATATGGATAGATTGATAAAGTATTTTGTGCCAGAGAAATATGTGCTGGATATAGAAATAGATAAGCACGCTAAAACTGTAGGCGGTAGAGTAACCGTAACTGGGGTGCCAAAGGCGGAAAATGTGAAATTTCACGCGGTAGGGTTATCTGTGGATTGGGCGAAGATTAATGGCAAAAAAGTAGATTTCGAGCTAGCAGATGGGGTTTTGACGGTGCTGAAGGTACCTCAGGGCGATGTAACTATAGAAATAGGGTATCATGGCTCTTTGAATGAAAATATGCAAGGGGCGTATATTTCTACCTATGAGTATGATGGGCGAACGGAGGTGATAGTGGCGACGCAGTTTGAAAGCCACTATGCTAGGGAAGCTTTTCCGTGTATAGACGAGCCGGGGGCAAAAGCGGTGTTCGAGCTAAATATTACAGCGCCAGAGAAAGATATGGCCGCTGGAGATATAATAATAGCAAATACTCCGGAAAAACAGAGAGAGACCGTGAAGGGAGTGCCTGGTAAAGTTCCGATGGCGAGAGTGCAATTTGAACCGACGCCGCGGATGAGTACGTATCTTTTGGCTTGGGTGATAGGTAGGTTCCACGGTAAAACAGTAAAAAATTCGCATGGGGTGGAGATTACTACGTATGCGACGCTGGCTCAGGATATTGACTCTGTGGATTATGCCAATGAAATAGCGGCAAAATCACTAGAATTTTATGACAATAACTATGGCGTGCCATATCCATTGAAAAAATTAGACCAGGTGGCACTGCCTGATTTTGAGGCGGGAGCGATGGAAAACTGGGGGTTAGTGACCTATAGGGAATCTATGTTGCTGGCTGGCAAGACGGCGACATTGGGCACAAGGAAAGGCGTAGCGCTAACCGTGGCACATGAGTTGTCGCATCAGTGGTTTGGGGACTTGGTGACGATGGAATGGTGGGATGATTTATGGCTAAATGAATCTTTTGCTAGCGTAATGGAGTACTATGCAGTGGATCATATCCATTCAGAATACAAGATATTTGAAGGGTTTTTTACTGGAGATTGTTTTGCGGCGTTAAACCGTGATGCGTACACAGATGTACAATCGGTGCATCAGGAGGTAAAAAGTCCGGAGGAAATAGCTACGCTGTTTGATGGGGCGATAGTGTACTCCAAGGGCGCACATTTGATGCTGATGTTGATACGGATGATGGGGTGGGAGGAATTTTGTAAAGGAATACGGGATTATTTCGAGAAATACAAGTATAAGAATACGGTGGGGGATGATTTGTGGCGGAGTTTGGCGCCGTATGCAGAGTTTAGCCCAGATAAATTGATGCATGCATTTATAGATAGACCAGGGTATCCTGTGATTACTGATGGCGAGCAGAAAAGATTCTTGCTGGATGGGCCAATGGTAAAAGAAAAATGGCCTTTGTCGGAGATTACTGAAGATATGAGCGGGCATTATGTATTGAACCTAACTGATGCGGAGTTTGCTGAGCGGCTAGATAGGTTTGATAAAATGAAACTAGAGGAAAAGCTGCGTTTACTAATAGACAGGAGTCTAGTGTGCAGGACTGAGCTAGCGTCAGCAGCATCGCTTGTACCGCTGATAAAGAAATTTAAGGATGAAAATACGGCTGCGGTATGGAATCTTATTGCGACAATAATAGGGCAACTGAAGGTGTTTTTCGATGATGAGTCCGAAGAAGAGAAAAGATTTAAAAAATTGGTAGGCGAACTAGTAGCGCCAAAGTTGG
>JAFOJM010000050.1 GCA_017420185.1 Candidatus Saccharimonadota bacterium | reverse complement strand
TCGCTATCCCAGTTCCACAAATAATCATCATCAAGCACACCTTTGCTCTCCGAAAAGCAAACTCCACATATTCATCCTCGTCTATTCTTAGATCTGGAAAATCTTTCTTGCTTCGTTCATGACGAATCTTAGCTAAATTCTCATCCATCGTAATTCCTTTTTGCCATTATACCTTATTTTTAACGTTTTGCAAATGTTTTCTCCCCTTTTCTGTCACTACACGCCCCCGTGGCGTACGCGCCAACAACCCCAGCTGCAGTAAATATGGCTCATAATAATCCTCAATCGTCGCCGCCTCATCACCGGTAAGCGCTGCTATCGTAGTTAGTCCCACAGGCCTATCACCATAATTCTCATACATCAGCTCCAGCATATTACGGTCGGCCGGATCTAGCCCCAAATGGTCTATCTCCATCAGATTCAAAGCCCCTCGCGCTACCACCGTATCCACTATTCCATCTCCATTTACGTCCGCATAGTCCCGCACACGCTTAAAAATCCTATTCGCTATCCTTGGCGTAAGCCGTGATCTCGTCGCTAGTAGCTCCGTAGCCTCTGGCTGTATCTTAGTATTTAATATTCCCGCCGTACGGCTAATAATTCGCTCTATTTCTGGCTCTTTATAATATTCCAATCTGTGAATTATCCCAAATCTGTCCCTTAGCGGCCCAGCCAGCGATCCTGTCCTAGTAGTAGCACCTATCACCGTAAATTTTGGCAAATCCAGCCTCACACTACGCGCCGCCGGCCCCTTACCTATCACTATGTCTAGTTTATAATCTTCCATCGCAGAGTATAGCACCTCCTCCACCGCTCGCCTCAGCCGATGAATTTCGTCAATAAACAACACATCCCCATCCTTAAGATTTGTCAAAATAGACGCCAAGTCCCCCGCCCGCTCTATTGCTGGCCCACTTGTCACCCTAAGAGACGCTCCTAGCTCATGTGCTATCACGCCAGCCATCGTAGTTTTACCTAGTCCTGGCGGACCATATAATAATACGTGGTCCAAAGTACTGCCATCTCCACGCTTTTTCACCGCCTCTATTGCTAACTTTATATTCTTTTTTAAATGCTCTTGTCCAATATATTCATCAAAATTAACGGGGCGAAGTGATATTTCGATCTTCTCCTCATCGGTGTTATCATGAGCCATTGTCGGCTCTACTACCCTCTCTATCGCCATATTTACATTATATCAAATCAAGGCTTATTCTCAAAAGAAGATGACGCCACTTCCGAGACATCATCTTCTGAGAAAAGGAATTAGCTGTCTAAATTTCCTTAAGCTTTTTTACGCTTCATAGCCACTAGAACTATAGCAAGAACTACTGCAGTAGTCAAACATCCGATAAGGCTTGCAGCGGTAGTGCGATATATATTTTGCCCTACACCTGTATTTGGCACTGCTAGATCGGATCCTCCATCGGTATCTGGAGCCGCCGATTCAGGACTTTCTTCGTCATCAGGAGATACTTTTTCATACACCGCTGTGAATTCGGCGTCTTCAAGCACTACAAAACTTGAGTCGACTTCATTCCCATCTTTGTCAATAAGGTGCATGAACTTATAGCCGCTCTTGTCTAAATCTAATCCTTCCATCATCTGCTCATAAGTTGTACCGTAGCCAAAGCTATATGTTCTTCCGTCAACAGATACGGTTAGCATCTTTAGCGTAAAAGATATTTGTACTTCTAGATCGTCCTTGATGTCGTCAAGCGTCAAAACCCCATCTTCCATTTCATATTCTTCACCATTTACTAGGATCTTGTCGATATCATATCCTTCATTTGTAACAATTCTTAGAGAATAATCATCTCCATAGTACAAATTTACTGGTGATTCAATGTCGTCCCCCGATAAAGTCTTGATTGTACCGTTTTCGCCCACAATGAATGTTATATGGTATATTCTCGCTTCAAATTCTGCATCGAAATATAGCCCGATAAAATTACCGTCATTAAAAGAGTACTGATAATTGTCTTCTCCTGGTACGCCATCAATGGTAGTTATATCGCTCTCGTCAAATTGTGGTACGCCCTGGTCATAAGACAAAATCTTTTTTACCGTAATATTCTTAGTCTGATATCCAGGGTTCGGTGTAACTTTGATATTTATATCATTATCACTGTCTTCTGGATATGCAGCGCTCAAAGTGCCGTTAACAATGTCGTCACTTATTACGATGTCCTTTCTCTCTTCTAACTCATTCATAGCCTTGCCAAGTGCATTGTAGGCGTCCAGATATTCGCTACCGAAGGCCTCACCCTCATTAGAGATTGATAGCTTGTGAAGAACATCATTGTTTAAGTTTAATTTAGAGATATAATACGCACCAAGATTATAATCACCTTGGTTGTCTTCAGTCACATCTTCTACATTTTCAATCTTATCTCCCAATGCAGCCTTTACCGCCCCCCAAGTCTCTGCCGTATATTTGTTGCCGTCTAGGCTATCTGCTTCTTCTACCATAGCTACCAAAGCACTGACATCATTTACGGCCCACTCACCTTTGTATTTGCCGTCGCCCTGCCTGTCGCTTTCTTCAAATAAATATGCTAATGAATTTACTAAATCTTTAGTATCGTTGATTACGCTTAGATCAATGGTTTGTCTGCCGCCCCCATCAAAAATTACTTTGTTATAATGTTTTCCATAGCTATCGGTAAGAGTATAGCAATATATATCTCCTCCGTCGTCGGTCATCAATACGCCTGGCCAACCCGCCAACTCGCCATCACTGTTAGAAGTATCCCAAGCATACATGTTGTAAGAGTTTTGCTCCTTCAAGACATTAGACTTAGTACACATTTTAAAGCCTGTCTTTATGTAAGTATTGTCATTCCATGAAGCAGATTCGGTGCCTCTTGCTGTGAATTCAACCGTCGTAGGATAATTGTAAGCATTCACATTATTAGTACCAATAAATGTGCCAATAATCAAAGCGCCAACGACAGCTTTCGATCCAATGATTTTCATATATAACCTCCTTTTTATATTAATATTGCCTTTTCTTTGTTTTAATATATCATCATAAAATTCTTATGTCAATACTTTTTGCTCAAATTCTGATCTTATTACATAAGAGCTTTGTTCTACTTAAAGAACAAAATAGATATCGCTTTCTACGTCTTCCAATATTGGCAAATAAAGTAACGTTTTTTTTTGCTTAGCACTCTTGCATTGTAAGTGCTAATGTGCTATACTAGAGGTAGATTAGCACTCACGTGCCACGAGTGCTAAGCATAAGAAAAATAATAAATAATTAAAAGGAGGATTATAATGAGTAAAATAATCGGCATAGACCTCGGCACCACCAACTCGGCATTTGCCTACATGGTGGCTGGCAAGCCAGAGGTTATCACCAACAGTGAAGGCGACCGCACTACTCCATCGGTAGTAGCCGTCACCAAAAAAGGCGAGCGCCTAGTGGGCAAAGTAGCTCAACGTCAACGCGTCACCAACCCAAAGAATACTATCTATGGTATCAAGCGTCTCATTGGTCGCAAGTTCGACGACGAAGAGGTTCAGCGCGATATCAAGATTAGTCCATACAAAATAGTTAAAAAAGGCCACGGTGTGGCCGTAGAAATGGACGGCAAAGAATA
>JAFOJM010000049.1 GCA_017420185.1 Candidatus Saccharimonadota bacterium | reverse complement strand
GGCGTATGTGATCATGGATTTGGCACGCTGGATCTTGCTGGGGTCGCCGGAGGAAGTCATATAAGAGATACCACCATAGACTATAAATATAGCAGAGACAATACCTGCTACGCCGATGACCCATTGCACGGCGGTGGTGGCCATGGTCCCTGGATCTGCACATTTGGCATTGACACAATCCGCATTGAAGTTTGCGCCTAGGGCGACGCGGATGGTATTTAAGATGACATTTGCTAGCATGACAATGGCAAGACCGATGAAGGCCTGTGTAAGAGTCTTCTTTGCTGTCATGACTTTGCCTGGCTCGCCTTCGGAGAAGGTGTAGAGATAACCTCCATAGATGACGTATCCGAGTACGAGATAGGCGGCAACGACTGTGATATCTGTAAAGATATTGGCTGCGATGGGCCAGATACCATTTTTAATATCATTTGCGCTATTGATGGGTCCGACATTACAATCCCATGAGGTGAGGCCAGCGAAGCTTGGACAGCCACTACCGGAGCGGCCGGTGAAGGCGGCAGCTTGAGTGACATCCACAGTGGCAAGGCTGGCAAATGATATCATCGGAATGAACATGGCAATAAAGATAAAGATTTTACGTAACATATCTTAATATTAGCATAAATTGTAAAATTGTCTAGAAGGCTTGACGTTTATGTTTATATAATACTTTTGACATAAGGGCGAAAAAGGGATGGTACCTCTTGACAAAAAAGCTTATGCGTGCTATAATTAGTCATGCGCCAACAGTGGGAGGCGGAGAAAAACTATGAGTGGTAAAAAATCCTCAAAATTTGGAAGGTTATGGGCAGGTTTTGCTGGTTTTTTGGTGCTTATAGGCATGATAACAGGGGTAGGTTTTACTGCCCTGAATGTGTATGCTGTAGATGGTGATGAGGCTGATAATACTTCTTTGACAGAAAATACGGAAACTAACGTAGAGAGTAATACTGATGAAGCAGATCGAGAAAGTAATGTTTCGGAAGAGTCCACTACTACTTCGAATGAAGGTGAGGAGACAGATGACGACAATGCATCTACTAGTGTAGCTGCAAAGAGCGATGATAATAAGTCTACCTCTGGGGATAGCTGTAAGGATAGTCTGGGGGCGCTCGGATGGATTGTTTGTCCAGCGACTGGTAAGATAGCTGAAGCGGTGGACTCGCTCTACCATTTGATTGAAGATTTTTTGGTAATTGACCCTATTCCAACAGAGGACGGAACACCGGTATACGAGATATGGAAGTATTTCAGAGGTTTTACGAACATTGTATTCATTATCTTTCTTTTGGTCGTGATTTATTCACAGATAACGGGATATGGGATATCAAATTATGGGGTAAAGAAGGCTTTGCCAAAGCTGATCGTGATGGCGATTATGGTGAACCTTAGCTTCATGATTTGTCTATTGGCAGTAGATGTGTCAAATATTATCGGAGCTAGCTTACGTGGTATCTTTGAAAATATTGAGACTTCAGCTCTTGCAACTAGTACCGTGGGAAGTGAGGGGTTGTCGGTATCATATGGATCTATGTTTAGCGCTTTTGCTGGTGGGTCAGCATTAGCGATAGCTGGGACGGCTATAGCGTTCGAAATGGGTTCGATATGGATGCTAATACCAGTGCTGCTTGGGGCTATTGTCGCAGTAGCTTCGGGCTTGATCACGATCGCGTTGCGACAAGCTGTGGTGATACTATTGGTCATGATATCGCCACTAGCGATGGTGGCTAATATCTTGCCGAACACTGAACAGTGGTTTAAAAAGTGGAAAAATCTGTTTACGCGGATGTTGGTATTTTATCCGATGTTCTCACTGTTGTTTGGGGCGTCGAGTTTGGCTGGATTTGCTATTATCTTGAGTGCTAAAAGCGGTTGGGGGGTAATGTTGGGTATGGCAGTGCAGATATTCCCATTATTCTTCTCTTGGTCACTAATGAAGATGAGTGGTACGGTGCTTGGCGATATCAATACTAGGTTGCGAAGTCTGTCGGCAAAGCCGCTTGCTACGAACAGGGCATGGGCGGATTCGCATCGTGTGAATACGCGTGCTAATACAATAGCAAATAGAACAACTCCTTCAGCCAGGTTGATGCAATTCCTAGACAAGAGGCGTGTTTTACGAGAAGAAGATACAAAAAATGCGACTGGAGCTGCAGCTGCCAGGGCGACAGAGTATATGCACCGTAGAATAGCGGCGAGTGATATTGGTGATACTACAAGTAGGTCTAGGCGTACTTCTCGATATACGCGTAATGCTAAAGCGATGCGTAATTATTCGTTGATGGCGCAGAATGCGGCGGCGCACACTGATCATGTGATGGGGAATTATGGAAGCTACTTTAATAACGATAGACGGGATAGAGCATTGAATGAGCAGGCGCAACGCGCATGGCTGGATTATGGTCGTGCGGCCTATCAAAAAGATATTGATGATGAGAATGATATCAACTTCTTGGTGGATAAGTATCTTGCAGCGAATAAACGGGATGCTAATAATAAACCAGTGGATGAGGTTGCATTTAATCGATATGTACGTTCAGTGGTTGGTCCAGAAGGTGAAGAGAGACTTAATGCAAAGATTATTGCACAGGCGGCTAAAGTGGAATCGAAGCAAAGGGCTGAGTTTAATATATTTTATGCTAAGTATGGTCACAATGGTTACAACAAGTCGGCGTACCGAAGTTTTATTACTGGATATATGGTGAATGACGATGGTTGGGCCGTAGATAAACAAGGAAAACGCTTAAAGAATGATGATGGCTCATATGTTGAGATAGTACAGGGAGATGCTTTGACTAAAGCCCCGGAGAAGCTGGTGCTTTATGATCAGAAGGATGAGCAAGGTCTGTATTATGACTTTAAAGATCAGAATGGCAATATTGTGTCGAGGGTTCATCGTGGTACTGGTATTGATGGACAAAATCATGATGATGCGGCGTATATCAAGGAAACTATGGCTAATTACGATATTCCGATTGCAGACCCGATCAATAATGTCTATAGTATCTTGGCTGGTGTTAAGCCGGGTGACATCGTGACACCGCAGGGTCCTAACGAAATAGGTCTTGCTAGATATAGTACGACAATCGGCCGTGCGATGAATAATTATAAGAGTAATGCGGCTTGGGCTGGAGCAATGTTTAATTCTGGTATTGGTAACCGCCAAATTAAGAATTCATCGCAGCATGCGATCTGGGTACTTGATAGTATTAAGAAAACATTGAAACCAGGGGCATTTAATACACAAAACCCTGCTTCGGTGAAATACATTACCTCTATATTAGACCCAGACAACTGGTCTCAGATCTTTACTGAGGAAGAATTGATTAATGCTGTAAATATTAATAATGAATTAGTGGGGGGCGAGGATTGGGATATTGATGACGACGGAACAATTAATTATACGCCGGTAGAGAATCCTACTTATGAGCAGCGTATGAATACTCTGAAGCGTAAGTTGCTGTTCCCAGCAATGAAAAAAGTATTGCCTGCTTTTGATCGTCTAAGGACAAGTAATACGGCAGATAACCAGAAGCCTGGAACGGCAGATGAACAATATGACTTCTT
>JAFOJM010000048.1 GCA_017420185.1 Candidatus Saccharimonadota bacterium | reverse complement strand
GTAAGCGAACTCGCAGTTAGTTAGCTTATGTTTAGTTATACACAGCTTTTTAAAAAATGCAAGTATTTTTTCTTGATTTTTTTAAGAAAATGTAATAAAATGGTTTCAAGAAGTAGTGTGTTCTATTTTTGTAACTTTATGGGAGCTGGCGACTTCCTGGGGGGAAATAGAACAGTAATCTTCGGCGCTGAGACAATTTAAATTGCAAAATGGGAATTAGTTTTGTTAATTTGGTTGTCAAAAAGATACTAATAACACTAAAAAAAGAGGTAGAATGGCAAAAAAACCGAAGTCGGGTGAAAGAGTTTTTTTCACCGAAGGAGATCAAGCTCTTCCGATTCCGGATCTTACTGCACATCAGAAAGATTCGTGGGAAGACTTTGTCAAAAATGGGCTGAGGGAAGTTTTTGCTGAGTTGAATCCTATAGATGATTATACCGGTCAAAAGCTTTCACTTCGCTTTAAAGATTATTATTTTAAGGAACCAAAGGAGACTGAAGAGGAAGCGAAATACAATCTTGCTACCTATGAGGCGCCTTTACATATCCTGGTCGAGCTAGAGAATAAGACTACTGGCGAGAAAAAAGAGCAAGATATATATTTTGGGGACTACCCATGGATGACGGAGCGTGCGACGTTTATCGTCAATGGTACAGAGCGTGTAATAGTATCACAGCTGATACGTTCAGCTGGAGTATTTTTCAATGCTGAAACCGTAGGTATGAGAAGATACTATGGCGCGAAGGTAATACCTGGTCGTGGTGCATGGCTGGAGTTTGAGACATCTGTAAACGGCGCGATATATGTAAAAATAGACCGTCGGCGCAAGATTCCTGTAACTACTTTCTTAAGAGCGCTTGGTATGACTAAGTCTGAAATCAAGAAGCGATTTGAGAAGGTGGATGACGGCGAGCGTAAATATATTGAGTCTACATTGGACAAAGATACAACGTCTAGCCAAGGTGAGGCTTTGCTAGAGGTGTATCGCAGAATTCGTCCTGGTGATTTGGCTACAGTAGAAAATGCTAAGTCTATGATAGAGAAGATGTTCTTTGATCCGCGACGTTATGACTACTCGAACGTCGGTAGATTTAAGATGAATCGTAGATTGCACAAAGACATTCCAAATGATCCAGAGCACCGTACTTTGCAGATGGATGATGTGGTGGATATAATTTCTGAGATAATTCGTCTAAACAACACACAAGATCCAGCTGATGATATTGATTCACTAAGCAATCGTCGCGTGAAACTAGTGGGTGAATTGGTACAGCGTCAGTTCCGTCTAGGGATGTTGAGATTGCAGCGCAATATTCTTGATAGGATGTCAATGGCGAATCTAGAAGAGGTGACGCCATCACAGCTACTTAATTCGCGTCCGGTAGTGGCGGCGGTGAAAGAGTTCTTTGCTACGTCGCAGCTATCACAGTTGATGGACGAGGTGAATCCTTTCTCTGAATTAGCACACAAGAGGCGTCTAAGCTCGATGGGGCCTGGTGGTCTTACGCGTGAGCGCGCCGGATTTGATGTGCGCGACGCTCACCCTACACATTATGGCCGTATCTGTACAGTAGAGACACCGGAAGGTGGCAATGTGGGTCTAGTGCTTAACTTTGCAACTTATGCCAGAATTAACGAATATGGGTTTATTGAGGCGCCATATCTGGTGGTAAAGGATGGTAAAGTTACGGATGAAGTAGTGTATGTAGATGCTGACACCGAAAATGATATGATTATTGCCGATGCTTCGGTAAAACTAGACAAAGACGGTAAGTTTGTGGAAGATTGGGTATCTGCACGTGTGCATGGTGCGCCTTCGCAGGTGGAAGCCAAAAATGTGACACATGTTGATGCTGCGCATAAGGAGATTTTGGGTGTATCTGCTAGCTTGATTCCGTTCGTAGAAAAAAACCGTGTAGACCGGTCTCTTATGGCTTGCGCTAAGCAGAAGCAGGCAGTGCCTTTGCTGCGTCAGGACAACCCAGTAGTGGGCACCGGTATAGAGCGCGAAGTTGCGAAGAATACATCGCAGCTAGTAATGGCAACCGGCAATGGCGTGGTGAAAAAGGCTGATGGTGATAGCGTAATAGTGACCTACGACAAAGGTGGCGATGTGGAATACAAACTGCACCATTTCGAGAAAACCAATGATGACCGCTGCTACAACCAACGTTGCGCTGTGGTGCGTGGCCAAAAAGTAAAGAAGGATGATACGCTCATAGAAGGCGCATCTGTTAATGATGGTGAGCTAGCGCTAGGGCGTGACCTCTTGGTGGCATTTATGCCATGGCGAGGTTACAACATGGATGACGCCATCGTGATATCTAATAGATTAGTCGAGGATGATACCCTTACATCTATTAATATTAAAGATTTTGAAGTAGAAGTACGTGATACTAGGCTTGGGCCAGAACAGGTAACGCGAGATATCCCAAATGTTTCTGAACATTCTTTGAGGCATTTAGGTGAAGATGGTATCGTAACGGTAGGCTCAGAGGTGAAGAACGGTGATATCTTGGTAGGTAAGATTACGCCAAAGGGTGAACAAGAGCTATCTAGCGAAGAAAGATTGCTTCGTGCTATCTTTGGCGAGAAAGCCAAAGATGTACGTGATACGTCTGTGCGTATGAATGGCTCATCTACTGGTAAAGTAGTAGATGTGCGCGTATATACGCGTGAGCAAGGTCACGAGCTTAAGGCTGGCGTAATAATGCAAATAAGAATCTTTGTAGCCGAGATGCGCAAGATAGGCGTGGGCGATAAGCTGGCTGGCCGACACGGTAACAAAGGTGTGGTATCTAGAGTACTACCTGTGGAAGATATGCCATTTATGGCGGATGGTACGCCGGTAGATATCGTACTTAGTCCGATGGGCGTGCCAAGCCGTATGAATCTAGGGCAGTTATTTGAGACTCATCTTGGTATGGCAGCAAAGGCTCTCGGATATAAGGTAGCAACACCATCGTTTAACGGTGTGCCGGATGAAATAATCAGTGATGAGCTAGAAAAGGCTGGCTATGCTAGGGATGGCAGAGTGCAGCTATACGATGGCCTCACTGGCGAACCATTTAACGAGCGTACATCGGTAGGCGTGATGCATATGCTTAAACTTCACCATATGGTAGAAGACAAGATTCATGCACGGTCTACTGGGCCATACACTATGGTGACGCAGCAGCCTCTAGGTGGTAAAGCGCAAAATGGTGGCCAGAGATTCGGGGAGATGGAGGTTTGGGCACTAGAAGCTTATGGTGCGGCTACTACTCTTCAGGAAATGCTTACCATTAAGTCTGATGACGTGTATGGACGAGCTAAAGCATATGAAGCTATCATTAAGCATGAGCCGATAGAAGGGCCAAAGCTTCCGGAAGGCTTCAATGTATTAGTAAAAGAATTGCAGGGCTTAGGCCTTAAGGTGGATCTTCTGGATCACGGTGAATCAGCAGATGCTGGCGACGTAATAGAGAAGACCTCAAGAGAAATAGAACAGTCTAAAGATGATCAGTCCATCTATGATCAGCATAAAAAAGACACAGAGCCACAGATCCTAGACCTCGATACGCAAGAGGCTGAGGCGATGATGGCAGAAGAAGGAATTGAATTAACAGAGGTAGACGAAGACGATGGTACCGTAGACCTCGGGGAGGAGTTCTAATATGGCGTGGATGGATAATTTTATCAGCGCATCGGATTTTGACTCAATAAGGCTGACGGTAGCGAGTCATGACGATATTTTGAATTGGAGCTATGGCGAGGTAACTAAGCCAGAGACTATCAATTACCGTACGCAGAAGCCAGAGCGGGATGGGCTATTCTGTGAACGTATCTTTGGGCCAACCAAAGATATTAACCCGCACGACTCTAGAATAAAGGGCGTGAGAAGCCGTGAAGCGGCGGTAGACAAAGAAGGTAACCTAGTAACAAAATCTATCACTCGTAGAGAGCGGATGGGACATATAGCATTGGCTGCACCAGTGGCACATATATGGTTTATGAAAGGTGTACCTTCGGCGTTGTCGTTACTGCTGGATATGACAGTAAAAAATATCGAGAAAGTGGTGTATTTTGCGACTTATCTTATGACTGACGTGAAAGCTGACGAGATCACCAAGACTCTAGAGAATTTGGAAAGTCAGACTATAGCAGCGCGTGACGCTATAAAATTGCGCTACGAAAAAGCAGCTCAAGACGACAAAGCAGATGTAAAATCTCTAGCCGACGAGCAAAGCAAAGAGCTTAAAGAGTTAGAAGAAGATTATCAAGCGCGCAAGTCTACCTTGGAATCTTTCAAAAAAGGTGGCGTGATTACGGAAGTAGAGTATCGTAATTTGCCAGAAGAATACGAAGATTTGATTACGGTAGAGATGGGCGCTACGGCTATCAAAAAAATGCTTGACGAGATAGATCTTGACAAGATGATAGCAGAGCTTCGCAAAGAGGCAGAGACGGCCAAAGGCCAAAAAGAAAAGAAGCTGCAAAAACGGCTAAAGACTTTGGAGGGTATGCAAGCGGCCGGAGTAAAGCCAGAAGATTTGATATTGACGGCTATCCCGGTAATTCCACCAGATCTAAGGCCAATGATAGCATTGCCTGGTGGGAGATTTGCTACATCGGACTTAAATGACCTATATCGTCGTGTAATCAATCGTAATAATAGGCTTAAGAAATTGCTAGATTTGAATGCTCCAGAGGTGATTTGCCGCAACGAGATGCGCATGCTGCAAGAAGCCGTAGATGCTTTGATAGACAACTCTGCTGCACATGGGTCGCATGGGGCGAGCTCTACCAATGGCCGACGCAAACTAAAATCTCTATCTGATTTGCTTAAGGGTAAGCAAGGGCGGTTCCGCCAGAACCTTCTAGGTAAACGTGTAGATTACTCTGGACGATCGGTGATAGTGGTAGGGCCAGAGCTTACGCTTAATGAGTGTGGCTTGCCTAAGCAGATGGCGCTAGAGCTATTTAAGCCATTTGTAATATCATGGCTAATCGGCAACGAGTATGCCACCAACATACGAGCAGCTTCGCGACTAATAGAGGCCAAAGAGACCATCGTATGGGACGCGCTAGATGAGGTGATTAAGGGTAAGTATGTGTTGCTCAACCGTGCTCCATCTTTGCATAGGCTAAGTGTACAGGCTTTCCAGCCAAGATTGATAGATGGTAAAGCTATTAAGTTACATCCGCTGGTAGCATCTGGATTCAACGCTGACTATGATGGTGACCAGATGGCGGTACATTTACCACTAAGTGATGCTGCGCAGGCTGAGGCCAAGGAGCTAATGTCCGCTAGCAAGAATCTACTTAAGCCGGCTGACGGTGCGCCAGTCTTGGCTATCTATCAGGATGTGGTGCTAGGAGCATACTATTTGACCTACGACAAACCTGGTACTGACCAGGGTGAGCCAAAAGCTTTCTCTAGTGTATATGAAGCCGAGATGGCGTATGACCAGGGGATTATTGCGCTCCAGACGCCTATTCGGGTGTTCACCAAGAAAGAGATACGCGATACCACTCTAGGTCGAGTAATCTTCAATGAGATACTGCCAAAGGATTATCCATATGATAACTCCGTGCAGACCAAAAAGCACTTATCTAAGGTGATGGCAGATATATTCGACTTGTATGGATCGGAGGTAATGGTGAAAACAGCAGATGCTTTGAAAGATTTGGCATTTGAATACGAGACCATTGCGTCTATCTCTACCGCTAAGGATGATTACCCAACTTACGACGAAATAGACGATTTCATCGCTGAGGGTGACGCTAAGACAGCGCTTATACAGCAGCAGTATAATGATGGCTTGGTTACTGAAGAAGAGCGACATAAGCTAACTGTAGCTAACTGGCGTGATATAGACAAGCAAATATCAGAGTTCCTACAAGGTAAGTTGGCTGAGATGGACACGGATATTGCGGTAATGGTAAACTCTGGCGCTCGTGGCAATATCTCCAATATCAAGCTGGCTTCGGCGGAGATTGGTATCATGGTGGATATTAACAACAACGAGATAGAATTGCCTGTGAAATCTAGCTATAAGAAGGGTCTAAATACTCTAGAATCATTTATTGCAACCCGAGGCGCACGTCAGGGCCAGGTGTCTACGGCGTTACGTACGGCCGACTCTGGGTACCTCACTCGTAGATTGGTAGATGTGTCGCAAGATGTATTTACTACGGATACTGAGGCAGAAGACCCAGGCTTTACAGTGTATCGTGATGAAACAGAGCTATCTGGCATAGGATTTGCAGCTAGAATAGTTGGCCGTTATACGGCAGAGCCAGTGCCGGGCTACTTGGGCGCCGATGAGCTCATTACCAAGGAAATGGCTGAGCAGATAGAGGCGGATGAGAAAATTACTGAGGTAAAGATTCAATCTATTCTATCTACTACCGCAGTAAACGGTATACCACGTAAGGCTTATGGTGTAGATATGTCTACGCGTGCTTTGGTGGCGGCCAATGAACCAGTAGGTGTGATAGCTGCACAGTCACTAGGTGAACCTGGTACACAGCTAACCCTAGATACCAAACACGGGTCTGGTGTGGCTGGGTCTGGCGCCATCGCTAGAGGTCTTCCACGTGTGGAAGAGTTGCTTGAAGCTAGAGCGCCAAAGGGGCAAGCTTATGTATCGCCAATAGACGGTACGGTAGAAATGCACGAAGATAACAATCGCTACATAGTGCAAATTACGCCGCAGTCTGGCGAGCTAAAGCGCATAGAGTTAAATGGTCGCAAGCCTGCCGTAAAGGATGGTCAGAGCGTAAAAGCTGGGGCTACACTTGTACGCAAGAGCGGCGATAAAGAGGCCATCAAGGCACCAGAAGATGGTATAGTAGAGCTAGTAAAAGATGCTATCATCTTGGTAGGTGCGGCGAAAAGTTCTGTCAGAATAGAGATACCGGGTGATGCTGAAATGGTAGTAAAGTCTGGTGACAATGTAATGGCCGGTGATAGACTCACGGTAGGGTCACTCAATCTGCAAGATTTGCTAAAATACAAAGGTATAGAGGCTACTGAGCGCTATATCATGAACGACGTGCTAAATGTATATGCGGCACAGGGGCATGAGATATCACCAAAGCATCTAGAGATATTGGTACGACAGATGTTCTCTAGAGTACAGATTAACGATCCGGGGGATTCGGAGTTTGTATCTGGCGATATTACTTCGCGTGCAGCGGTGACATTGGCTAATAGAGAGTTAGAGGCGGCTGGCAAAGAGCCTGCTACGTATACCAATTTGCTACTTGGTATTACTAAAGTATCTATCTTCTCGGATTCGTTCTTGTCGGCAGCATCATTCCAGGATACTACAAGGGTACTAATAAATGCGGCTATTAATGGTAGAGTAGATCATCTCAAGGGTCTAAAGGAAAATGTCATTATTGGACGCAAGATTCCTGTAGGTACAGGGGTGGCACCACTCGATGATTTTGAGACACCCGACTCAAAAATCCCTACCGAGGCGGACCTAGAGAATCTCTAGTACAACCCGCTAAATGCAAAAAATCGCATGAAAATGCGATTTTTTGTTGATGCAATTGTGATGGTGGCAGTGTTTATGTTCTGGATTTCACTTGATCAACTTTAGGCTGTGCTGATTTCGTAAGTTGTCATATTGTTATTTCGTTCTTTGTCTCGTAGAATAACCTATCTCAAACTGCTTTGATATTTGGTAAAATACGAGGTGGAGGTGTGTTGTAATTTGGTGGGAAGTGTGATAGTATAAATAGAGAACAAGAGGTATTATGCATTTTAAGACTATATTTAAATCACTCAAAAATAAAGATATGTTACGGCGAGTATTGATAATACTCGGGATATTGGTGGCGTATAGGCTACTGGCGCAGATACCGGTGCCGATGGGTGATGCGAGCACTTTTAAAGAGGCAGTAAGTAACTTGCTTGAGAAATCTGATTTCTCGAACTTTTTGAACCTAATATCTGGTGGTGGGCTGGCGTCGTTTAGTATAATACTGGTGGGGTTATCGCCATATATTACTGGGTCTATCGTAGTGCAGCTACTCACGAAGGCTATACCATCGCTAGAGGAGCTGTCCAACGACGGTGAGACCGGCCGTAGGAAGATTAACCAGTGGACTCGTATACTCACGGTGCCACTAGCTATTATTCAGTCTATTGCATATATATTTATATTGTATCAGTCTACACTTGCGGCGAATATCTCGACAGATTTTACGCCTACGATAGGTGACTGGGCGCTGTCTGTTACAGCGATGACTGCTGGGTCGGTGATACTGATGTGGATGGGTGAGCTAATTACTGAGCAAGGTATAGGTAATGGTATATCTACGCTGATATTTGCGTCTATTATATCGCAGTTGCCTACTACGATGGCGTCGCTAGGCACAGCACTATTTGATACCAGTGAAGGGTCGCTAAATTTGTTTGGTTGGCTAGAGCTACCGGTGAACCCAACGATATTTTGGATACTGCTGGGATTTGGCATAGCTATGCTGGTGGTGATATATTTCTTGGTGAAGCTCAATGAAGCTCAGCGAATAATTACTATTAACTACGCTAAGAGAGTGCATGGTAACTCATCATATGGCGGGATTAAATCAATACTACCTATCAAGATGATAGCGGCGGGTGTGATACCGGTGATATTTGCTACGGCATTTCTCTCCTTGCCAGCGCTAGTGGGGCAGGTGATATCGTCGGTGGACCCAGGCAATACCGTGGGGGAGACATTGGTAACAATATTCTCGGCGCCGTCGGCAAGCAACTTTGCTACGATGTACCCAGACGGTATTACGGGACAATGGTTCGTATATCCAGCGATGTATTTTGTATTAGTGTTTGCATTTACGTATTTCTATACTTCGATAATATTCAATACCAAAGAAATAGCGGATAACTTGCAAAAACAAGGTGGGTTTATAGAAGGCGTGAGGCCGGGGATAGCTACGGCGAACTATCTTGGTAAGGTAGTGAATCATTTGGACCTCTTTGGTGCGCTAGCACTAGGGTTGATAGCTATGTTGCCATTTATGACTGATTATATATTTATAGTGATAACAGGGGCACCAATAGGGCTATCTATTTCTGGTACGGGGCTCTTAATCGTGGTGACGGTGGCACTCGAGAACTTAAGGTCGGTGGATTCTCGCGCATTGATGATAACATACGACGATTATAGCGATGAGTCTTAGAATAAAAGGGTGGCGCAGTATTGTAAAGTGGTCGGTGTGGGGGCTACTGAGTGTGTTGTTTCTGATATTCTTTATAAAGGTGGCTACGTATGAAGCGAGCTATTATAGCCAGAAGGAAGGTAGTGAGCGTGCGGTAGTAGAAGAAGTGGCCGTAGAGCCAGCAGAAGAGCTAATAGAAGAAGAGCCCACTGATCAGGAAATATACGAGTATGTAGTAGCGGCTGACAGGCCGAGGTACCTGAGTATTAGCAAACTCGGTATTACCAATAGGCGGGTGCTACCGATGGGCGTGAATGCTAGTGGTGAACTAGATACACCACGAAATATCTTTGACGTGGGCTGGTACGAAGCGTCTGGTAAACCTGGGCAAGGTGGCACGATGGTGATAGATGGGCACAATGGCGGGCCACATGTGGTAGGGGTGTTTAAGAACTTGCCGAGCTTGGTAGATGGAGATATTATCACTATAGAACGAGGTGACGGAATAATATATAACTATGCTGTGGTAGAAAATAATGAGGTACTGCTGACAGATGCAGATGCGTATATGGCTACGGCGTCACAGTCGCCACGGTACGGTATGGAATCTTTGACTCTGATAACTTGTACTGGCGAGTGGTCTCAGCAGCAGCAGACATACTTATCTCGGCAGTTTGTGCGGGCAGTACTAGTGGAATAATAAGCACATATATGATATAATAGTTATATCAAGATGAAATTAACATATAAATTTGATAAATTATTGGACTATCTGACAGCGATATCTATTGCTGTGGTGGTAGCAGTGCTGGTGGGGGTATCGGACAGGGCTACTTTTGCGGAAGGCGGACAGGATGCTGTAGTGCAAGATACTGTAAGTTCGAGATACGTATCTTTTTATGACAATGGTGAGAAACTTACAGTAAAAACTGAAGCACATACGGTGAGGGAAGCCATAGAGCGGGCAGAGATAGTGATAAATGATGGTGATAGCGTGGAGCCTGGGCTAGACACAGAAATCAATGCTGATAATTATTATATAAATATATATAGAGCACGGCCAGTGATAATACGTGATGGCGTGGCGGAAAAGTACGTAATGACAGCAAGCTACGACTATAAAAATATAGCTGCAGAGGCGGGGCTGACTTTGTATGATGGTGATGAAATGAAATTGGTGCCAAATACTAGCTTTTTGGAGAGTGGTATAAATACTACTTATGAGGTGGTGCGAAATGGCGGTAGGACCTTGACAGTGGAAGAAGAAATAGATTTTGGCGAGCGTACGGAGCATGATGCTAGCCTGGCTAGCGGTACTACAGAGGTGCGGCAGCTAGGTGAGGTGGGCGTGAAGAGGGTGAGCTACAATGTGCTATATATAGATAATGAAGAAGTATCTCGTGAGATGATTAGTGAAGAGGTGGTGCGGGAGCCAGTGGATAGGGTAGTGGCAGTAGGAACTAAGAAATCTATTCCTCCAGAGTGGGAACAGTGCGCGGACTGGGCACGAGCTGCTGGGGTAAGCGAAGGCGACCTTTCTGCTGCTTTGGACCTAATATACCATGAAAGTGGCTGTAGGGTAGATGCTGCAAATGCTTCAGGAGCATATGGTATACCACAAGCGTTGCCGGGCAGTAAGATGGCTTCCATGGGCGGTGACTGGGAAACGAATCCTGTGACGCAGATACGCTGGATGATAGGCTATGTGAATGGTCGATATGGTGGATGGAACCAGGCTATTGAGTACTGGTATAGCCACGGATGGTATTAAAATACGCAAAAATACTCTTTACTTTTTGCCTGATATGTGCTAAGATTGAATAGTAATTTATGGCTAGTCAAAAGGAAGTGATTAAGCTCACAGGTAGTGTTGTTGAAGCTCTGCCGAATACCCAGTTTCGGGTTGAACTCGAGAATGGTCATATTATTGTTGCCCATATGAGCGGTAAAATGCGCAAGAATTATATCCGTCTCGTACCGGGTGATAGAGTTGAGGTTGAGTTGACCCCGTATGATCTTACGAAGGGAAGAATCAGCTTTCGGCTCAAAGATTAATATTAACAAGTTGTGTTTTACATAGATTTCGGTGTGCGGAATGCTACCGAATGTTGTAAAATTTACAACATAAAAAAGAAAGGAAAGGATTTTAACACCATGAAAGTACGTGCAAGTGTTAAAAAAATCTCCCCTGATGACATTATAGTGCGCCGGAAGGGTGTGCTGCGTGTTATCAATAAGAAAAAACCTAAAAATAAGCAAAGGCAGGGTTAAGAAATATGGCTAGAATAGCTAGTGTTGTAATCCCCTCCGACAAGCAAGTGTGGATAGCTCTCACTTACGTGTACGGAATCGGACGAACAACCTCAAAGAAAATCCTTGCGGAGGCTAAAATCGAGCCTACCACTCGGGTGAAAGATCTCACCGAGGCTGAAGAACAGAAAATTAACGACATCATTTCATCGAAATATCATGTCGAAGGTGATCTAAGGCGCCTCGTGAGCAACAATATCAAAAGAATTAAAGACATTAATTCCTATAAAGGG
>JAFOJM010000047.1 GCA_017420185.1 Candidatus Saccharimonadota bacterium | reverse complement strand
TCATGGTAAATATGGTTCTAGCTACAGTCAAGGCTACGAAGCTCCAGGCGACATCTGTCCAGCAGGCTGGCACTTGCCAAAAGGTGGTAACAAATCCCAAGAATCTACCAATGAATTCTGGCAACTTATCGTCACAGGACTAAATGGAGGTACAAAACCAGCTAATTATGATAGTTCATCATATCCATATTACACAGGTACTGCAGAAGGAACTCCAGTTTCTAACGTACTAAGATCCTATCCTAATAATTTTGTTTATTCTGGATACGTGAATGGTTCGTCGGTGTACAATCGTGGCTCGTACGGGCGCTATTGGTCGTCCTCGGCGTACAGTAGCCTCAACGCGTACCGCCTGTACTTCGACAGTGAATTCGTCTACCCAGGCACGGGCAACTACTACAAGTACTACGGTAACATGGTGCGTTGCGTCGCTGGAGTCTAGTGAACTGTATCCCTAAAACTGGACACGAATTTCTACACCCTCCCCATTTAATAGACACTATTTCTACAAGGTGTATCCCTAAAACTGGACACTCTCAAACTACTTAAGCTTGCGTAGTTTTTGGTTCAATGCTTAACTTATGGCATAGATTTTAGTTTTTAAGCAAAAGGAATTATAATTATGCGGCAAAGACCACTCACTAAGGAACAAAGAGAAATGTTGTCTAAGAGCCCTCACGTCATTAAAATGACGGATGTATATGTGTTCTTTTCTTCATCGTTTATTAATAAGTTTTGTGTAGATTATCACGCTGGCAAAACTGCTGATGCGATATTTCTAGAGGCTGGTATAGATCCAAAAATACTTGGTAAAACCAGAGTAGATTCCTTGCGCCGTCATTATTATAAGAACTGGCTTCCTAAACACATGGACGAACCAGCCAGAAAAACCGTCACAGCTGAAGAAGCAAGCAACGCCAAGATGAGACATGAAATAGAATACTTACGTCAAGAAATAAACGCGCTAAAAAAAATTATTCAAGCGGATTACTCCGCCGACAAAAACAAGGATTAGTTGCCACTAAGAGTGAAAAGTTCCAAATCATTTACGACGCCACGCATCAACCAGATAGCAAACTTAATGTAGCTGACCTTTGCAAAGTGGCTGGTGTTTCTCGTAGTGGTTATTATAATTGGGAAAGTAATGCTAGTAAACGAGAAGCCGATGAACTAAAGGATAGAGCTGATTTTGACCTAATACTAGAAGCTTATAGATATAAAGGTATTAATAAGGGCGTACGTGGTATCCATATGCATTTACTTCATCAAAAAACAGCAGTAATAATGAACACCAAAAAGATCCACCGTTTAATGCGTAAATATGGCTTATATTGCCCGATACGAAAACCTAAGTTGCACAGAGTAACCACGAATGGATTTCAAAAAACTGCTACGGCACAAAATATTCTCAATCGTAGATTTGATGAATATGGTCCCAGAGAAGCTTTCACTACTGATATTACATATATATTCTACGATGGTGGTAGAAAACAATGCTATTTGTCAGTCATACGTGACGTTTGTACGCATGAAGTGATGGCGCATATTACTAGCTGGTCTATGACTGAGGATTTTGTATTGGAAACTGTGAATCAATTTTTAATCAATCACAAAAGCGAAATGAAAAAAGGAGCATTACTTCATAGTGATCAAGGAATCCATTATAAATGTATAGATTATAGGAAACTATTAAAGAATAAAAAATTACGTCAATCTATGTCTAGAAAAGCTAACTGTTGGGACAATGCACCACAAGAAAGCTTCTTTGGGCATATGAAGGATGAAATAAAAGATAAAATCCTGATTTGTAGAACGATAACTGAAGTAAAGAAAGTGATAAATGATTACATGGATTACTATAATAATGAACGAGGACAATGGAAACTCGCTAAACTAACACCCAAAGAATACTATGAATATCGCACGACTCATAAGTACCCCAATTACAGCTACGGACGATATAAAACTATGGGATAGTAAATTTGTAAAACGTTAAAAAGTCTGCAATAATTAGTAGTAGCATAACCGAAACAACATGTTTATGCTCTACACTTTTTTATAAGATATTTTGCTCCTTTAAAGTACGGACTAGGTGTCCACTAAATGGGGTACACTTCATCCAGGCAACTAGCAACCTAGAGACCGCCATGAGCCCCATTGATTAAACGTCGAAAAAGTTATATAATATATAATCATGCTAGTTTCAGATTATAATTATGACTTACCAGATGAACGTATCGCCAAGTTCCCTCCCAAGGAACGCGGTGCGTCACGTCTACTAGTGCTAGACCGCCAGACTGGCGATATCACCGATTCCTACTACCGCAATCTGGACGAATTCTTAAACCCTGGTGATGTATTAATCTTGAACGACACTCGTGTCATGCAATCCCGCCTCTTCTGCACTCTTCCCGACGGCCGTCAGCGCGAACTCGTAGTATTAGAAAAACACGGCGACGAACCCCAGCGCGTCATGTACCGCGGCAAACTCCACGACGGGGATATTTTAACAGTAAATAAAAGCGCTCAAAAATCATCGTCTGAGGGATCTTTCGGAGGCTGCTGCCGAGAACGAAGGAGCGCTCGCCCCGTGAAGACGGGCGCGAGCGACTCCGTGCCCGAAGATGATATTTTTGAGCGCATTAAAGTCACAAATATCCTAGATGGTGGTATTGCCGAAGTCGAATCCGCCACACCACTCGCTGACCTCGCCGAAAAATACGGCACCGTCCCCCTCCCACCATATCTCCACCGCGACGCCACCGAATCCGACAAAAAACGCTATCAGACTGTCTGGGCCAAAAACATGGGCTCTGCCGCCGCCCCCACCGCGTCACTCAATATGACTGAAGAGCTATTAGACCGCCTCAAGCAAAAAGGCGTCATCATCAAGTACCTCACCCTCCATGTCGGCCTCGGCACTTTCCTTCCTATCCGCTCTGACAAGATCGAAGACCACAAAATGCACTCCGAATGGTTCAACATCCCAGACGACACCATTGCAGCTATTATTGAGGCGAAAAAACGTCTTTCTCGGAACGCTCCCTCAGGCCCGTCGTCACGGGCTTCGGTCGCTCCCCTTGCTCGCCGTCCTCGCAAAGGCTCCTCGAAAGAGTTTTTCTCGCCTCAATCATCAGGAAGAGTAATCGCTCTCGGCACTACTGTTGCTAGGACCTTAGAATATTACGGCAAGACCGGTAAGACCAGTGG
>JAFOJM010000046.1 GCA_017420185.1 Candidatus Saccharimonadota bacterium | reverse complement strand
TAGTAGCCAAAAAAGACGCCTCCGAGCGTGCCATCAAAAAAGAACTCTCAGGCATATACCGGCAGTATCTAGCTAAGTACGAAATACCTCGTGAGATCCGCTTCATAGATGCTCTTCCCAAGACTAAGCTCGCCAAGGTAGATTTCAAAGCCCTAGAAAACTATTAGACGTCGTTACACCATTCATCAGGAATCTGGTCGCAACTTCTATTAAACTATAAGCTTGGGCAAGCGCTTGTGGAGCGTGCCCAATAGAGGCGTGACTAGATTTCATGCAAAAAGTCTAAGATGCGCTTAAGGTCTCAAATCTTTGTTCTATTTTCTAGTGCCGCACTTAAGGTGATTTGGTCTGCGTATGATAAATCTACGCCTAGCGGCAACCCACGTGCCAAGCGAGTGATTTTTAGCTCCGGGTATTGCTCGTGCAGCATTTTGTCTAGCAGCAGAGCTGTAGACTCGCCCTCTACCGATGGATTGGTGGCTATGATTACTTCCTTGACGGTGTCTTTGTCTACTCGGTCTATTAGCTCGCGGATATGTAACTGGTCTGGCGTAATGCCGTCTATTGGCGATATGGCCCCACCCAGTACATGATATGTACCCTTAAAACTATGCGTTTGTTCTATGGCATAGATATCAAGCGGCTCTTCTACTACAAGTATGGTGGCCTTGTCGCGTGCCGGGTCTGTATATAGTGGCGAGTAATCTTCGCTAGCGTCTATAAGTGCAAAAGTCACCGGACAAGATTTAACGCCGTCATGCAAGCTGGCTAGCGCATCGGCTATATTGTCTGCCACCTTTGAATTGGAGCGAAACAAATAGTACGCATACCTTTCGGCTGTCTTTGGTCCTACCCCAGGCAGCATCCCCAGCGCCTCTATTACATTTTCTAATGCTCGCGGCAACATTACATTCCGATGCCAAGATTTCCGAGCCCGCCCATTAGCGGCTTCATTTTATCAGTGGCTATTTCTTGCGCCTTGACAAAGCCGTCACGCATGCAATTTTCTATCCAGCGCTCTAGCTCATGGATATCATCCAAATCTATTTTATCTGGATCTATCTTTACTTTCTTCACCTTTAGTTCGCCGTTGATTTGTACGACTACGGCGCCGTCACCGGCTTCCACCTCTACGATTTCATTTTTGAGCTCTTTTTGCGCCTTGCGTAGCTGGTTCAGTAATTTCATTTGGTCCATTGTTTGACCCATATTATTCTCCTTCTGTTAATATATATCTATATACATATATTATATCAGAATTATTCCGCATTGGCGATGTAATTATTCGTGAAAGCTCGTATCCTTCTGGTCGGTCGTCCCATCTACCTAGTACCGCTACTTTGCCTTTATCTTCCACATTGTCTACTACTCTTATATCGCTCTTGGCACTGAGTATTTTATAAAACTCGTAGTTGTCTTTTACTAGTAACTGCTCGTCCGACAGGTTGGCCTGTATTACCGCCAGGTTATCACTAAATTCATTTGCTATATTAGGATTGTATCTATACCCATATACGTACTGAAGAAGGCCAGGAATAATCATAAAGCCAAACAGTACAGTTAGCGGTATCAGTGCCGATACACGCGCGTATGGATTCTCCGGAAACAGCCCGTACCATTTCTCTAGTAGATACTTTATTCCGTGTGCAACCAGTATGGCAAATGGTAGTATCGCAAATACCACCGCTTGTGGTTGGAATCCTGTGATTATCAGGCAAAACACTATCAATATAGACGCAATAGAATTTCGCGACGCAAAGAATCCCTTAGTAGTAGAAAACAGCCCTATCAGTGCCAGCGCAAAAGTAGGCAGGCTTACTAGTGGCGCCAGGAATACGCTTTCTAAATTGTGATGCCACGAAAATACCGGCGCTAGCCCAGCCGCTATATTTCCCCAAAAATTTTCAGCTCGGAACCCTACCCCTAGCAGTAGCTCGGATACAGCCTCAGGATGATTGTATATACTAATGCCTAGCGCGGCGAACCCTGCCACTACTATTATTCCTATCATCACAAGTGGTAACTTTGGCAACCTCTTCACTATAAACCGAAGATGTGGCTGAGCCAATACAAATAGGACGCAAAATACCGCAAAATATATCATATATGGTGTAAATATCGAGCCTAGCATAGCTATGGCAAACATAAAACAATACATAGGCTTGGGCCTCTTCTCACCTTGAATCTTTGACCCTATCCATAGTAGTAGTGTCGGCCAAAATACCAGCATTATTAGAGGTGTGCCGTTCCCCGCTAAGAACAGAAATGGCGTAGACATTATTATCAAACAAGATGCTAGTAGTGATACATTACTTTTAAACCACCGGTTTAGCAGTAGTATTAGTAATAGTCCTAATATTAAGCCTATAATGATGCTAGGCAATTTTATCGAATATACAGATAATCCGAACACCGTAATAGATAGCTTTTGTAGCAGCCGATACGGTGCATCTACCAAGTCGCCATTTGGTAGACCGTCTTTGCCAAGCGAATACGAGCTAGTAGCGGAGCTCATTTCAGCCTCGCTTAGTCCATTTTGCGCAAATAGCGGCAGCGTAAAAAGCAAAGCCATAAATGCCACACCCAGCACTACGTATCCGGTTACGAACCTGTATCGGTACAAGAAAAGTTTAGAAATAATAATTTTCTTCACATAAGTATTATAACATATTTGTAAAATACTTGGAAAACATAATTATTTTGGGCGTTGTTGTATAATTCGCCAGTATTGAGGAACATTAAGGAAAAATTGCCATAGGCAATTCTTTCCGCCAGAGGGGCGGAGCTTTGGTGTACAATCTTTGATTACGCCAAAGCACAGCTTCCGAAATACGGTGAATTGTGCAACAACGCCACAAAATTCATTTCAATATATATGTACAAACCATAAATACTATGCTAAAATGGTAATGCAAACTTCATTAACATCACAACATATTTTCGTACATTTTCGCATCGCGGTTAAAATGGCGCCGTGAGGATCCATTCGCGATGCAAGTTGTGATTTTATGGAGTTTGCACCTGACGGTGCCATTTTTATAGCACCAAGTATCTTAAATAACTAATATTAATTTAATTGGGCTCAGCCCAGAAAGGAAACAACTACCATGGAAAAAACAATACCCATAGAAGTAGTTTTACAGGATCCGAGCGATCCTATAGTTCCTACACCAGAAGATAATCCGGTAACTCCGGGTGAATCTGGTACAGGAACAACAGACAACACCAATGCCTCAGCACCAAAGACTGGCGATGGTACAGAGACTAGTGTTGGTAATAACAATACTAACTTTGCTAGCTCATCTGCGGCTAGTGTAACTATAGCTTCTGTAGCTATACTCATACTAGCAATAGTAGCAGCCATAGCAGTAGTAGTACGTAGATACTATAAACGTAAGACAAGTAACTCTGTTATGACCCGCCAAGAAAAACGTGCAGCTATAGCTACTAGCACCATAGCAGTACTAGCTATCACTGTCTTGCTAGGTCAATTAGCTACCACAGTAGTAGTACAACCACTTACTACCAATGCTGCAGAAGGAACAGATAGTACAGAACCTACCTATCTAGATACGGTAGATAAAATACAAATAGTAGCCAATAGATATGATGATGTTACCATAGTAGCTACTACTAAGAACATATCCTATGCTACTACAGACACATCATTTGGCTATAAGATTTTCATGTCTATGGCAGGAGATGACGCTAGTCTTTACCTAAATGGCGATGAGACTAGTGAATATTACTTTGCTCCTACTTCCCATGCAGGACTAGACAACAATTCGTGGGGATACAACTTTGATGGTGAAGCAGATTACGCTGCTATGCCACTAGTAAATAATCCACTAATGGCACAGCAAAGCCTAGAAGCGGTAGAAGATGAAGAATTCACTGTCTACTACACTATGAAAGCAGACAAAGATATGCCATTTGGTGTATATAGTGGTGAAATCACTTATACTATAGAAGGCTTCAATGGTTTCCCATCTACTCTTACATCTATGCAACAAATGACAAGTGATATATGTGAATCCGTATATACTCCAAGTAGTACAGAATTAATAGTACCTACAGCTACACTTACAGATACTAGAGATAACAAGACCTACGAGATAGCAAAGCTAGCTGATGGTAACTGTTGGATGACACAAAACCTAGACCTAGACCTAAACAGCCAGACAGCTCTTACTCCAGGGAATACGAATATCTCTTCCGACTGGACACCAATGAGGAATACAATTAGCTTTACTGATACTACAGTAGATGGCTGGCAGAATGATTACAATGTGCCATACTCTGCTGATCCGGGTGATATATATTACTACAGTTCCGGTACCAATAGTGATGATACGCAGTATACTTCACTAGCAGATTGTCAGGCTGCCCATCCAGATTGCTCTGCTAAGAACCACGCTGGTAACTACTACAACTGGTCTGCTGCGGTGGCGAGTAATGATACTTCTAGTATGACAGAGCGATTTAGCGATGCTGAAGATTCTATCTGCCCAGCTGGATGGAAGTTGCCAAATGGTCCACAAAACAGCGGTGATCTATTTGAGGATAACGAATTTGACGCTCTAATTACCAGCCAAGACGGTATTGCTGGTGAACGACCAACTTATTGTGGTGGGCCCTGCCCATTCTACAACTACCAAGACGGCGGGTTTAACAAAATCCGCACTGCGCCTTTGTGGTTAGCTCGGTCTGGCCGCGTCAGCATTGGTTGGCTGTACGACACCGGTAACTACGGTTACTATTGGTCTAGTACGGTCTACGGTAGTAGCTACGCATACCCATTGAGCTTCAGTTCAGGTAACGTCTATCCAGCTAGTGACAAAAATAGGGACGTCGGGTATTCTGTTCGCTGCCTAGCTGAATAATCCGCCAAGATTAAAATCTAAGTGCAGTACGCAGCACCACCTATTACGGGCGCCTCCGCGCCCGTAATTTTGTCCTGTTACTTTTCTACTAACAGTGGTAGCCCACAATTCCCTATTTTCCAAAATTGCCAAAACCGTAATTTTGGAAAATAGGCCAGCCTATTCCCTAGTCTTATCCAGCGACATAAAGCGCAGTAACTCTGGATGGAAGTACAGCTCTATCTTACCTACGGCACCATGACGATGCTTGGCCACCAGTAGCTCAGTGATGTGCGTCTCTTCGTAATTATCATCATTTTGCTTGTAGTAGTCCGGCCGATGCAGGAACATCACGAGGTCGGCATCCTGCTCGATAGATCCAGACTCACGAAGGTCGCTAAGCACTGGCCGCGGATCTTCGCGCCCAGTTACATTACGCGAGAGCTGCGCCAGAGCTATTACGGGTATTTCTAGCTCACGTGCTAATATCTTTAGTCCACGCGAGATTTCTGTCACCTCCTGTACACGGTTACCCTTGTAACGATCTGAGCCGGTAATTAGCTGCAAATAATCCACTATCACTATGCCAATATTACGATCGTGCATAGCACGGCGGGCTTTGTTACGCAGCTCCACTATAGTCATCGAGCTGGTGTCGTCTATGTATATAGGTATCTCATCCATCTCGCCTAAAGCATCGCCTATTTTGGCAAATTCTTCATCGGTGAGGTTGCCAGTGCGCATCTTCCAGTTGTCTATGCCGGATACATCAGATATCATCCGGTCTATTATTTCGTTTGCCGCCATCTCCATAGAGAAAAATAGCACGCCTTTTTTATTGATGCTGGCTATATTGTATGCTAGATTTTGTGCAAAAGTAGTCTTACCCATGGCCGGGCGAGCGCCTATTATTACTAGGTCACCTTTTTGAAAGCCCGCGGTTTTCTTGTCTAGGTCACGAAATCCAGTCTTGAGCCCACGCAGTGCACCTTTGTTCTTGTGTAGCTGCTCTATGCGGTCAAATGCGTCAGCTAGGAGCTCTTCCATCGGTACATAGTCACTCTTGATGATTTTGTCGGACACTTCAAATAGTTCGCGCTCTGCGTCTCCTATCAATGTATCCGCTACAGCGTCGTCTTCGTAGGCTTTGTTGGCTATTTCGGTACCGGCTTTTATTAGTCTACGCCGTATTGAAGCTTTCTCGATAATCTCTGCATAAGCCTTGGCATGCGCAGCAGCTGGTACGAAATTAGATAGCTCGGCAAGATACGACGCTCCGCCTATGTCCTTGAGCTGTTTTTTCTTCTTGAGCTCAGCTGTAAGCGTGAGTAAATCTACCGGCTGATGACGGTCGTATAGCTCCAGCATAGACTGGAATATCTCTTGATGTCTCTTCTCGTAAAAATCCCTCGGCCGCAAAATAGTAAGCACGTCCGGCAATACATCATTAGATATCATTAGCGCGCCGAGCAAAGACTTCTCGGCTACAATATCTTGTGGTGGTACGCGACCACCATCATTCTTCGAATGGGTTACCTCCTCTGTCATTTTGTACCTCACCCCCCATTATATCAGATATTTTGCTCAAAATCTCATCTTTTTTGGCATTAGCCGGCTTCTCGCCGAATTCATGTATTTCTATATGTATACCGCCCGCAGCATCCACCAAGATACGCTTATTATTCTCTCTCGACAGAATAGTCTTTACTATTTTTCGCTCAGGATATATATGTAAAGTACCTCCACTCACTTCATGCAGAGTTTTCATTAGCTGGGAATATACCGCATCATTTAGCGATTGTACCTTTTCAGTAAAAGCATTCCAGTCAAAATCTGTACTGAGTCCTTTATCATTGTTGATATATATATCATTATTTAGCTCGGTCTCCACCGCTTCTTTGGCAGAATTATTTAAAGAGAGGGTGGCGTCATTATCCTGACGAAGGGGAGTCCGGAGGCTGACAAACCGAGATGCGGCGCGCGAGCCCCGTGGTGACTGGGGCGAGCGACACGCCTCCGGGTGGGATGGTGACGCCAGGACCCTCTCGGCCCGTGGTGCTTTTTCGGGAAGACTAGCCAAGGCCACTACTAACTTAGCCTCTGGGAATGGAGCTTTCACGTCTGGTAGCTTAGCCAGTAATGGCAGCAGCTCTTGGCGCGGATTGGCGAGTATCTGCGTTATCATCTCCTCCGCCAACGTCTCCGGCTTCACTCCAGACGATAGTAAGTCTTTTATAAGTGTTGTAATTTTTACAACATCACTACTAGAATATTCCGCCAAAAGCTCGGTAATCTTTTCACTCTCTGGCAGCCCCATTGCCCTCACGACCAAATCTTTAGTAATCGTATCGTCAGACAATGTAGATATCTGGTCTAATAGCGACAATGTATCGCGAAAAGATCCGCCGCCACGCTTAACGACTACTTCGAGCGCATCGTCAGTGATTTTAATTTTTTCCTTTTCGGCGATAGTCTTAATATGATTCAGCATTACTTTACTATCCGCCAGCTTAAAAGTATACGTCTGCGCACGTGATGTGATGGTAATCGGTACTTTGTATGCGTCAGTGGTGGCCATTATAAATATTACATGCGCGGGTGGCTCTTCTAGTGTCTTCAGCAGTGCATTAAAAGCTTCCTTCGTGAGCATATGCACTTCATCTATGATATATACTTTGTATTTACCACTTGTAGGTGCTATGGCCGCTTTTTCACGAAGCTCGCGAATATTGTCTATGCCGCGGTTACTTGCTCCGTCTATTTCCACTATATCTACATAGTCGTCTTCTAGCTCATATTTAAATCCATTTACTTCGTGCGCAAATATCCTGGCGACTGACGTCTTCCCTGTACCACGTGGGCCTATAAAAAGGTACGCGTGTGACACCTTGCCCTGCTTCAAAGAATTAGCCAGTATGTCTGTCACCTGCTCCTGCCCCACCACATCAGCTAGCTTACACGGCCGATACTTTCGATACAACGCCTTCATATGTCAATTATATCACCTATTTGACAGATACTTTATGAGAGATACTATTTCTAATAGAGCGAGAAACAAAATCTGCCAGATTGGTGGTTTTCTTTGTGCGAAGCACTATTGGATCGAATTCTTAAATAAAATCCGCTAGATTGGTATTTTCTCCACACGCTGCGCTATTATACATAGAGCAAGTGTGGAAAAATGCCAAGATAGCGAATTTTAATAAGAATTTATAGGGCGGCTTCGACGGCGGCCCAAGTAGCCTCGTCGTTGTTCGCCGGTATCACTACAGACACTTGAGACCCATCACGCAAGTGGAAAAAAGTCACAGAAGCATATAGTATCTGATATTCTTTACCAGCTACTTCCACAAAATACTTGTCATCATGGTGTACCAATGTACCTATCACCGTCCTTCGCTCTACTGGGCCAATTTGCTTGTATAGGAACTTGCCATCTTCTGTAATAGTAAGCTTCATAATATCGCCCTCGACGAGCTTCGACTTAGAGGCGTAGTTTGCTGGCACAGGATAGTTCTTCCCGTCTGGACCTATCATTATTTGTCCATCAAATATTCCTTCAATAATCTTGCCTTCTGGCGCCGACACAATAGTCTCGCGCGGCGCAGTAATAGTCTCTCCGTCACCAAGTATGGAAATCAATAGCTCCTTAGCTGCAGACAGATT
>JAFOJM010000045.1 GCA_017420185.1 Candidatus Saccharimonadota bacterium | reverse complement strand
TCCTCAATATTATTATATATTCCATCTAGTGTCCCATATTCATTTAATAGCTTTGCCGCAGTCTTCTCGCCTATGCCCGGCACGCCTGGAATATTATCAGACGCATCCCCTTTTAATGCTTTCAAATCCAAAAACTGCGATTTTTTTATGCCATACTTAGCTTCTATTTCCGCCACATCTATTTTCTCTATATTCGTAAATCCCTTCAGTATTCGCCACATATGCGTATTGTCATCCACTATTTGTAGCATATCCAGATCCGACGATATGATATACGTCTCGTACTCACATTTTCCTTCAGCATCCATAGTCTCATCCGCCTGCAGACTCAATGTTCCTATTATGTCATCCGCTTCATAGTTTTCCACCTCTACAAAATTCCACCCTAGCGCCACGGTCAACTCTTTTAGCAACGGTATCTGCGTATAAAAATCATCCCCCGGCTTCACTCGTCCAGCCTTGTATTCAGCATATATTGCCCGCCGCTTACTTACTGAAGTCTTAGAATCCCACGCTACCACCACTTTAGTGGGATTCAGCTTGCCTACTATTTCCATTGCTATCGCAGCAAATCCATATACTCCCCCTGTAGGCGTACCATTTGCAAGACTTAGTGCCCCCATAGCATAGTATCCCCGATAAAATACCGACTTTCCGTCTATTAGCACTAATCTTTTCATATTAAAACCCTATTTCCTTCAATACCTCGTCCACCCTGGCTTTCATTTCATCAACCGTACCATTATTTAGAGCATAATAGTCCGCCGCCGCTATCGGGCCACCTTTTTCCAAATTTTCTATTTCAGACCTATCTCTCTCTCGTATTGCTGTAGCATCAAAAGCCCTTCCTGGCCGATGCGCCACCCTCTTATATCTTAGCTTCCTGTCTACTACCACTGCCATCACGTTCAAATTCTTCGGAAATTCGTGCTTCAATATTCTATATTCCGTCCACGAGTACACCCCGTCTAATATTATTCGCTTTTGTCCTGCAGCTATCAGGTCGTTTACTTCTTTTATTACTTGTTTTACTACCCAGTCCTTACCCTCGGTAGCTCGTATCATTTCGCGGAATTCTTTTTCACTTTCCCCATCTTCCGTCCGCGCTATTCCACGCTTCTCCATTTCTTTATATATCATCCCACCAAAATACACTTTTGGATATCCCTTCTCAGTCAAATAATCCACCACTACAGACTTACCACTTCCGCTCATTCCCACTATTGCTAATATTTTTACATTGTCCATATCTTAAGTATAGCATAGACCTAATTGTAAGTTTAGTTTTTATGAAATAACGTAGCAAAGTTATATTGTCTACTACAATTGAGGAACATTAAGACCAAACTTGACTTTAGCGAGTTTGGTCGCCGGAAGGGCGGAGTGATGTGGTAAAATTACTTTGCCCCTAACGTGGCTTCCGAAATACAGTAGATAATGTAACACAACCTACAGTATAAGTATGTTATAATAACTCTATGGCAATTTTTTTCACTACCAAAGACCCATTAGATCAGATAATCACCGAAACTTTTCCAGACAAGACTATCCAGCACACCCAGCATATCCTTACTGGCTGGACCAATATTGTTATCGAAGTTACTACTTCCGACGGTACATATTTCTTCCGTTTTCCACGCAACCCTTTCTGGTCCAAAATGATAGTCAAAGACGCCGCTGTGTGCAACTTTGTCGACGGTAAGACCAGTTTCTACACTCCCCAGATGGAGCTTCACTACGACAGCAAGCATCGCCCATTCTCAGTCCATCGCAAGATCGAAGGCTACACCCTAGGCGATCGCATCTACCATTTGTCTCACACCGCCCTCACTGGTGCTGCCTACGATATCGGCAAATTCATCAAAGAGCTCTCCAGCATAGATCTTAGCAATGCTCCAGCCGAAGTCATCTACCCGCTTTCAGACTTTCTTCATGAGCTAGATTATGAACACTACGATCATCATATCGATGCCGACCACAACTATATCAAATCTACCGATGGCCACCAGCTTGTCCATGGCGATCTTAATCTCGGTAATATCTTATTGGACGATCAAGACAAAGTTATTGGCGTAATAGATTTTTGCTTTGCCGGTACTGGCAATCCCCACATGGACGTCGCCCGTATCGTATCTCGCCCTGCTCCAGCCGAATTCGAGCAAGCCTTTTTAGGCCAGTTTGACAATTCCCCCGAAATAGAGCGTATGCGCACCGCCTGGCACAATATCGATGCCGGCTACGCCGCCCACATCCGCTCCCACTTCCCAGAAATAAACCTCAATCAACTCTAATCAGCTTCAAGAATTCCGCTTCAGCCAGCCTCGATATCCCTAGTTTATCAGCTTTGTCTAGCTTAGATTTTCCAGGCTTTTCACCTATTATTAGCGCAGTAGTATTTTTTGTCACACTAGACGTCACCGTCGCTCCCAGCGCACGCAGCTTATCTTCCGCCTCTTCTCGCCCCATACTAGCCAAAGTGCCAGTTACTATATACGATTTTCCCGTTAGCGGCAATCTATTCGCACTTTCCGCTACCGGCGCCACACCCAGTTCCCGCATTTCATCCAACATTCTAATATTTTCCTCATCATTAAAATACGCCAATATCGCCTCCGCTACCACCTCACCTATATCTGATATCGCCAACAGTTCATCTTTTGCGGCAGCTTCTAGTCTCTCGAGTGTACGAAACTCTCTCGCTAGACTTGTCGCCGTTTGGGCCCCTACGTGTCGTATTCCCAACGCCGTAATAAACTTATTCAGTCTCGGTGTCTTACTTTCAGCTATCGCCATTACCAAATTTCGCGCCGATAGTTCGCCAAATCTTTCTAATCTTGCCACCTCTTCTACTTTTAGTTTGTATAGGTCCGCAATAGATTTCACCATCCCAACGTCCACTAGTGCTGCTACATTTTTCTCGCCTAATCCTTCTATATTTAACGCCGGTTTCGACGCATAATATTCTACTGCTCGCTTCAATATATAGTCAGAGCTCTCCCCCTTCACGCGATACACCACTTCTCCCGCTGGCCGTTCAAATTCTAGCTCCGGATATTGTCGTTTTAGTGCCTGCTCGTAGTCAAATACTACAGTACCTTCTGGCCTCAAAGTTAACAATACCTCCTTTATCTGTGGAATTATATCTCCCGCCTTATACACTACCACCGTGTCCCCTATTCGCACATCTAGTCGCGCTATTTCGTCTGCGTTGTGTAGCGACGCGTGTCTCACTGTACTACCAGCTACTTCCACCGGGTCCAATATTGCCACCGGCGTAGCCGCACCTGTTCGTCCTATAGATATCACTATATCACGCACCCTAGTAGTAGACTCTTCCGCCGGAAATTTATACGCCACCGCGCCTCGCGGAGTCTTACCTACTATTCCCAACTTGTCATATACTGTACGGTCATTTATTTTTATTACCATCCCATCAGTATTAAACGCCAGTTCCTTTCTGTATTCATCCAGCTTTCCAATATATTCAAACAGTTCCTTCTGCTCATCAGCCTGAAACACCTTATCTTCACCAGAAGTCTGAAATTTCATCGCTTTTAGTACCACGTATGCATCATGCCAAGTGGCCAAATTTGGCGCAACCAAATCATACGCCACAAACCTCAGCGGTCTACTTGCAGCAATCTTCGGGTCCAACTGCCGTATAGACCCAGCCGCCAAATTGCGTGGATTGGCATATTCTGGCTCACCATTTTTTCGCTGTATTTCATTTATTCTTTCAAAATCTTTTTTAAATATTACTATTTCTCCACGCACTTCTATCTCAGTAGCCGCCGGGCACCACTCTGGCAATTTCACGCTCAATGGTATATTCTGTATCGTCCTTACATTTTGTGTTACATCTTCCCCCACCATACCATCTCCACGCGTTACCGCCTGATAAAATACCCCGTTACGATATTTCAGCGCGCACGCCAATCCATCCATCTTTATATCGGTGAAAAACTCTTTTATCTTGCCACCAGGAATCAGCTTTTCATTTCGCACTATCCAATCTTTCACCTCCTCTTCCGAAAACACGTCCGCCAAGCTTATCATTCGTTTCTCGTGTGCAACTTTCACAAATTTATCCAAAGGTTTTCCCGCCACCCTTTGTGTCGGCGAATCCGGCGTCACTAGCTCCGGATATTCAGCTTCTAGTTGTGCTAATTCGTGCTTTAGCGAATCTGCCGCTGCCTCACTCATGATAGACTCGTCAAGCACATGATAATGATACCTATACTCATTTATCAGCTCTCTTAGTCTAAGGATTCTTTTTTCCGC
>JAFOJM010000044.1 GCA_017420185.1 Candidatus Saccharimonadota bacterium | reverse complement strand
TGGCTATTATTTTGGTGCGGCTATTTTTTATTCAGATTATCGAGCACGATACCTGGGTGGCCAAAGCCGATGAAGAGCATACTCTCCTCGAGACCATCGTAGCCAAGCGTGGTGAAATATATATGATGGATGATGGCGAACCAGTGCCGGTGGCCCTCAATCAGACCACTTATAACGTCATTATAGATCCTTCCGTGACAGACAAAGAGGAAATTGCTCGTGCTCTTGCTGCCTATGCCAGTGACCACATTGCAGTAGATTTGGACGAGGTGTATAGCACCGAGGGCCTGAGGTATTCTATTGTTGCCAAAAATATCCCTCGCACAGCAGCCGACAAAATAGCCGAAGAAAACTTATCCGCCGTGTGGTTTCAGCCCAACAACCAGCGTGTGTATCCCGAAGGCGAGATGGCTTCTGGACTGCTTGGTTTTGTCAACTCTGACGGCTTAGGCCAATATGGCGTAGAGGGGTCACTCAATAGCACCCTATCTGGTAAAGATGGTCTGCTCAAAGCCACAGCAGATGTTAACAAAGTGGCACTTTCTATCGGTAGTGACAATACCAAAATCCCCGCCGAAGACGGCCAAAACGTGGTACTAACTGTGGATAGAGGCTTGCAGCTGGGCCTCGAAGAGGTTGCCACTGATACGGTATCTTCTACTATAGCCACCAATGCCGCTGCGCTAGTGATGGACTCCAACACAGGTGAAGTCCTCGCTATGGTCAATGTACCTACTTACGACCCCAGTAATTATGGCGACGTCACCGACGCCTCGGCCTATATGAATTACGTTACCGATGTGCCATTTGAGCCAGCTTCCGTCTGTAAAAATTTCGCTTTTTCAGCTGCCATCAATGAAGGATTAATGACCCCAGATACCACTTATTTCAATCAAGGCTACGAAACAATAGACGGCTGGAAAATCAACAACGCCGAGCAGCGTGATTCTCTCTATGGCACTATCAATATGCGCACTGCCCTTAATTGGTCGCTAAATACTGGCTCAATCTATGCTCTGAAGCTTTTGGGTGGCGACCCTAGCTCTATCACTCAGTCGGGCAGGGAAAAGCTATACGATTACTACTACAATAAATTCCGGCTTGGGCAGCCTACTGGTATTGAAATTATGGAGGAGATAGGTTTCGTCCCAGATCCCAACGAAGGTCCAGGCCGCGACTCTGTCTATGCCAATATCACCTTTGGGCAGAATCTAAATCTAACCATGCTCCAAGTGACCACCGCCTTCTCTGCAGTCATCAACGGTGGTATCTATCGTACCCCTACAATTGTCAAAGGTACTTTGACAAATGATAAGCTTGCTCCGTCTACACATACAGATGCAATAGAAGACAAGATTCTGTCTGACGACACCAGTGCGACAATGCGCGACCTTCTTATCTACAACCGCACCTCCAAAAGAAACAATGGTATAGATCCGTCTGGCTACGCTATCGGCGGTAAATCTGGCACCGCGCAGGTCATCAAGGACGGTGCCTATGACGACACAATGAGCGAGACTGTCGGTACCTATATTGGCTTTGTCGGGCCAGAAGGGGAGTTGCCAAAATACACGATAATGGTTAAAATATGGGCAGAGGGGCAGCATTTGGACGGCACTACCAACGCTGGCGGCCTCTTTGATTCTATATCAAATTACGTAATAAACTATCTAAAAATAAAACCTGGAGTATAATAGATATATATGGAACACATCAATGATGAAGTATTTTACGGACTACTCTTAGCACTGGCCGGCTTTTCATTTTCTATGCTTTTTACGCCTATTTATACACACTTTGCGTATAAATATAAATTTTGGAAAAAACAAAAACAGACCACGGTAGACGGTCAGGCTCTCCCAGTTATGACCAAGCTTCATGCACATAAGTTCAAGCGTGTATTCCCAACCATGGCTGGGCTAATAGGTGTGCTAGCCGTAACCATCGTCACCTGGATATTCAACCTAGACCGTGGACAAACTTGGCTACCGTTAGCCGGCTTTCTTGGCGGCGCCGCCGTGGGCATTATAGACGATACTATCAATATTTTTGGCTCCGGTCAAGGCGCGGCGGGTTTGCGCGGCCCAGTCAAATTCTTCCTTATCTCTGCAGTAGGGTTAGCGCTAGGCTGGTTTTTCGCTTACAAGCTCGGCTGGACCACCATCTTGGTGCCATTCGTGGGTAATTTTGAAATAGGCGCATTTATTGTAATGCTGATATTTGCTTTTGCTGTAGTAGCCACCTCTAATGCCGTCAATATTACCGACGGCCTAGACGGGCTTTCTGGTGGCCTCGCCATGCTTGCCTATGCAGCTTTCGGTGTGATTGCTTTGTTCCAGGGGAATATTATGTTGTTTGGATTTTGTCTTACGGTTATAGGCTGGCTACTTAGCTATATTTGGTTTAATGTACCACCGGCTAGATTTATGATGGGCGACACTGGATCTTTTGCACTTGGTGCCGGGCTTGGCGTAGTGGCCATGATGACAAATTCATTCTTGCTGCTGCCTATCATCGGCTTACCTTTCGTAATAGAAACTAGCTCTAGTTTAATCCAGCTCGCCTCGAAAAAGTTCTTCCACCGTAAAATCTTTATCTCTGCTCCGCTACATCATCATCTGGAAGCCAAGGGCTGGGGTGAAGCCAAGATAGTGATGAGATTTTGGATTATAGCTGGAGTTTGCGCTATCGTAGGTGTATTTATCGCCGCCACTGGAGGCGCCATCTAATGCCTATCATACGCAAGCATAAGTCCGACCTAGTAATATTATTTTCCGCGCTAGGTCTGATGGCACTAGGACTTATCGTCATCTATGCTATCGGCCCAATGCGTGCTAATGTTCTGAATAATACTTACGGTACTGATTACGACTCCAATTTCTTTTTCGTAGGCCAGCTACGTTCTGTCGGGCTGTCACTACTGGCGTTTTTTGCTGCATTCAAATGGATTCCGTACAAATATATCAAGAAATTCGCCAAACCTCTAATGATTATCGCGCTCATCTTGTCTGGTCTCCTGTGGATATTGGCTATGGCTCATTCATCCATGGTCAAATGCGAGCTTGGCGAATGCAGATGGTTTAACTTCGGCGGCCTTAGTTTTCAGCCGGCAGAGTTTTTGAAGCTCGCCATGGTGATATATCTGGCAGATTTTCTTGCTCGCAAGAGGGAAGAAGGTGTCGTGGGGCGCTGGCAAGAGTTTTGGCTGCCACTGCTTATTGTCTGCGGCCTCTCGCTGTTTTTGGTAGTTATCGCCCAGGGTGACTTAGGTACGGGCGTGGCGCTCATTGCTATTATTTTTGGCACACTTCTTGTCTCTGGCGTGCCAGCTAGGCAATATCTTATTATGTTGGCGCTAGTCTTAGCCGTGGCTGTAGGCGCGGTGGCCACCTCTGCGCATCGTATGGAGCGTGTTACGGCCTGGCTTACCACTCTTACCGGCGGCGAAAGTACAGACTCTACTTATCATATTGAAAACGCCATGCTAGCCATCGGCACTGGCGGTATGTTTGGCGTAGGAGTGGGCAATTCCGTCCAGGCTACGGGGTATTTACCAGAGTCCATCAACGATTCGGTATTCGCTATTATGGGTGAGACTTTTGGCTTTGTCGGGCTGTTTCTAGTGATAGCCGTATTTGGAGTTATGTTGCTCCGGATGCTTAAAGTCGCCGACAGTACCGCCGACCCTAACGACCGTATTCTGGTAGTGGGGGTGTTTTCTTGGATGTTGGCTCAAGTAGTAGTTAATATTATGGCTATGACAAGCCTGGTGCCCGTGACCGGTATTACTCTGCCGCTACTGTCTTACGGTGGCACTAGCATGATATTTATTGCTTTTGCTATTGGTCTCGTTTTGCAAGTTTCGTGTTATACTAGTAGAGAGGTAATAAAAAATGAAAATATTAGTAGTAGGCGGGGGCTCCAGGGGGCATATCACTCCAGCAGTCGCCGTAGTTCGTGAGATATTAGAGCTAAAGCCGCGTGCGGCTATAGAATTTTGGACAGATTTCAAATATTACAAAAACGTCACCAAGCTCACCACCGAGCTAGGCGTATCTTGGGGCGAAAAAGCCAAATCTTCTCGCCGCAAAGGTCAATACATCCGCGTACGACGTATCCCAGCTGGCAAATTCCATCGCTATGCAGACTGGCATTTCAAAGATTATTTTACCTATTTCAATATCACGCTCAAAGATCTGATTTTTGGCAATATTTTTGGCTTTTTTGGGTTTTTTGCCGGTATCATTACTGCTTTTTGCCGTCTCATTAGAAAATCTTCTCGCCCAGATGTTATTTTCTTGAAAGGTGGCTATGTCTGCCTTCCTGTAGGTCTTGTGGCTAGACTTCTCCATATTCCATACATTATTCACGAGTCGGATACCGTGGCTGGGCTGGCCAACCGCCTACTAATGCGCCGTGCTCGCAAGGTGGCTTTTGGTATGCCCATCTCAGAAGAAATGCAAGCCGCGCACCCCAATTATATCTGGACTGGTATCCCGGTAGGGCCAGAATTTCATCATGTCAGCCCTACCAAGCAGCTCGCACTCAAAAAAGCTTTCTCTTTTGCTGCAGATAAACCTTTGGTAGTAGTCACTGGTGGCTCTCAGGGCTCAGCCAATCTCAATGAGGTCACTCGTCAAATTTTACCTGAGCTGCTAGAATTCACCTCCGTTGGCCTGGTGGCCGGCCGCAAACATTACGAGTCGATGGTAGATCTCAAAAAATACGAATCCTGGGATAAGGCCAGCCTGGAGTCCAATTTCCGTATGTGGGAGTTCAACACCACTATGAACGAACTAATGGGTGCCGCCGATGTGATAGTATCCCGCGCCGGCGCCACGACCATCGCCGAAATGGCTGCATTGGGCAAAGCTACCATACTGGTACCATACGAGCGTCTTCCTGGAGGGCACCAAGTCAAGAATGCCGAAAGGCTAGCTGGTATCAATGCGGCCGTAGTTATCAAAGATGCCGACTTACTGGCAGATCCGTCGCTACTACTCAAAGAAATCCGCCATCTTGTTAAATCTCCGCGTCTACGTGCCGATATGGCTGACCGTCTCGCCAAAGAAGCTCGGTCGGATGCGGCCAAGCGTCTTGCTGAAATAATCCTAGAGGAAGCCTAAGGAGCACGAGGTGGGCTTGTTCAAGAAAAAATCAGACCCCGCAGCGACGCCAGCTCCAGCTGAGTCGGCGCCGCCTACTTTGGCACGCCGTAGCGCGCACAGGCACTCTACTATCAAATCCGGCCGCACCATTGGCGAGCAAAGAGAGCGGCTCGAGACAGCCAACGAGCGCCTTGCTGCCCGCCAAAAAGACAAGCGCCGCCAACGCTGGCGTGTAGCTATAGTAAGCGCGGGATTTATCTTACTGGCCCTAGCCGGCGGAATTGTTTATTTTGAATTTTTCTATGAAGATGGCGAGCCACAGCCTACCACTGTAGAAGAAATCACCTATACTCCTACTGTAGAGGTAATAGACGAAGATGCCACTGCTACCAGCGGTATCACTAGCCGCATGAGCGAATACATCGGCCAGGCAGAGGTAGACTACCGCAGCCTCGGCTACACTCCGGTCAAAGCCGTAATCCCTAGCGGCGCCATTCGCGAAGTAGATTTCTACCTAGATGGCCACCCAGGGTATATCAAAATGCACATAGATCGCCCCACCGCCGTATCCGTAGAGGACGCCGATAGAATGCTCCGTTACCTAGCAGACCAGGGAACTAGCGAGTTTCAATATATCGACGTCCGCATCCCCTACAAAGCTTACTGGAAATAATGCCCGCTAGCCTGACTTTGTTGTATAATTCGCCAGTATTGAGGAACATTAAGGAAAAATTGCCGTAAGGCAATTCTTTCCGCCGGAGGGGCGGAGCGATGTGATAATATCTCTGATATCACATCGCGCAGCTTCCGAGATATAATGAATTATGTAAGGATAATCATACATTCACGCCCGCTACGATAGGAAGACATAAACTCTTGGCGCAAATATGGCGCAAACTTTGGCGCAAAAGCATATTGGCATCAAGGTGGAATAAAACAGGGAAGCGTTCGGTATTTGTTCGGGTAGTGAGCAATTCCATAATTTCCTATTCTTGTTCGGTATTTGTTCGGTTAAAATACAAAGCATTTTACCGATTGATAGTGTAGGCTCGTGCGAATAACAGGGAAAACCATAAAAAAGGGAAACAGATAAAGGGAATTGTCAAATTGACAAAAATCCGCAAATTTGGCCAAATTTAGCCAAATCAGGCCTAAAATCCATAAAATTCGCCAAAATCCACCACAATTCGTAAAAAATCCGCCGTCGCTAGATGATTCACCGCATCTCGGAAGCTACGCGATGTGAAATCTAAAGATTTTATCACATCGCTCCGCCCCTTCGGCGCCCAAATTCACCAGAGGTGAATTTGTTCTTAATGTTCCTCGATTACGGCGAATCATCCAGCGACGCTATCCAAAAATATCCTCACACAACGCAGACGCACGTATAGTTATAGCTAACCCAATGTATCCTAGAACCCTCATACAGGCCTTAGCGGTTGCAAGCTCTTGTGAAAGACTATGATGAGTGATTCCGCCCATGCTTAGAAGTCGATTTCTACCATAATTCCCGCCCGCCAGCAGAAATTTGCCCATAATAGACGATAACTTAACCGTCTCAAATCCTAAACCTCAATGTCGCAAAATCTGTATTGTGCGACATTAGAACTATACAGAATCGAAAGTATTTTTTTTATGTCATATGCTGGCGGCCCACCGTCATATGTTAGAGTTGCATTGTCTACTGCGATTGAGGAACATTAAGGAAAAATTGCCGTAGGCAATTCTTTCCGCCGAAGGGGCGTAGCTTTGGTGTATAATCTACGATTACACCAAAGCGAAGCTTCCGAAATGCAGTAGACAATGCAACTCCTGCATTGTATAGTCCCTACCGCAGTATTTTCTAGTGTTTTATAGATAATATCCCATCCACCGAATTATCCTTTGGGGCGTAGTTCTCAGTATCCTTAACAGGGGTGGATAGGGGTAGAGAATTATGAGATGGACGAATCTCTATTACGGATTTTTCCTGATACTCTACCTCTGGCTTTACAGGGGCGGCAGAATTATCTTTGGCCGCATTATTATTAACATTGGCAGCATTAACATTGTTCATCTTTGCATCTTTTCCAGGAGATTTCTTTCCCTTTTTGTTGCGATTCTTACGATTTTTGTTGGTCTTTCCCTTCCTTGGCGGAGTCGTCGCCTGCGTAGGGCCATTATCGCCCTGCGTAGTATTCCCAGCATTGTTCTCTGCTGGCTTTTTCTCGCTGCTTCCCTGGCTTTCTGTTACTAGTTTAGCCAAATCTTTTAGACCCAAGCGCTCCTTGCCTTCAGCAGCATTGGGGCTTAGCTTCTGACGACGAAAATCTTCTTGCGGTGAAACAGCCCGAGTATTAGGATATCTTAAGTTCGGTTTTTGTTCGGATTTAGCGGTAGGCTTATTTGTCTTAGCAGAGCGTTGTGCCGAAGAAGTATTAGCTGTAGATACAGGGCGGAACACCGGCTGTTCATTGGTATTGATTACTAGCTTGGGCTCCTCTTGGCGGCCGGAGTCGGATAGTTCTTTTTTGTATTTCTCGGACTGCTCTATAGTCTCACGTATTTCGGTCTCCACCTCCAAGCGCGGCCGGGCGTAATATTCGCGAGAGTGAGCGATAATAGCGTCAAAATTATCCTTTGGCGTATCTGGTATCGAGAGGGTAGTAGCAGAAAATGCTGGCACCTTCTCGCCATTTATAATCATAGAGATTACGAAATTACGATTGTTGAGCTGGATGATGTCAGACTCTTCAAAAGTCGGCTCGAATTGTTTTGCCAGGATAGGCGCATCGTCGGCAGACACACGGAAGGATATCGTAGTACCTACGTTACCAAATACCGCATCACGGACCGTGTCAGTCATTTGGGCTACGTACTGGTTGGCCACGGTGAGGTTGAGCCCGTACTTACGCGCCTCAGATAGTATCACCGAGAATGAATCCGTAGCAAAATTCTGAAACTCGTCCACATATAGATAAAATGGTCGCCGGTCTTCTATGAGAGGTATATCAGAGCGCGACATCGCGGCTAGCTGCACTTTGGTTACTAGGAAAGAGCCTAGTATTCCTGCGTTGTCTTCACCGATCAAGCCTTTGGATAAGTTTACTACTAATATCTTGCCTTCATCCATAATCTTACGTATGTCAAAAGACGATTTCGACTGGCCAATGATATTGCGAATAATAGGGTTGGCCGTAAATGCACCCACCTTATTGAGTACCGGCGCGATAGATTCGTTTACTTGCTTGTCGTTCCACTGGCCAAACTCATGTTTCCAGAATTGTAGCACTGTTACATCTTTGCAGTACTCCAAAGTCTCTTTGCGGAATTCCTTATCGGTAAGAAGCCTAGAAATATCAAGTAGTGTGGTCTCTGGGCGGTCTAGCAGGGCCAGCAAGGTATAGCGCAAAATATGCTCTAGCCTAGGCCCCCACGAGTCACCGAACATTCGCTTGAGTACGCCTATCACCTCAGAGCAGATATTAGGCTTACGGGTGGGGTCTGTCACCTCTAGCGGGTTAAACGCCACAGGAAATGCCGTATCGGCTGGGTTGAAATACACCACGTCTTTGATACGCGATTCCGGTACGAAACGAAGGTTGTCTATAGCAAAGTCACCATGCGGGTCGATAATACAGTAGCCTTGGTTATAAAACACATCTGATAGCGCTAGTAACTCCAGCAATCCACTTTTTCCTGCCCCGGTCTGACCTATTATATACATATGACGCGACCTATCGCGGCGTAGCAAGCCAAACTGATGATTAATCCCACGGAAATTAGTTAGCCCAAATGCCGATATTTGCTCGTCGTGAGTGGGGTCACCCGTAAGCACCGGCAGCTTAGCGGGCGGCTCGGCAGTCTTGGATGAGGCCCACACGATATTTGGTGTCTCTACCGACGTATGTGGCAGATGATACACGCTAGCTAGCTCGGAAATATTTAGTATAAATCCACGGCCAGAAAACTGCCTTAGCTTGTAGGCGTCTAAGTCAGATGGGTTAAAACTGCCGCCTATTTGCTTGAAGCCGTTTAGATTTGTAGAGTTATATTGTTTGAATGTACCTACCAGGGCCTGCATATTGAGCTTGGCGTCTACTTGATCTTGCCCGAGATACACTAGGCGTATTTTTACGTCGTAACCTAGCTTGGTGGCTTTTTCTTCAGCCTTAGTGATACGAGTCTTGTCTCGCTCAGATAGCTCCACTACCGTATCAGAGCCAGTCCCTCCAGCTGGCGGGCGAAACAATGCCCCCACCACCTCAGCCAGCCAGGTCCAGTCTATACCGGTACCAGCTAGTAGGGATTTCTTGCCGGATTTTACCTGGCGCACCCATTTATCGGTAGTGTTTTTGTGCCAGTCGTCTGGGATAGGCCGCGCTAATATCTGAATCCACATTTCTTCCGAATGGTCAGGATTAAGCTTGGCTAGTGTACCGGTGATACCTGCCAGCGGGTCTACTTCAAAATTATCAAAAGTCTTTATTGGTAGAGCCTCGTTGTCTGTTAGTGCTAGCTCAGCGGAATAATTCACCGGGTACTTGGTGCGGTCGTCTACGTAGTCTTCGTCTATCTTGTAGATTTGTACTGTAGGGTACTGCGAATATATCTGCCCCTCTACAAAACTTTGCAGTATCTTTGGCGTCCATACATAAAACCGTATCTGCCCGGCCGTAGATACTATCTCAAAAGACAAATGCTCTTGCACACCACCGCTATTCTTTAGCTCGCCTTTATCTCGCAAAATACCATGCAAAGATGCAAAAAGCTGCTCTGCTGCTAGCTCTTTTTTGTCGTTGGCGCGTGGAATTTCTAGCATCAGCAGCACGGAATCTACATTTAGTACCTTGGCTTGATTGGATTTTTTATAATTGCGGTAGGTCAAAAACACCAGTATTGCTACTATGGGTATCCAGACTATCGGCATTAAAATAAAATGTATGACTTGTTCCATATATTATATTCTATCACATTACGCTAAAGTATACGAGTTTTTATCGACTTTCTTAAACAATGTTTTGTTTTGCAAATTTAGTAGTATAGTAGTCTCTTTTACCTTGCGTACCTTTAGCACTTGTTTAACTATCTCCTCGCGTGACAATGGCTTATCGGACTTTGCCAGTATAGACTTGATAATATCAGATATAGTGCCCTTCTTGTAGCCCCACGAGCTCAGCGCGTATATGCCGCGGCCTATCAGCACAAACCTATCATCTTTGATGAGCTCATTATGGATGGCTTGCACGGTAACATTTTTGCGTTTGAAATTGGACTCGGCTATTTCTTTGGCGATATCGCTAAAATGCATCGACTCTTTTTTATTCTCTAGTATTACGAATATTTTATCGCGAATATTGCGAGGGTTCACCGATGGCCACTTGGCCAGACCCCACATTCCGTTGAGCGTAGAAATCAGCTTGGATATTGACGCCATGGCTATAATATAGTCTGGATGAGCATAATCTAGCTTGCTGTCAAGCTCATCTATGGTCATAGGCTTTTTATTAGCCTTGATGACATTTACTATTTCGTCTACTCTTTCCCGGATATCTAGGCTAGAGCCATACTCGGCCACACCTACCGCAGCGTAGTAGCGGTCGTTTTCTTCTACCACGGTGAGGTTATTTGAAAATGTCGCAATAAAATAAATGCCCGCTCTTTCTGAAGGGGTGGCCTTGCGCCCATAGACTTTGTCAGCGAGGGCGGAGATCTTGGCTATTCGGCCTGTTTCGATAAGATTGCGCACTAGTATTTTGTCGGCCGCCGCCAGCTCTGGAATCTCATCTTCCTCTGCGGAGATCTGGAGGCGAATAAGGATGGCTTTTTCTAGCTGACGTACCCGTTCCCTGGTGATGGATAGCGTCTCGCCGATTTGCTCTAATGTTTCTTTGTGTCCGGTCAATCCAAAGCGTCGTGAGATAATCTCTCTTTCGCGGTCTTGTTCTATGATGTCAAGGCTGCTAGAGATTGCTTTTTTGAGGATTTCCGCATTTTTATTCATTTATATTCTTCCTTATTTTACTACTGTTAATTATATCAATTTTACTTATTATATCATAGTATTATTGCCGTGTCAACTATGATTTTCATTATTTTCCTACATTATTGTAGCACATTTTTTACAATTCTGAAAAAAAGTGTAGAAACATAAGAATTTTGCTATATTTACAGGGGTGACCGCGTATTTTTTAATATTTTTTATGCTTTTTATAAGCATATTTTGCAATACATGTGCTATAATCAACTTAGCGTACATTACAATCGTATCCAATGTGAGTTACTATACCGTGATTCACGATTTAGACTGTGCCATAGCAATCTACCATCAGCGGGTAAGCATTCAGATTCCACTTATCCGCTGATTTATAGATTACTAATAGTACGTTAAATTAAACATAAGATATCACGTAATGTTATAGTTTGCGGGTGGCACTCAACGCTCTATCGAAGGGGGTCCGGAGGTTGGCAAACCGAGGTGTAGCGCGCGAGCCCCGTGGCGACGGGAGCGAGCGACGCGCCCCGAGAGAGAGTGTGAGTGCCAGGACCCGCAAATGAGGTATGAATAGACTAAACGAAATAACAAAATAATAATATTAAATAATAAGAAAGGTTTCTACATGAAGAAAACATCAAAAAATACCACCATTAAAGCATCTGGGGCTACTGACTCTAGTCAGTCCCGCATTAGCCCTTTGCTGCTATTCAATATCTCCATGTACACCCTGGCAGCTATCTGCTTTATGGTCTACACCACCGAGCTAAATTATGCTCACGCAGATGACGAAGATCTCGGCTCTGCCAGTAGTAGTCTAGGTGCATCAGTCACTGTAGGTACCGCTTGTAATTTCTCTGGTAATGTAGATAGTCAGCACAATGCTACAATTACAAATGGCATCAATAGCACCGATATAGGTAAAACTACACTAAATGTCACCTGTAATGATCAAGGAGGCTATGCAGTCTATGCTATAGGCTATACCAATGACGAATATGGCAATACATCATTAAAGTCTAGTATCTCAGATGATTACAATATCTCCACCGGCACATCTACTTCTGGTAATACATCCAATTGGTCTATGAAACTATCCACAGTACCAGGCACCACTGCAGCTACTATAGAAAATAGTTATGATAACTATCACACAGTCCCAGACGATTACACAAAAGTAGCTACATTAAACACTATTACCAACCCAGGCACCTCTACTACTGGCTCTTCCATCTCTACCACCTACCAAGCCTACATCTCCCCTACTCAACCAGCTGGTACATACAATGGCAAAGTCAAATACACTCTTGTCCACCCGTCTACTGCCCAAAAGCCAGAAGTGCCACCACCATATATGCAAGATACTGCAACTATAAAACAGAAATTAGTAAACACAGGCGACACTATGCAGGCGATAGACAGCAGGGATGGCAAGAAATACTGGATTACCAAACTAGCCGACGGCAACATCTGGATGACTCAAAACCTAGACCTAGACATAGAAGCTGGCAGGACCTACACCAGTGCAGATACAGACTTAGCTAATTCTACTATTGGCACTACCTGGACGCCTACTGTATCTACCAGCACCACTTCTAGCTGGACTAGCTCTAGTACCGCCCCATCCTCCTATAACCCGGGCGATCTCTACTGGGATGGTACATTAAATACAAACTTGGATGGTAATCTAAATAACGCAACAGTCACCGACCCATCTGCTACGTCTGGTGGTACTCACTATCATGTAGGTAACTACTACAACTGGACTGCTGCTACAGCGATGAATGATTCTAGCTCATATACTACCTATCTGCAAGACGTAAACCAATCCATCTGTCCAGCTGGCTGGCGACTACCTACATACAGTGGTGATAAGTCTTACCGAAACCTAGTAAGTGCAGAGAGCCTTTCTGCTGGCACTAGCGGTAATATCCAGAACGCTCCTACCTATTTTGTATATGGTGGCTACTGGAACGGTAGCTCCGGCAAGGTGGGGTACAGCGGCTTCTACTTGTCTAGTGTAGTGCGCCTTAGTGACTCCTCGTTCAAATTGTTCTTCTATGTAGGCGGCAATCTGCGCCCTCAGGATTTCAGCAGTAGGGATTACGGCAACTCGTTGCGTTGCGTAGCTAGGTAGTAGTTTAGCTTTTTCTGCTTCCAGCCTTGCCATCCTTTGTCTCGTAAAATAGCCCGCCCCGCCCCCCGGCCCTCTGACCCTCCTATCGATAGAGCGTGAAACATCTAGCGGGCAACACTCACTGCCCCTATAATCCGATGCAGTCTCTAGAGCTTCTACTCCCTATTTACTTACAGCATGTGAAATCTCCCATATAATTTTTACAATCTCTACGGTTTGAGAGCCCGGAAGGTTCCGGGGCGAAAAACCGCCTAGCGTTGTAAAAATTATCTTGGCGAGTATTTCATCGCTGAAAGTAAATACGGGGGTAGGAGCTCCTTTCAGAGTAGCTTCCGAAATGCAGCGGATGATATAATGTCCAGACGATAATGACAAGTCAAATAAGTCCGAGCGACGGAAGGGGTTATTTTGATTGACTAGCTCGGCATTATGCCATCGCGCAGCTCCCGAGATATGATGGACAATGCAATAATGCATTTCATTAAAAACGTGAGTGTCAGGCCCCGCAAGGACTTGCGTCACTTTGCCGCATATTCATCTATTCTACCAGCCACCTCTGATAATATCTCTGGTAGCTGTAGCTTTTCCTCTGGAGTGAATTTGGATAACACAAAATCCATATCCCCCATCTGGCGCCTAAGAGTATCATTCCCTGTGCCGATGCGCAGCCGCGGGAATTCATCTGTACCGAGGGTGGAAATGATGGATTTTAGCCCATTATTCCCTCCTGCCGACCCCTGTGCGCGGTAGCGCAGCTTGCCGAACTCTAGGTTAAAATCATCGCATATTACCAGTATATCAGAGGTAGGTATCTTGTAAAAATTCATGAATTCTAGAGTGGCGCGCCCACTCTCATTGTAATAATCTTGCGGTTTGACAAAGATAATATCGCCCCTGCGGCCCCACAGGGCCCCATAGCGCGGTTTTGCCCCCCAGGTAAGGTTATGTAGCTTAAAATAAAAATCTAGCGCCAAAAAGCCCGAATTATGCCGGGTAAAATTGTATCTATTACCAGGATTCCCCAGCCCTATTACTAATTTCATAGCTATATTATACCAAATTTAGATTTAATCAGTTATTTTTGCAATATTTTAGCCCTATTATGTAATTCATCGGTATTGGGCTGGCTTTGCTGTAATCTGGGCTACATTATCTACCACAATTGAGGAACATTAAGCCCAATTTCGATTTTATGTTGATTGGGTATGCGACGAGTTGTGGGTGACACTCATCGCTCTATCGAAGGGGGTCCGGAAGTTGGCAAACTGAGGTGTAGCGCGCGAGCCCCATGGCGATGGGAGCGAGCGACGCGCCCCGAGAGAGAGCGTGAGTGTCAGGACCCACAACTACACTTTTTACAAAATTAGCCCCGCCGAAGCGGGGCTAGAAGAGGAAAGAAAGGAATAGGACAAACGAGGTGCTTGTTTACCCCCGGGACTGTTGTTTTTGGGCGGCCTGGCGCTTGGTGATCTCTTTTACCAGAGCGTGACGCACGACTTCTTCTTCGGTAAAGTGCACTTGGGCTACCATGGAATTGTCTTTGAGCAACCGCGAAGCGTAGATCAGGCCATTGTTTGTCTGGTCCAGCCACGGTACGTGGATTTGCTCTACATCGCCAGTCAAGATCATTTTTCCGTCTTCGCCGATACGTTTTATCAGGGTGTCAGCCTGAATGGCGTTTTGGTCTTGGAACTCATCGTAGATGGCGACTTCGTAGGAAAACGTCAGTCCGCGCGCCTTGTCTATCGGGATGCTAGCAAACCAGTTTGACCAAATTAGCTTTATCTGGCTGCTGAGCCTATTCTTTACAGAATGACCCTCATATCCTTCATCTAGCACGTCACGCGTCTTGCTGGCCTTTCCGATAGAAGCCATATCCTTACGGATACTCTTGTCGGTCTTGATAAGATAATCCCTCAGGGCATTTTTGAGTGGCCGTACGTCTGGGTCCATTTTCTCGTCCAAGTCTCCGGGCAATGCGCCAGTATTACCGTGATCTTCGCATGGCACTACAGTTACGCCGATATATTCATTGCGTCGGCAGGCTTCATAGCCATAGATAGTCGCCATGTAAGTTTTGCCAGATCCTGCTGGGCCGGTGCATACTATAGCCGCAATGCTCGGTTCCGCCAAAGCTTCGGCGTAGATGGCCTGGCCAGGATTCTTGGGTGTAACCGGGAACTCACGCACGTGCCTTAGCTGCACGATGGCTCGTTCCTTGACGTCATACCTGCCGATGTTTGAAAAATACGGATCGCGATCTGGGTCGTAATCTTTTAAGGGCTCACTTGGGTGCATCACCACAAATTCATTCGCGACAAGCTCGGGCTGATGCGGCATGTATTCTCGCCAATCATCCAGTTCCACTCTGCCCGCCGCCATGAAATAGCTGAGTAAGTCTTTTGGGACTACTACCTCCCTTCTGCCAGTATAAGGCTCAGAATACCTGTAGCCATAGCCGCTCGTAAAGATACCGCGGATGGCAGCCCTTATCGCCAGGCCGTTATCGTTGGATAGAATAGCGACCTGCTCCAAGCCCTTGTCTATGTCTTTGTTGCCAAGCTTGCTTGCTACGGCCAACGCCGCTAGTATAATCTGCCCATCCATGTCGTTGCTAGCCGGAGCAAAAGGCAAATTCTCTGATGTGACAAAATCCTTTGCTATCGGCAAGACCGAGAGCAGCTGTTGTCTTTGTTCGATCCTAATAGCGGCATTTAGGTGATACGAAGAAGCATATACAGTGTGAGAACTGCCGTTTCTATTTACCTTCTCGCTTGTCCTGAGCAGTGTACAGAGCCGTTTTAGTACCGCCCTGGCTACTTTTCCTCGGTCGCTCCTTTCTTTTTTGAAGTTTGAGAGTTCGCGGATTACCACCGACGGTATCACCAGGTGCGCCCCAGTCAGATCAACCGTGGGCGAGTCCAGCTCTACCACTGTGCCGTCCAGCCGCGGTATGAGGTCCGGATAGTCGATCAAAATATTCGTATCAATTACATAATATTTCCGACCGTCAGTCATTTTGATTCCTCCTTTGTAAAAGTACTTAGGTCTCCTGCCTACAAAAATGAGAGTATCTAAACTACTCCCACCTATCTATATTATACACCATGTGTAAACTACTCGCCAGAGAGACAAAACAGGGTTATATTATCTACTGTAATTGAGGAACATTAAGAACAAATTCGCCTTTAGGCGGATTTGGGCGCCGGAGGGGCGGAGCTTTGATGTATAATCTCTGATTACATCAAAGCGTAGCTTCCGAAATACAGTAGATAATATAGCCCGCGCGAAATATTTATCTATATCTTTGGAAACATAATATATAATAAATTGTGCTATTTATCACTCCGGTATGAAAACATTATCGGGGTGCCCATAAAAGGATATTTTTCGCGAATTTTTCTCTCTAGAAATCTCTTCCACGACCAGTGCAGCAGCCCGAGCTCGTGCCCATGCACCACAAACCATGGCGGGCAGGTATCTGTCTGCACGATATATTTTGGCTTTGGTCGAGTATTCTTAAGCCCAGCTGGCGGATGTGCCACTATAGCCTCATTTAGTATCTTATTCAGCTCTGATGTCTTTATTTCTAGATGACGATTTTGGTCTATTTCTAGCGCCAGCTCAAAAAGCTGCGTTACATTCTCGCCTGTCTCCGAGCTGGTGATTAGCACTGGCGCATACGGCAAAAAGTCAAAATCTTTTTCTAGGCTGTCTATCAAAAAGTCTGCTGCGGTGCGATTTTTTACATTCTCCTCGCCGAAATAATTCGTAGGTGTGGCTTCGTCTAGTAGGTCGGACTTTGTCACTACCATTACTATTCCCTTCCCAGTCTCTATTATCTGCCCGGCTAGCGACTGGTCTAGCTTGCTGTGCGGCTCAGTGGAGTCTATTAATAGTGCACAGATATCGGCCTCTTCTATGGCAGCCAAGGTGCGAATAGCGCTGAATTTCTCTATGCCCACCTCACGTTTGCCTGGCTTGCGTAGCCCTGCCGTATCTAGTATCTCTAACTCTCGGCCCTTATACTTTACTGTCACGCGGTTGATATCTCGTGTTGTTCCCTGCTGGCTAGATACTATTGCCTGCTGTTTTTTGCCTAAAGAGTTAAAAAGCGAAGATTTCCCTACATTTGGTCGGCCAATCAGGGCTATTTTGAGTATGTCAGTTTTCTTCTCAGCTTTGCCTTTCGGCAGCGTAGATTTTAATTTAGCTATTCCCTGTCCAGTAGTGGCAGATACATAAAAAGTATTTTCAGGCGCTATCCCTAGTGCGCGAAATTCGGTAATAGGCAAAGATTCTCCAAGATCAGCTTTGTTTAGTACCAAATATACCGGCTTACCAGAGCGTAGCGCGCTCTTGGCTATCTTCGCATCACGGTGGTCAAAATATTTTGCTGAGTCTAGCGTCACTAGTATTACGTCTGCTGCATCTATAGCGTCGACTATCTGGTCTTGAATAGACGCCTCAAAATCATCATTCGGGTCTTTGAGTCCAGCTGTGTCTATCAGTATAAAAGAATCATCAATAGTAGCCATCACGTTGTCGCGCGTAGTGCCCTCTTCGCGGGCCACTATGGCGATATTTTTTCGCGCCACCCTATTTAAGATGCTGGACTTTCCAGCATTTGTTTGCCCTACCAGCGCTACTATCGGCAATCTTTTCATATCAATATTATACCATAATATTGTAAAAAAGATAGAGGTAAACTCTATAGTGTTGTAAAAATTACAACACCTTTTTACGTCAAATTATGTCATTTTGGGAACATGTGGTATAATAGAATCATAAAAAAGAAAGCCTCTAGGAAACTTTCTTTAAGTTAGGGTTGTCTGATTTTAGCTATTTGCTAGAATCATATTTTTTCTTTGGCATATCGTCTTTGCCACGATTTATGATAATCAGAGCGATCTGCACCATAGAATCCTTTCTGAGGCGACTTTGATGCGCCTAGAATCACCGTTTGGTGAGCCCTTCTTCACCCACGAACCGAGAGCAGCTCGTGAACTTTTGCTCGCTATCGCTCACTCCAGTGCGAACCCGCTTCGCGAGTTCGGTTCTTGCAGGACCATTCAAGATCAAAAAATGACCAAAAGATCATTTCGTGATCTTGGTGATTCCTGCGGGAGTTTATTTTTTGTCAAAACAAAAATAATTCTTGGGGCGTCGTTTCAAAAAGGAAAGTAAACTTCCTTTTTCTTATCTCCTACCACGAGCGAACCCTGCGGGAGTCGCACCGAAGGTCCGACTTCCGCTACTGCATATTTTTCCCTCAAAAATGGTGACTCCTGCGGGAGGAGTGAACCTCCGCTCGCTCACGCTCACTCCGGTGCGAACCCGCTTCGCGGGCTCGGTTCTCGAAGAACCTATCAATAAAAAACTAGACCCAAAGGTCTACTTTTTTATTGGTGACTCCTGCGGGAGTCGAACCCGCGATTTTCTGGATGAGAACCAGACGTCCTGGACCACTAGACGAAGGAGCCACTACTCTAATTGTATCACAAATCCGCCTAATATTCAACACTACCGTAGTCTGGCACTGCCGATACGAATGTCTGCCCTGGCGCCAGTGCTATTTCATTGCCACCGTCGTCAAAGAACTTTATTTGCTCGTCTATAGAGCTTTTACTCCACGAACCCTTCGTGGCCGTACCATTTTGGAATACATATGCTTCCCCGCTACCTATGGCGGTGATATCTTCGTGATAGCCATCCGAAGCTCTGCTTTCTTGCACTATCATTGCTACCACCACAGATGGATTTACTTGTGTTAGCGTGCATACATCTTCTGGATTTTTTTCGCCCAAATCCGCGGCATCGCAGGTGTATACCTCGTGGGCTAGCCCAGACTCGTAGCTTCTAAAATACGTATTCGTCTCTGCGTTGTATGTGTATCTCACGTTAAAGCTAGCGGAGCTCCCGTAATTCAGCGCTATATCATTTACTCCCCCGGTCATTTCAGAGGTATTTGCGCTAGTAGGCTTGGTGATATTAAGCTTTTCCACGGCCAGCGCGTCTATACGTGATTTGTTAGCTTGCTCCGGAGTCATTCTGGCGAATCCCTTGATGTCCGATGCGCTATAGCCATGGTCTTCACTAAATTGTCTTAGATACGCCGAGGTGGTGAAAAGATTGTTCCAGAGCCGCGATCCATATGTTCCGCGATACATATATGTGTAATCTTCTGTCAAATCTTTGTAGCCGCCAGCGGCCACTGCCTCTATGGCGTCATCGGCGCCACCAGCATGCACTATAGTACAGTCAAACGGCACGTCCCAGTCAAGGAAATATATCCTAAGCGAACGTATAGGCCCGATTATCGAAGAGGATGGATTTTGATAAATTGCTGCGAATCTAGTGATGCCTGCCTCAGCAATCGCTTCGAATACTACGCCGGCCTCAGTAAGCCCAGACTGTGGCCTCGCTCCATCTGTACCGTTTGGCGTCTGCATGCAATAGGTAGGAGCAGTTTTGAGTGCGGGGTCTACCAATGGCTCGCCTGTCAGTGCGCTATAGGTAATGTTGTCTTGGGTGCTGGACGGGATTTTGGGAAACGCCAACTCCGCACCGGCCTCAGGAGACACCGTAGCTCCAGCCACCAAGCAGCCTATCCCTCCTGCTAGCCCAACAATACCTGTAACCAAAAATGCAATATGTTTCTTGTCGAAGGCCGAACCTTTGTGGTGAGTTTTGTGCTTTTGATTAAAAAGCGCACTGTCGTCATTGCCGGGCCTATAATCATTGCGCAAGGCACCTTTGGTATTTTGCGGTGTTATGTTTGTGCTTTTCGGAGAGTCTTTTCGTTTCATATTAAAATCCATTTAATTTATAATAATTTTACCACAAAACAATTATGTTTGTGCTATAATGTACTTATGTTAAGTAAAGTATCAAGAGCCACGGTGTCGATTATGGGTGTAGGTGCCCTGGCCGCATTAGCCAATATCAATTATCCACCAGTCTTTGCGGACAACCCAAGTCCTGCGGACCTTAATTTTCAGGCCAATGTCAAGGAAGCCCTGTCTGTATCTGTTACGGTACCAGACGATTGGGCTAGTGGCGACATCAATACTCTCTTAGTAAATAAGATTAACCTTAGTGTAAAGTCCAATAACGCTTACGGTTTCACCGCCTCTATGACCACCAACGACGAAAATACTTATCTTTCTCATACTACTATTGAGCCCACAGACGACAGTCTAAAGATTAATACCCTACAGTCTGACTGGACTCGCTCTGATACTTCTACTACTAACTTCTGGGGGTACTCCATTAACGATGAAAACGAAGCAGGCACTTATTCTCCGCTGGTAGGCTTAGGCAGCGCCCCTATTACTGTAATTTCCAATCAAGAGAGCACCGACACGGAGCATCCAGTTACCTCGCGTGATATTTACTTTGGCGCTAAGGCTGATACCACCAAAGTTGCTGGAACATATTCCAAGACCGTAGTCATAAGTGTAGTTAGCGGTATGGTCGCCCCAGACGATCCTACCAACCCAGTTATTCCAGACAACCCAGTCACGCCTAGCTCTAATCCAGGCGCAACCGACCCATCAGCCAACCCAAGCTATAGCGAAACATACGATGTTACTGCTTACACTACTACCACTACCAATCCTGGCGATGGCGTAAGTGTTCCTAGTACCACCACCACGACCAATATCAATGAAGGCAACGTGGTCAGCCAATACGAGCGTCCACAAGGCGTAAAGAACGTCACCAAGACCAACGGTACAGGCAGCTCAGACGCCCCTGACAATTCCGTTCTTACCGCAGCCTTGGCTACTACCGCTGCTGTTGCTGCGGGTTCAGGTACGTTATTCTTTGTCCTAGCCAAGCGCAAAAAAGACGACGAGTAGGCTTTAGTGTAGCTACTAATCTCCCCCAAGCTACGGGGGAGATTTTGTATATAATATGGTATAATATATTTATGGAAATAGTTACTAGATTCGCCCCCAGCCCTACTGGGTATATTCATATTGGTAATGTCCGCTCGGCCATCTACCCTTACCTACTGGCACGTCAGTCGGGTGGCAAGATGATTCTTCGCATCGAAGACACCGACCGCGCACGCTATGTAGAAGGTGCCACTGAGCTTATCGAAGACACCCTAGAATGGCTAGGGCTCAACTGGGACGAAGGTCCTATCGTAGGTGGCCCTAATGGTCCTTATTTTCAGAGTGAGCGTCAAGACATCTATCACGCCTGGGCGCGCAAGCTAATCTCTATGGGTCGCGCCTACGCAGACCCTACTCCGCCAGAAAAAATAGCCGAGTACCGTGAACAATGTAATAAAGCAAAAACCCCTTTCTTGTACCGTAATTTTCGCCCCACGGATACTCCAGAGTGGCAACCTGGCATTCCACTAAGATTTAAGGCCGAACCCAAGGAATATTTGTGGCACGACGAGGTTATGGGGGATATGCACGCCGGGCCAGAAGTTCTAGACGATATTATTCTCATTAAAAAAGACGGTTTCCCTACCTACAATTTCGCTCATATAGTAGATGACGCCGAGATGGGTGTTACTTATGTGATGCGGGGCGTAGAGTATCTCTCTAGTACGCCGAACTACCTAGCGATATACGAGGCACTCGGGCTAAAGCGCCCAAAGCTCGTTTCTTTGCCACATATTTTGGCTCCTACCGGCAACAAAAAGCTCGGCAAGCGTGATGGTGCCAAGTCTGTTACCGAGTATCGTGACGACGGCGTACTAGCAGAAGCAATGCTGAATTACCTAGCGTGTTTAGGCTGGAATGATGGTACCGAGCAAGAAATCTACACCAAGCCAGAGCTAATAGAGCGATTTTCCTTAGACCGTATTCAGTCCTCTGGCGCTCGCTACGACGAGGCTAAGCTATTCTGGCTCAACGGTCAATGGATTCGCAAGATTTTTACCGAGCAAGGAGCTGAGGCCCTGTATGCCCGCACAGCTGGGTTTTGGCCAGAGTCTGCCGCTACTGCTAGCGACGAGTATAAGCTACAAGTACTATCCATCATTTACGACCGTCTCAAGACGCTGTCGGATTTGCGTGATATGACCGCCTACTTTTTCTCCGATCCGCGTATAGACACTGATATGCTTATTAACAACAAATTCCTAAAAAAGCTCTCCGAATCTGAGTTAGAAGAGCTACTCAAGCTCTCTGTTGCGAGGCTCACGGCTCTTCCCTCTTGGGATGCCGGCACTCTGCAGGATGCTCTTAATTCTCTTCTGGCTGACACTGGTAAAAAGCCAGCAGAGCTCTTTAGTTTGATTCGTATTTCTCTTAGCTTTGCTGCTTTTAGCCCGGCTTTGCATCTTACCCTTGCTGTGCTGGGCCGCGACACTTCTCTAGCTCGACTCAACGCCGCGGCTAGAGCTATCTAGTCTGGCCCCCAGAAGCTCGTATTTGGCTCTATAGAGCTACAAAGATGTAGCTATAGTGCTGATTTGTTTCTTGGTGAGTGTTCCGGAGCTGGCCGCTAACTTGTATACTATGCCACCATTTGTCCACGAGGCATCACTGCCACTTATATATATAGTCAGCCCCTGCTCACGTACTACAGTATAATTATCGCCATACTGCTCTTTGACATAGTTAGTCAGCAAAGCATTGGAGTCCCACGAAGAATTTTCCTCTGTAAGTGAATATGTATCACCTGTGGCACCATTGCTGAAATTCAAGGTAATTTTGCAGTCTTCCGATACTATCCCAGCCAAGGTAAAATCCCGTGGTATATAGCTAGGATAAGTCGCTTCTATGCCGGTCTGTATGGCGGCCACTTTTAAAGATATGTCTGGCATATTAAGATTGACAAAATACACGATAGCAAATACCGCTGCTGCCGCACAAGATAGCGCTAGCACTACGCGCCCTATTCCAAAATGCCGCTTGGCTTTACTTATGGTCTGAGCGCCCTCACTGGCTGCACTATTAGTACTAGTAGAGGATGCTGCCGCCAGAGCTTTCTGGATGGCCTGGTCTTTTAGTTGCTTTGCCGTCGGCCTAGGCGGAGTACTGGCCGTGGCACTAGAGCGGGCCCGCGCTTTTGTATTGGCTGTAGCTTGCATAGGATGTTGCTGAGCTGGAGCTATCTGCTGTTGCGTTTGTGGCTGGCGCATCTTCGCTGCCGGCTGCGCAAAACGCTGTATTTGTGGACTCCTTTTTATAGTAGTGTTCATAGCTGCGCCTGTAGCCGTAGTCTTGACCGGGCGCTTAACATATCTCCGATTCAAAGTGGTAGAACTTTGCATCTGACGATGTGTTTTTTTGGCTTGTTGTGTGTCGTTGGATTTTTGCATATTGCCTCGCTTATTCTTAATTCTATAATACTATTTCTTTTTATAAAACGCAAGAGCTATTATGGGCCAAATCTTATTTTTGCGACATTGTTGCATAATTAGCCTGAAGACTGGTCGCAACCTCTATTATTGGGACCATAGGCTTTGGCCGAACGGTCCTAGAGTGTGTCCAATAGAGGTGTGACCAGGCATTGTATGATTTATGCAACAACGCCTAGGTAAAAGCTTATTTTTTGCCTTTTATAGCCATAAATGGTATAATGTACAATATGGATCCAGACAGGGCCAAGCGGCGTCAAAGCCTCAAGATTATTATTTCTGAGACCATTATGGTTATCTCAGTTATTTTTACGGTAGTGGTGCTAGCTTTTCTGGTGTCTGGGTATTGGATTAATTCCGACTTCAAAGTAGAGCGCCAAGGTCTTTTGCAGATATCATCTATTCCTACTGGTGCCGATGTGGATATAGACGGCGACTCGTCCTGGTTACAACGCACCAATACTTCCAAGGTACTCTCTGCCGGTGAACACACCATCACTCTCACCAAAGATGGCTACGATTCCTGGTTTCGCACCATCAATATTTCCGAGGGGTTACTTTACAGGCTACACTATCCACGTCTGTTTCTCCAGGATTCCACCCCCGAAGAGGTTTTGGATACCAGTAATTACTCATTCCGTAGTTTCTCGCCAGATGGCAGCCGCTTGTTGTTAGTAAATGGCCTTATCTCTTGGCAGTTAGTAGAACTGGGAGACCACGTAGTAAAGACCACTCCTATAGATGTCTCAGCATTGTTTTACTCCTTTACGGCCAGAGTCCCAGAAGCAATTACTTCTGGCGATATCCTAAGTCTAGACTGGGACCAAGACAATAGCCGCGTACTCGTATCTATGCAGCTAGGTAATATTACTGAATGGGTTTTGATAGACATACGTGATGCAGACAAAAGCATCAATCTTACCGAGGCTTTTGAACGCGACTTTTCGCAGGTGCAGATTCTAGACCACTCAGCCAATAACCTACTGGCCATAGCAAATGGCAACCTATATAAGATTGATGTGTCTGGTCATTCCCTGTCCTCGGCCTTAGTTCAAGGTGCAGTTAATTATAGTCATTACGATACTAATGAGGTAGTCTTCTCTGCAGTTGATACCGAAGGTGTTAGCACCCCTAGCTATTATATTGGCACTATCAAGCTTAGTGGCAGCGATACCACGAAGCTTTTAGATGTCTCCACGCCAGCACAAGCTATCGTTACTAGATTTTACGATGACAAATATCTTACTATCTTGCAAGACGATACTGTTAGTCTATACACTTACGACACTCTAAACAAAAAGTCCGATTACGATCTAGGCTTTACTCCGGCTACTATTGAGGCTGGGCACGATGGAGAATTTGTTACTATGCGCGCTGGGAGTCAAATCGCCACCCTAGATATGGAAGCAGAGTCTGTTACCGAATGGTCTGTAGATTCAGCTCAATTTGGCTGGATAGGTAGCGATATGATATATGCTATAGACGACCACGGCGAGCTTATCGTTTACGACTTTGACGGTCTCAATCGCCGTATTATTGCCTATGGCGTCACCCCAGGTTCGCCGGCCACTATCACTGCCGACAAATGGCTATACTATTTTGATAACGGCCACCTAATGCGTAAAGCTACTGCCAACTAACCACCTAACAAAAACGGCTCATCCAGTAATGGCGCTTTGCGGCATCTGATTCCTGGCTTAGTTGCCGGTAAGCCAGTTCCAGACTCCTTCTAGGAATGATGGTTCATTGGCTGGCAAGATGTCTTCTGTGTTTTCGTCTACATTGACGGCGTCATTGGCCCTATCTGCGCCGTCATAGCTTGGCGATATCTGCTCACCGGTTATCAGTAAACGATATCTAGAAGTACCTAGCGGGGTACAAGTTACCAGCGTAATTAAAGGTTTGTCTGTTTCCACTACTAGCGCTGCCACATTGGACGGGTCGATTACTTCTTTTTTTACTACTCTGTACGTATATCGTACCGAATTATAATTTACGTAGATTAAGTCACCGTCGTCTAAGCGTTCAAGCCCGGAAAATATATACTTGTAAGGATTGGAACTATAAACATCGCCAGCGGAGTGACCTGTTATGACCAAGTTTCCTATTTCGCCCGGAAAAGCACTGGCTCCAGCTATACGGTAGTGTGCTACACCGTTGTTCATTGCGTCCATCACCTCATCTAAGGTAATATCAAAATGTATTGGTACATCTATATTTAACTTTGGAATTATTAGCCTGGGGTCGGCTGATACTGTCTGGGTTACTGTGGGGTCTATGGCTTCTATTCCACTTGCGGGTGCATTCCCCGGCGATATATATGCCATAATTGGTGCAAATATCAAGCGGTTGTATTGTAAAAACAAAATGATTAGTACCACTGCAATCCCTGCCGCTATGGGTATCCAGCGCCGTCTACGGCGAGATTTTTGGGCGTTATCCGTAGCTTTCTTGTGGATTTTCTCTCTGAGTCTATTTCCGATACTATCGCCTGTGTTGTCGGAACTTTGCCACGCGCTTGCTTCAGGATTCTTCCCTGTTAGCGACAGTCCGGCCATCTTATTTCCTCGTTTGCTAGCACGGGTTAATGAGCTTAAGATTTCTTCTTCGTTGGCCCTTTCCTGGGCGTCCTTTAGGCGCTCTTTCTCTATGTAGTCAATTGCGGCTTTCGAATAGTAATCACTATAGTATTTTCTGTAGTAATCTTGCCAGGCCGAGTGGTATTTTCTCCACGATTCGGAGTTAATCTTGGGCGAGATGGGTTCATCTTTGATGTGACTGGCTGTGCCAGACTGTTCGACGGATTTCTGGGCAGCAGAATCATAAGCCGCTAGCACTCTTTTCCTAGCGATTTGTGAAGCGGTCTGCCTTTGCGCATCCTGAGAAGATTGCCCACCAACATCTGAATTCATATCAAAATTATAGCATATTTCCGCAAAATATGGTAAAATATGCTTACGGGCGAATGGCGGAACTGGTAGACGCGGTAGACTCAAAATCTGCTGGCCGTAAGGTCGTGAGGGTTCAAGTCCCTCTTTGCCCACCAGAGAAAAACCGTGGTACCATATTTATTGCCACGGTTTTTCTCTGGTAGATGTACGAAAACTTAAGTATATAAAGCTTGCCTAATAGTATTTACAGAATTGACATAAATCGAATATTTATTTATCCCAATCAAATCCTTCGCCGTAGTGACCCCAGCGCGCGGTAGCTTCGTATATTGGGCGCTTCAAGTCAAGGAATTTTATAATTCCATTTGGTGTGAGATCGTATCCTTCTATTTCTTCCGGCTTTCCGTCTACAATCACGGTCTTTTCTAGTGGCTCAGCATACCCTATGGCATAAGCCAGGCGCACTAGCACGTCGTGAGCATTACGTTCCCTTAGATAATCTACAGCAATCTTGCGCGCCATATACGCCGCAGACCTATCCACCTTGGATGGATCTTTGCCAGAATAACATCCGCCACCTATTGCCACTCTTGGGCCGTAGTTGTCTACTATGAGTTTTCTGCCGGTTAGGCCGGTATCCGCATCAAATCCTCCTTGATGCCAGTCTCCAGCTGGATTAATGTGTAGCTCTAGCTTACCTTCGAGATTATTGTTGGTGATAAATTTTCGTACTAGCTTTTCTAGCTCATCTTTTGGCGCATTTTGAAAACTTGCCACTATTGAATCTATGCTACCATCAGGTGCTATGGTTATTTGAGTTTTACCATCGTACGGATACTTATCATAAATATATTGGTTGAGCCTTCGCGCTAGCACTACCTCTCGTGGTAGCATCTCTGAGGTTTCGTCACAAGCATAGCCTATCATTATTCCCTGGTCTCCAGCCCCACCGGTATCTACGCCTTGCGCTATCTCTGGTGATTGCTTTACTATCTTGGTATGCACTTCTACATCGTCCCCGGCTATACGCTTCACTATGGCAGGGATATTTACATCCGCAGTAGATGTAATTTCGCCAGTCACAAACACTACGCCGTGTCCGCCGCAAGCCTCTGCTGCCACGCGTGCATTTGGATCTTTTGCTAGATACGCATCCAATATCGCATCACTTATCTGGTCGCATAATTTGTCTGGGTGTTTCGGAGAAACGCTCTCCGCAGTTTTGTAAAACATATTTTGTCTCCACTTATTTATGATATTATATATTATATCATATGAAAATCGCAATTTTTTCAGATTGTTATTTAGATCTTACTGGTGGCATTGTTAGCTCTATTGCTGCTCAAAAATCTGCTCTAGAGACAGCAGGTCACACGGTCTATATTTTTAGCACTAGTTTCCCCAAGCCCAAAGCCGAGCTAAGGAAGCTTGCCAAGAAAAATATTTTTGTAGTGCCTTCTTGCTGGCTGTTTTTTCGTGGACTTGCTCCAGTATCGCGCCGTCCTGGCGTTATAGAGAAATGGCTACTTCGCACTCACCCAGAGCTCAAAGATTTTGATGTTTTTTATGTACACTACGAAGCTGGCTGTAGTATTGCTGGTCTGCGCCTTGCCAGACGGCTAGATATCCCATCGGTCCAGGTGATGCATGGGCGTGAAGATATGGGTGAGACCAATATTATTCCTTTTGGTTTTCGTACTATGGTGGCTATTATGTTAAACTGGTTCCATTCGTGGTATTTGCCACATCCAATAAAAATCCGCCGCGACGATTACCTGGCCGACACTATCGCTAAGGCCAAGATGTGGTCTATTATGGTAAATCACGCCAACCATGCCGACCTAGTGCTCACTCCTTCCGCACATTTTCGCAAGAAACTCATTCACTACGGTATTACTTCAAAAATCAAAGTCTTCCCAAATGGAGTTTCAGATAGTGTTTTCCCGGCTCACCCGGCCGTTAAGTCCCTGGAGCTGGGCGCCGAGCTCAAGATAGTATGGCACTCTCGTGTATCTGCCGAAAAGCGTATGATGCCATTTCTTCAGGCTCTGAAGCAAGTTCGCGGTAAGTACCGCCTAGATGTTTTTGGTGGCGGCGGTGATTATTTCCGTGCCAAACGCTTTTCCCGCCGGCATCATATGAATGTTGTTTTTCATGGTAATGTCAAGTTTGACAAGCTAGCTAAAGTTATTGCTGAAGCACACTTAGACGTCCTGGTATCCTACAATTGTGACACTTTTGGCATGACGCTGATAGAAGCCGAAGTTTACGGCACGCCAGTATTTTTTTGCGATCCAGATATGCAAGAAATCGTGCCAGTAGGTAGCTATATCATGAGCTCAGGCACGTCTCCGGCCACTATGGCCACGGCGCTCAATAAGATTTTTGAGCATCCAGAGCAAATTCGTCATATGAGCGAGACTATGCTTAGGCATCGTAGTGAGGTATTAATGTCCAAAAGAATCAAAATCCTAGAAAAATATTTTAATGATATAATAAAACCATGAGATACTTAGCAGACATTCTTACATCATCTAGACTTATCCTAAGTATTATTTTGCTAGTACTAGCTTTTGTCGGTAGTCCAGCCGAAAATGCTTTTATTATTTTCTTGGTAGCTGAATTTACCGACACCTTTGACGGTACTTGCGCTCGCAAATGGCCCTTTCCTAAAAATAAAATCCCCAAATATCGCAAATATGCCGCTCAGTTCGATATGGTTTCAGATGTCTTGCTTGCAGCTGCACAGGTATTATTTCTTACTCTTCAAGTCAATCTCGTTGCTGGCTTGGTTATTATCGCCTACTATGTGGTCGTCTGTCCGGCAGTAGAGCTTATCGTCTATGGTAAATTCTTCGGTCATCCAGACAATTGTACCCCCACCTCGCTTACGAAAAGAAATTTTCCTCTTGCCAAAAAAATAGTTCTCACTCGTCGCTATCTATACACTATTTGTCTGGGCATTGCTAATGCATTTATTCTTTTTGCTACCAATTGGCCGGAGCCTGTCAAATACGGTCTCTTTATCTTTGGTTGTTCTATCTTTGTGTTTATTTGGTTTTTCTTACGGCAGCGCCGCAAAAATATCTCCCGCAACGCCGTAGATATCGAAAAAGCACTTACGAAGAAATCTAAAAAACAGCAATAGTTTCGGCATATAGTTGATGTGCAGTTTAATGACTGCATCTCTATTGAGTGCGCTCCAGGAGTTTGCTGCCAGCTTTCTGGTAGATTACGTAGCGAGCCCAACAGTAATTCTTACCTTAGCAATGGTGGCTACCAGCCGCCGCCACCGCCGCCACCGCCGCCAG
>JAFOJM010000043.1 GCA_017420185.1 Candidatus Saccharimonadota bacterium | reverse complement strand
TATTTGCAAAATCTTAGTATGGTGAGCCCGGCTGGAATCGAACCAGCATTGTATCCTTAGAGGGGATATGTCCTATCCGTTGAACGACGAGCCCAAATAGGGTTTGTTGCATAATTCACCAGTATTAAGGAACATTAAGACCAAACTTAGCTTTAGCGAGTTTGGTCGCCAGAGGGGCGAAGCAATGTGGTATAATTCCTTACCACATCGCGTAGCTTCCGAAATACGGTGAATTATGCACCAATGCCCCACGTACTATATTATACCTTATTATTCCGGTTTACGCAATTTGTAATATATAGACGGTGCAAATCTCACCGGTGCCAGCACTTGCTGTGCTCTATCTTCCATCTTGATTAAATTCTTTGTGCCAAATACACGCTTTAGTCCCTTACTACGGAAATTCGACACCGATAGTACTTTTTCACGTTTAAACCCTACCTCGTCAAATATATTTTCCACATATCTAGGATGATAATTGTAAAAACCATCCTTAGCGATATTTTTATAGTTGGCAACCTCTTTATTGAATGGATTCACCTTGCTACGTCCCGTCACATAGCGCGCCATCTTGGGCAGAGTACGTTTATTGGCTACCTCTACCACCGCCACACCACCTGGCTTCAGTACCCGATACAGCTCACGAATAGCCTTATCCATATGCTCCAAGTGATGTGTTACTCGCACCATTATTAGTCCATCTAGCTCGTTGTCGCTAAAAGGAAGTTCGTATATATCACCCGCTTTTGTCTCTATCTTGTCACCAAATATTTCTTTGGCCTGAGCCAGCTCGGTCTTAGAATAGTCAAATATATATACTTTGCGAGCGCGTTTGATGTATTCATTGGCTAACCGCCCATAGCCACCACCAATATCAGCAAATTTCTCCATTCGCTTTGGCAGCAACTTGCGTATAGCCATACGGTCCGCTTGATCCTCGTACTCACGGTCCGCATCTTCCCAGAATATTTTTTTATAGTCATAACCATTATAGTCAGAAATTACTTTTTCACTCATAACCATTATTATACCACATACTGCATTTACTTTTTGCCATTACTTTTTGCCAAAATTTCACAACATTATATCAGTATGTGCCAAACACTATATCACACGCGATATTTCTTCCAGAGTAGTCTCGCCTCTTAGTACCGCCAATACTCCTTTTTGCTCTAGGGTCAACATACCATGTTTACGAGCGGTATTCTCTATCGCCTCAGTATTGACATCCGATACGTCTCCACGAATAAATGCCTGTATGTCATCACTTACCACCAATTGTTCCATTATCACAGTCCTTCCGGTATAGCCAAAAGGAGCTTCTTCTGTCACTACGGGGTCATACAGTAGTGGTGCGTCCATGTCAAAATCCGACAATATATCCATACTTACTCCGTGCATCACCTTATGAATATACTCACGCTCAGCGTCGGTAGCAGGCCGCGGCTTTTTAGAGCTAGCAAGTTTACGCACCAATCTCTGCGCTACTATCAGCCGAATCGAACTAGCAAATATAGGATTTACACCTATCAAATCTATCATCCGTGAAAATGCCGCCGCTGTAGAATTCGCGTGAAAGCTAGATAGCACCAAATGCCCCGTAATAGATGCCTGTATAGCCGTCTTAGCAGTATCGGCGTCACGAATCTCACCCACCATCACTACGTCTGGGTCTAGCCTTAGCACCGACCTTAACCCATCCGCAAAAGAATCTCCGTCATTGGTATTGATAGGTATTTGCGATATACCAGTGATACCGTATTCTATCGGGTCCTCTAGGGTAATTATCTTTTTATCAGTAGTATTTAATGCATTCAGCATAGAGTACAGTGTAGTAGACTTACCAGAGCCAGTCGGCCCCACCATTAATACTAACCCACGCGGATGCGATATTATTTCATTTATCTTGGCTCTTTCACCCCTGGACAGCCCAAGCAAGTCAAGGTTAAGTAAGCTTTCATCAAAGTTAAATAACCTCAATACTGCATCCTGCCCGTACATCGTAGGAATAGTCTCTACGCGGATATTTAGCATGTGGGTTGCTCCGTCTCTGTGGATTTCTTTTTGCATATGCCCAGACTGCGGCTTGTTTGACGCAGTGGATACATTCGCCCTAGACGACAGCTCCCCCATAAATATTCTGTATCTATCTCTGCTGATATTCGCTACTGGGTGCAATAATCCATCCACACGCATTCTTATGCGTATTTCATCTCGCAAATTTTCAATATGTATATCTGACGCGCCCAATTTGTCTGCCTGATCTATCAAAAAATCAAACACTTTTTCAGTGGACACCGTGTCTAATGTCCTAGATACACTTGTTATTGTCTCAGAATCGCCCTCACCGGCAATTTTAATATCGTCGTACTCTATAGTCTTTGGCGGGTCATATCGCAGCATGAATACTTTGTATGCAGAGTTCGATACCAAGAAAAAATCTATCCTCTCGCCTTTGTCGGTATACTCCTGTTGCATTCTGTCTATCACGGTACGCGGAGTCTGGCTCGTCACCATAAATTGGTAATGTTCTTCTCCACCGCCCTTTTGTAGTGGCAGCATATAATACCTATGCATATCTTGCACCGCCAAAAGATCCGAAGTCAAAGGCAGCTCATTTTCAAACCCACGCGTATCTAGATACGGCAGCCCCAATATTCGTGCCCTGCTCGCCGTAGCCCGCTCTTCATTGTCACGTCGCTTTTGCTGAATATCACTTTCATCCATAAAAATATTATATCATAAGCTTCTTGCAAAATACCAAAAATTAAACCCCCATATAATATATGGAGGCTAACGACCGTTTTTTAAGCGCGGGTGCTTACGCTTATCGCTATGTTTATGATTGTTGTTACGATTTTGTTTTGACACCACTTTCATTTTAAATTTTCTTGCCATATAGATATTATATCATATTTTTACAAACATTACTATCCCAAAGGGCCTTGGTGCATAATTAGCCTGAAGACTACTGGTCGTAACCTCTATTATTGGGATCATAGGCTTGGCCGAACGGTCCTAGAGTGTGTCCAATAGAGGCGTGACCAGGCATCGTATGGTTTATACAACAGCACCCGCTCTTGTCTCCCCGCGCAAGCAGGCGTATAATATACTTATGGTAAAAACATCCCGTCGTAGCAAATGGCGCAAAATATTTTCCTTGCAGCACATCATCGTGGCTGTTATCATTGCTGCTATAGGTACAGGTACTTTTTTCTTCGCCCGCAGCATCGAGACATATGACTACATAGTAGAGACCAATGCTTTCTTTGCACCATTCGAATTTTACGACAATCGCCAAATCGTCGGCGTAGATATAGATATTATCCACCGCGTAGCCGCCGAGCTCAACGCCAGCATAGACATCAAGAATGTCGATTTTGACCTAATTATCGACAATGTTGCCGATGGCATTATCGCCGATGCCGGCGCCGCAGGCCTTACTATCACGCCAGCCAGAGCCGAAAAAGTCGACTTTAGCATCCCATATTATACTTCGGCTCAATACGTTATTTTCGACCAATCCGCTGTGCCAGATACCCGAGGCGACCACGTAGTATGGGAAGCCTTAGCTGGCAAAGTGCTCGGCTCACAAATGGGTAGTACTGGATACTTATTTATTTCCGATGAAATCGATAACGGCGTACTACAAAATACTTCTACTACCGTCAAGGGTCTTGACTCTCACCAGCTCGCCGCAGACGCCATCAATGCGCACATTATCGACTACGCTATCGCCGACGAGTTACCCGCCATGTTTATCGCTAGCAAAAGCTCCAACCTACTCGCTCTGCCACTATATTATCAAGGAGCTACTCCAGCTGAAGATTATCCAGTAGAAGAGTCCTATGCTATCGCCGTCAACAAGCAACGCCCAGAGCTACTCGCCGCTTTCAATACAGTTCTCACCGAAATGTTGCAGCCAGACGCCACCGGTACTACCGAAATAGACCGTCTTATACTCAAATACATGGGGCTTAGCGAAGATTCCATTGCCACAAATTCGCATTTATTATCAAATCAATTATACAAAAGGAGCAACTATGAACAACTTTTTCAATAAACTAGTCGAACTTTTCACTACGCCAGAGTATATAGACTCTCTGTTGCACGGGTTCATTCTTACTATGCAAATCTCATTTTTCGCCATTATTATAGGCCTCATTCTCGGCACTATTATAGCCCTAGTAGATACCGCCCGTCGCACCAAGTGGATGCTACTGCCCAAATTCATTTGCAAAGTCTACACCACTGTCATCCGTGGCACTCCTATGGCCTTGCAGCTATTTATTATGTTCTTCGTAATCTTTGCTATTCGCGGCTTTCCACAAATCATCACGGCCATACTAGCATTCGGATTCAATTCCGCTGCCTATGTAGCTGAAGTTATCCGTAGCGGTATTCAGTCTGTAGACATCGGCCAGACCGAAGCCGGCCTAGCCCTAGGCCTATCTAGATTTGCTATTTTTCGCTATATTGTTGCACCACAAGCCATCAAAAACATCATCCCCGCCCTCGGTAATGAAATCATCACTGTCATCAAAGAAACAGCCATCGTCAGTATGGTAGGTATGTACGACCTCAATATGGCCGCCAAAGACATCGGGTCTGGCCAAAATATGGCTAGTTATATAGTACCTATGTTTGTCGCGGCTCTTTTCTATCTCGCAATTATTTATCTCATTACTTTTATCGTCAAACGTATCGAAAAACATCTCAGAAAAAGTGATTTAAAAACAACGGAGGCTTAAATGAACAATACCAACAGTATCATCACTATCAAAAATCTCAAAAAATTCTACGGCCACAACAAAGTTTTACGCGGCATAGATTTTACATTGCAACAAGGCGAAACAGTAGCCGTGCTAGGCCCTAGCGGCTCTGGCAAATCCACTTTCCTTCGTTGTATTAACTATATCGAAGAGCCCACCTCTGGTGAAATCTATTTTGCCAACACTCTCATTACCCACAAAAACATCCAAAAAATTCGCCAAGATATCGGTATGGTTTTTCAGCATTTCAACCTCATCAACAATCTCAATGTTATAGACAATCTCACTCTGGCGCCAGTCAAGCTGCATCTTATGACAGAAGAAGCTGCCGACAAAAAAGCCCGCTCATTGCTCCGTCATATTGACTTGTCAGCCAAAGCTGAATCTTATCCAGCTAGCCTATCCGGCGGTCAAAAACAACGTATCGCTATCATCCGTGCCATGATGCTTAGCCCCAAAGTTCTGCTTTTTGACGAGCCCACCTCCGCTCTAGATCCGGAGTCCATTGGTGACGTGTTGTCGCTTATTCGCGAGGTCGCCGATGCCGGTATGACCATTATGATTGTTACCCACGAAATGAACTTTGCCAAAGAAATCGCCTCTCGTATCGTTTTTATCGACAAAGGCAAAATCATCGAAGAAGGCACACCGACAGAATTTTTCACTCATCCAAAAACTCCCCGTGTAAGGGAGTTCCTGGAAAAAGTTTTGTAGTATTTATCGTGTATATTTCTCGTTGAGATCACTATAATCATATAGCTCGTTAGCGTTAAACCACAAATCAATCTCTTTCTTAGCTTCTTCGGCATTACTAGATGCATGTACCAAGTTTGGCACGCCAGTACCCTTAGCATCCGAATATCCAAAGCTCATATGTGAGAAATCGCCACGTATGGTTCCCATCTCTGCAGATTTTGGCTCGGTTGGCCCTACTATTTTACGTACCAATGGTATAGCCTCTACACCTTCAAGTACCATTGCTACTACCGGCCCAGTCATCATATATTCTACATTATAGCGAAATACCTGCTCACCGCGCCGTGTAATCATCTGCCCTATCCCCTCATAGTGCTCGCGATACAAATGCTCATCTGGCATTACCATCTTCATACCTACTATTTTTAGCCCCACGCGTTCAAACCGCTGAATTATTTCCCCTACTATACCGCGCTGCACGGCGTCTGGCTTCAGCACCACCAAACTTCTTTGTATAAAATCTTCTGATTTTGCCATATTTTCTCCTTTTTCTCATTATAGCACACCACAACTCATTTTGTTGTCAATATTTGTTATAATATCATTATGTATATTTCCGATCTCATCGAAGATTTTCTCGAACATCTCGAGATAGAGTCTGGTCGCAGCAAAAAAACCATCGACAATTACCGCCTGTATCTAGAACGCTTTCTCGAAATCTCGCAAGAAATTCTAGCCAAAGACGACATCAAGCCTACAGATATAGACAAAGAACTACTCCGCAAATACAGGCTCAAGCTCAATCGCTACGGCTCCACAAACGGCACCGAAGATCTCAAGGTTATCACTCAAACATATCATCTCATAGCCCTGCGTGGCTTTCTCAAATATCTCACTCGCCGTGACATTAAGTCTCTCGACCCTTCCCTCGTAGACCTCCCGCATGTCATTCGCAAACAAGTCACATTCTTGCATTACGACGAAGTCGAAGATATGTTAGAGCAAATCGATATCTCCACCGAATCCGGCCTTAGAGACCGCGCCATTATCGAGCTACTTTATTCTGGCGGGCTACGCGTATCGGAGCTTGTCAATCTAGACCGCGGCTCCATCAATCTTGAGCGTCGCGAATTTATGGTTCGTGGCAAAGGCAGCAAAGATCGCCCCATCTTCATCAGTCAATCCGCAGCAGATAGAGTACAAGATTATCTCGATGCCCGTACCGATTCTCTCCCTGCACTTTTTCTTAATAATTCCCGTAATACCCAGACTATCGATACATCTGGTAATTACCGCCGTATTACCGCCCGCAGTGTGGAGCGCATCGTAGAAAAATACGCACGCCTCGCCGGCATCACCAAGCATGTTTCACCACATACTTTACGCCACTCTTTTGCTACAGACTTACTTATGAATGGTGCCGACCTTCGCGCTGTCCAGTCTATGCTTGGCCACGCCGACATCTCTACCACCCAAATCTACACACACGTCACCGACGCCCATCTCAAAGAAATCCACGACAAATTTCACACCGAGACTAAATAATACAGCCTACACCAGCTTAGTCACCAGTTTCACCAATATCTGGGTCGCCCAGCCTCACCAATGTATATATTGTAGATGGTGCCGATTTTCCACTCCCGTACCAACATGTCCTAATGTAAAAGTCATAATAAGCAGATTTATTAGTATTATTAATCGTAGTTTCTCCCGGATCCTTCACCGCTACTATATATATACCTTCTGCGCCATCCAAATCCATATTACTATCGTCTGTCAGACTATCGTCATCTCCATACACCAATCTAGGGTACGTAACCGCCTGACGCAATTTACCCTTTTCAGTTAATATCACGTCACCATCACCAGCACTAGCACCATCCACGCCCAACTTACGCGTATTTATTACGAACCCCCTCATGGCCTCGCCACCGTCCTTATACAACGCCGAACACTTGCTCGGCGGAAAATCTTCACTCACGCTCGATATGTTCCCCTCTTCGGTAATCTTATTCCATAATTTACCATATATCGCATTATCACCACTCTTTCCGCTGCTCTTCTCCGCAATATACGCCGATTGAATAAATCTCAGTGCCTCAGCCTGAGCATCTACCTCCTCTCGAGCCAAAGTAGCTTCTAGCGCTAGCTGTGCACTAGCAGCGCCACCATTCATCACCGCCATCACGGCCACCGCCACCATCGAAAATATCCCTACCGCCAAAGTTACTTCTATCAAGGTGTCGCCTTTTTTATTATTTCTTTTCTTCATCATTTCACCTCCTTATTCGCTGCAATTCTGCACTTCAAAATTATTTTCACAGGTCGCATATTCTTTTTTTATATTCTCCGCCATTAGAGCATAAATTCTTTGAGCATCTGCAGGCTCTTTTTCTAACCTCACCCCTACTCTTCTATATAGATCATTTGCCCTTCCAGTAGAATCTATTCCTACTTGCATATTTAGCATAGCGTGTGGCGGATCACCGTCAATATTTTCATCGACTATTTCACTATCACCACCACAACTCTCACTGCAGAAAAGTTTCATTGTCACAGTAACTGTATCTTCAACATTACCTAGCAAAGACCACACAAACATAAAAGTTTTCGGGCTTCTGTCGCCGCCACCTACAGGCTCTGGTAGACCAATCTTCACAGAACACTTTCCCGTATCGCCCTCGTATTTTACATCATGATAGCCATTCGATGCAACCTTGTTGTTAGATTTCAAAAATCCTTCCTCAGCGCTAATCTCATTCACACCACCAGCACTCACCGGCTCCAGAAACACCGTCCCACGATTTGTCTGTGTTTCTTCGGTCATTGCAAAATCCTCCATCGTAAACGTACTTGCAGTCTGTATAAGACTCACCTCTAGCTTAGGCAGATCATTTATAGATTTATCACTATTCTCAAAGCCCCAGCTTATCTCTACACTATCTATATTATTAATATTAACCCCATCGGCCAATTCCACCTTTACTATCTTGGTAGGATTCTCGCCATTCATATCAGCTTTATAATCACCCAAAATTGGCGAAATTTTCACACAAGTATATGCTTGCTCCATATTATTCTCAGATCCCTCTTGCACCTTCACTTCTTTTCCGTTTTCTCCTCTGCCTAGTTTCCCCACAAAAGTATTACACCCATCACTATTGCCCAAATAATCCTCACATCCACTACCGCCGCTCTTCATACAGTTTGTATAGCTATAATACGCTAGTTTCGCATCCTCCACTCCAGCCATCGCCGCATCATACGCAGATTGAGCCAAATCATCATTAGATGTTCGCGCAATCTCCGCCACCATTATCGCCGCAAAACTAGTAGCGATTATCACCAACACCAAAGTAGTAATTGCCACCATATAAAAAGACGCGGCACCTTGCTTAGTTCTACCCATAGTCTTAATTGTTACCACTAGTCATTCCTCCAGTTTGCGCAGCAAAACTAAATTTATTTATCGCACAGTAGTTAAAGTTGCTATTTGCCCCTTTTGGCGGTTCACAATAGTCCCCATTTGCCAATATATTTGCGCCTCCATCTTTAGTACCCAGCACAAAAGACACCGAATAATACGCCGCCCTTGCCGCGTCGCTCACGGCAGGCGCCGACACGTGCAAATCATATATAGCTAGTCCACTCTCCTTCGCTAGCAGCTCCTCAACATTTTCACTACTAAATTCCGTGTTATTGTTATATTTTACACATATTGTTTCCTCACTATCATCTTTTATTTTTACCAGCCGAAAATTAGTAGCACCATTTACTGTCACTGCATCAGCATCATCGCTTGGATATCCAGTCTTCCATACATAACTATATTTGCCAGTACAAAACCCACCATATAGTGGCACGTTATCAATAGCTTCACCTCTTATTATTGCTTCACCCTTCTCCGTAAAAGACACACACCCCATCATGTCACCTTCACTTGTTTTTCCGCATTCTATATTAAATGGTGATCCCTGCACCGCAGCGCGCATATCATCTACTAGTTCCATGCCTACTGTATTTATCTTATTGAGTGTCAATCCTCTCTGATAAGCCATCACGGTATTGTTAATAATAAGTACTGCAGTAATAGACAATATCCCGATAAACACCAGCGACAACGACAGTTCCACCAACGTAAACCCCTGCTTATTCTTTATGCTCTTCATATTTTCATTATACCATAATCATTTTATTTACATTTATTATCTTCAGCATCATCCGGCACCAATATTACTCCAGATGCATTCTTCGCATCCTTTACTATTCTCACATCTTTACGAAAATTACTGTTCGTCTCGCCATTTGGATTCACGCAAAGGTCAAGGGTATCGACCCTAGTCGTGCCATTCACTACAAAGCTATCTTTTGTGATAGAATCCCCTTCTTCATACGACGTATTCTCTGTCGCATATGTATATATCGACCCAGTCTCCGGATGCCGCACTATCATTATTGCCCCTTCAAATAATTTAAAGCCGCCACCTTCTTTTATCTCTATCCTTGAGCCCCATTTCGGTACATAAGTTTCTGTCAACCCGGCGCCTTTTTCGCCATACCATCCTACATAGGCCCCTACTTCGTCATCACTAATGTATTCCAGCACATTTTCAAAAGAGCCACCATCTAAGTCTTTTCCTATTATGCTATATGAAATCACCTCGTCGTCGTTATTGTTACCAAAAGTAATCATCCTCCCATATATCACATGATTGCTATTCCCACCCCCATCACTCTGCACATTCATTACTTGTGAATAATTATTCCTCTAAAAATCCACAAAACTCTGCACCGCGTCATTATATCTTTGCTGAAAAATAGAGCTCTGTGTGCCTGCCACTATTCCCACAAAACTCGCCGCCGTTATCGCCAAAAAAAGCGATACTTCCACCAAAGTAAATCCACGTCTGCGTCTTATCATATTCTCATTATACCATAAGCTATTTTATTTCATCAATAGCTCGGGAACAAGTACATCATCCACTTCTCAAAGTTTGAATAATCTTTTCGTACGGGCGCTTCAGAGCTAGTCTGATGTTTAACCTTAGCTTCCTCGGTATTTTCTGGCATTACCACCATATTCTCGCCCGGTTGTTTTTTATCTAAATATTTACGCGCTATCAATTCTTGATATTCTTCCGTAGCCTGATATTCATTTTCTAGTTCTGCTGCTTCTACTTCCGTCTTTACTAGCTCCAAAGCCTTGCGCTCACTAGTCAATCTTTCCGACAACTCCCAGTTTCTAGACATCGCCGCTATAGACTGATACGTCCACACCAAGCACATTATTATGGCTGCCATCAATACAACATTTTCTATTGTAAAAAAATCATGCTTCAGCCCATATTTCGCTCGCCGCACACTATCTTTCACGCTCATGTCTATATTATACCATTCCACCAAATATCTGGGTACCCAAAATCCCAATTATGTGATACAATATACTAGTCGGGGGTATAGCTCAGTTGGTCAGAGCATGCGTCTTATACACGCAGTGTCCTTGGTTCGAGTCCAAGTACCCCCACCATCGCAATGGAAATGAGGCTGTGAGCCTTATTTTTATTGCGATAATCGGTGCTTGGATGAGAACGAAGTTCGCTCGGTGCAGGAACCGAGTATCTATTCAAAACTTGTTTTGAATAGATTGAGGCGACGCCCACCGAATTGTTTGGCTGCAAGCCAAACAAAATCCAAGTACCCCCACCAAACCGTATATAAATCGGCATTTTGGCCGATTTTTTAGTAGTAAAATTCTGTTAAGTACCTTGCAGTAATAGGTGATAAAAATTCAGCATTTTTGCAGCAAAAACCGCCAAAAATGTGAGTTTTCACCCCTATCAAAATGTCTATTAATACCCTGGACAATTTATGCTATGGCAAAAGCTCATAAACTATTCAAAAACTACTAAAAAGCCTCGCACTTTATGTGCGAAGCTTTTGTCTTAAATCTATGGCAGCTAAACGTCTGGCGCTCAAGTTATCTTTTTCTACCGGCGTAAGTTCGGCGAGAGTGCGACCATCTTCAAGCTCGAAGATAGAGTCGAAACCGAAACCATTTTTGCCATGTGGCTTTTTTGCAATTTCACCAACTAACTCACCGTGTCCAGAGATGATATTTTTGCCATCATAGTAAACAAGCTCGCAGATAAAACGAGCTGTTCGGTCTTTTCCTGCTATGCGGCGAATAATTTCTGCATTTCGATCTTCATCGTTTGCGCCTTCACCAAGGAAGCGATGCGTTAAGACACCCGGAAAGCCACCAAGCGCATCAACCATTAGCCCAGAGTCGTCAGCTATGACGGGATCTTTTTTGATGGCTGTATAAATCGTAGTAGCTTTTTTTGTGGCATTACCGAGAAAATCATTAGCGTCTTCATCTACATAGATTCCATCAGGCAAAACGTCTTCTAAGCTAGACACTAAATACTCCGGAAAAATTCGTCGGAGCTCTTTAAGTTTGCCGCGATTATTGGTTGCAAAAATTATTCTACACATAAAACCATTATAGAATAATTTTTTAACTATTTTTGAAACTACGCTATGCTCGTCACAGTCAGTAATATCAATTTCGGCAAATTGGTGTTTACATGTCTCCGCTAAATCAATTTGCTGAGCAGTCTTAATGTAAAGATCATTATACATAACCGCCTTGCGATCAAACTCGTCACAAAAACCCCCACGTCTTTCAAGCCTCTCAAGAATTTCTTCTGTTTTTCTTGTGGTTAGAAAAACTAGGAAGTCGTTGGGATGATCGAACAAATATTGCCGACACACTTGCCCACGAACCTCATCCGAGTTACTAGGCAGCATAATCGCTGAAATGGTGTTTTTTTCACGGTCTAGACAGTTTATCCCTAGCTCCTGCAAATGCTTGGCTGCCGTTGTCTTGCCGATACCATCCGTACCCTCGATGATTACACGTTTCGATTGAACCGTGTACCGCCCGATGTAATCCAGAATCTCGTCGTCATTTCTGGCATATACAATGCGAAGATTTTGAGTCGTGCGTTGTGCCGCTATAATGGGGAACCAATACTCATGCTGGACTTCGAACCGCGTTATTTCTGGATGACAAAAAATAACGATTTCTTTTTCTGGGAAACGTGCAGCATAAAGTAATTCCGCGATTGTGGCAATGGCAGAATATTTTAATAGACTAACCATTATCACATCAGCTTGATCGATTTCATCCAACTCTGCTCTTACTATATTTTCGCAAGCGGATAGTCTCTCGTCTTCTGGCTCATAATAAAAACCGCCTACGTATTCTAGCTGTGGATTGATTTTTAATGGGCTAACCTTAGCATAGAGAAATTTTTCCACATCGCCAAGCATTCGCGAACGGATATCATTGGCTAATTTTTCGGGCGCGTTTTGTTCTGTGATGGTAGAGTGTTGATAGTTGTACGCTGCTGAAAAGAACATCTTTTTCATATTAACTCCCCCTCCTTTGCTAGTTTTTTCCAATTAATGAACGAGTATACGGCTAAACCAGTCCAAATAATATTCAGCACTCCAAGCATAACTGCTTGGTTTGGTAGCATAAAATATTCAACAACATAGAGGATGTCGTTGATGAACCAAATCGCCCAAGTGTCTATCTTTTTTGCAACCATGTAATAAGTAGCAATAAGGCTGCTAACCGTGGTAAGTGCATCGAGTAGCGGTAGCGGATCATTGGTGTTTTTAAAGAGAAAAAACGTGATGATCGTAGCGATTACCAATATACTGATGTACGCTAAACGCTCTTTTCCTCCGCAGAAGGTTATTTTGTCCTTATCCTCTTTACCCCATCTTATAAAACCGATGATGCCAATAATTAAATAAACTAGACTATTGATCGAATCGCCATAAAGATGGTTAAGTGACGAGAATATAAACAACCCAAGCATTTGTAAAATATAGAAAATCCAATTGCTACGCCTATTGATTGCGACTAGTACACCCTGAATAAGACCAAGAACCGTACAAACGCCTTCAAAAATTACCATGAGTTATCCCCCCTTTCTATGACTTCTGCTATAGATTATAAAAGAACAAAGGATCATGGATCCTTTGTTGATTATATCATATAACTTTATCTATATTAAATTAGTCTAAATTTACAGCAGTAAGCTCTTCCCCAAATGTTCCTTCTGTAGATTATTAATACCCGGGGCAATTCACCCCAGCATATTAAGACATCACTTTGGAGTATGTGCGTCATAAAGAGCACCCCTGTATTAACAGGGGTTTTCTTTACGTCTCCACTCACCATACACCTTCCGAGAGCAACACGACGCACCAATTTTCTCAGTCATTTCTAAGTGAATTTCAGCAACTGCTATTTATGCATCACTTTTGACACGTTTATTTTTTGCTCTATATGATTTGTTGAGGAAATGCTGCATATCCTATGACACTTTTAATAGATAGATTAATACGGCTCCGGCCGCAGGGTTGATTGATATATTTTAAAAGGGTATAGAGTCGTTTTCAAAACCACGCTTAGCTTGGCTTATATCCGCCGTTTGCTAGGTTTCAAAATCTTAGCGACAGGATGGGTGATCGGATGCTATGCCACCAACGCCTTGGCGCCAATTGAATTCAACGCAAACACTATTTTATTGCGACAGTTAGCGTCAACACCTACTTTAATTCATAAAATATCAGAGAAAGCCGAAGCGGCAATAACTGATATTGAAAACAATCGGCATTGCTGATTATTACACCACACCTTGCAAAAAAGTCAAGAGATCAAGTATAATCTCGCACTAATCAAAAACAATAATTGGTGCAAATATGCCACATTTAATAAGAACAAAAGCATGCTCCAGGATGATGCCATAACGCAGATTTTATATAAATCGGCATTTTGGCCGATTTTTTAGCAGTAAATTTCCGTTAAGTACCTCGCAGCAATAGCTTACATTTTTGAACCATTTTTGCATCAAAAAAATGCCAAAAATGCAGCTTTTACCCCCGTTAAAATACATATTAATACCCAAACAATTTTGTTGACCACTACAAGAATAAGTTAGTAAAAAGCCCCAACTGGCTGCCGGGAACTTTTTGTTATTCATAGTACTTTGGTCGGGGGTACCAGGATCGAACTGGCGACCTCACGCCCCCCAGACGTGCGCGCTACCACTGCGCCAACCCCCGATACAAAGATGGTCTGGGTGATCGGACTTGAACCGACGACCTCAGCGTCCCGAACACTGCGCGCTACCAACTGCGCCACACCCAGATACTATATAATTATACCACAAATACACCCTATTATAGCGAGTACACCCCAATGGCATATTTACCTTGGCTTATCACCAAGGTAAATACACTACTTATTCTCTTCCTCCTCGTCTT
>JAFOJM010000042.1 GCA_017420185.1 Candidatus Saccharimonadota bacterium | reverse complement strand
TCTAGTATATTACACTATATATGGATTTGCAAGCCCATTATGCATAATCTTATTGCTTTTTTTCGCGCAATACTTCCTCGTAGAGTCTTGGCACATAATTAGCCTGAAGACTGGTAGCAGCCTCTATTATTGGGACCATAGGCTCGGCCAAACGGTCCTTGAGTGTATCCCAAAAATAGAAGTGTGACCAGGTATCGTATGATTTATGCAACAATACCTCCTAGTGGCCCAATTATTGACAAACCCAAATTTAGTGTTATTATATATAGATAGACTTAAGCCTATCGTTCTTTAAATTTCTAGTGTCTAGACCGCAGTATTAGAGGATGAAGATTGCTTGATTCTCTAGTACTGCGGTTAAGGTATCGCAGAATATTATACTGAGGTGAGTTAAATGACCACACGCAAAGACGAAAGAGCGATAAAAAGACAGCTCACAAATCGCAAAAGAGCCGAAGAAGGAATGTCTGAATTTCGCAAAAAATTCAAACGTTCCGCCACGTTTATGGAAACCGAAGATGCCATCAAGATAACCCCGGCCGCAGTCAAGCAAAAAGTCTCAATATACGGCCGCAATTGTTTCTTCGTGTTATGCTGTTATTTCCATAACGGCAAACATGCCTACCGTTACTTAGACAGCAGCAGCCGACTCGTCAGTACATTCGCCAGAGCCCACACCTTCATAAACGAGTATGAGGCAATAGATGCCAAAAACCAAGTCGCAGCGAAACATCCCACCAAGGTGTTCGATATTGTAAGCCTTAGGTAACCCACCGATAACCTTCAGACATTAGACCCTACCAGCCGCCCATCACAAGGGCGGCTACATTTTTCTGCCCCAATTTGCTTGCATTTTTATAGGTTTTATGTTATTCTATATACATTGCTCATAAAGGAGGTGGCCACTAGAGCAACACACAACACTGAGAAATACACATCTCAGCTTACCACACCTCATCGTACCTTAAAAGGAGGATTTAATTATGAAATACGGCAAAAACAGCTTTTCCGAAAGTTATGCCCGGGCCGGCGTGGATATCACGGCAGGCTACAAATCAGTAGAGCTAATCAAACGTTATATCGCCCGGACGACCATCCCTGGCGCCGTAGGCACCATCGGTGGCTTTGGTGGCTTATTTCAGCCCGATTTCACGGCAATGCAAAGCCCCACCTTGGTCTCCGGCACCGACGGCGTCGGCACCAAAACACAGATAGCCATATTCCTGGATCGTCACGACACTATCGGCATCGACTGCGTGGCCATGTGCGTCAACGACATCGTTTGCTGCGGCGCCAAGCCACTCTTTTTCCTGGACTATATCGCCTGCGGCAAAAACTACCCCGAAAAAACTGCCTCCATCGTCTCCGGCATCGCGGAGGGCTGCATCCAGGCCGGCTGTGCCCTTATCGGTGGCGAAACAGCAGAACATCCCGGCGTAATGTTGCCATACGAATACGACCTTGCCGGCTTTGCTGTCGGCATCGTAGACTGCAATCAAATGCCGCGCCCGGACACTCAAAAACCCGGCGACGTCCTAATTGGCCTGCCGTCTAGCGGCGTACACGCCAATGGTTTTTCGCTCATTCGCAAGCTTTTCTCTCCGGACGCTATACATACGATTATTGATGAGCTCGGCCAACAAACTCTCGGCGAGGCCTTGCTGACACCTACAGCTATCTATGTCAAGCCTATCCTGAACCTGCTTGCCAGTGTCCCGGTCAAGGCTATCGCCCATATCACCGGCGGCGGCTTCTACGAAAACATCTCACGCACTCTGCCCGATGGTATTACCGCACACATTACCCGCGCAAATGTTCCTACGCCACCGATTTTCGACATTATCGCAAGAGCCAGCAACAACTCCGAACGCGAAATGTTCAATATTTTCAATATGGGTATCGGTATGACAGTATCTGTCGCACCCAGCTATACGGACGCGGCAATATCTTCGCTCCGAGCTTCCGGCATAGACGCTCGTATCATCGGATGTCTGGCCAAAGCCGACGACGACGAAAGCATCCGTATTATCTAGCAAGCATCCTCACTAAGACCAGGCATCTCGCCTGGTCTTTTTTCTATCAAGTATATTCTAGCTAATTGGTGTTATTGCATAATTTGCCTAAAGCTGGTTACTACCAACACCCCTTATGGCTTAGATGCATAATTAGCCTGAAGGCTGGTCACGACCTCTATCATTGGGACCACAGACTCGGCCGAACGGTCCTAGAGTGTATCCAATAGAGGTGTGACCAGGCACCGTATGATTTATGCACCAACGCCCCTTATTTGAAATCTTTTGACAATCTAGCAATAAATGGTATAATAATATATAATTAAGGCGTTTTTGTGCCTTATGTATCTTTACATTTATAAGAAAGAGGTGTAGACGGCTAACATGGCCAACAATTTTCTCTGGAAGCAACAGCACAATCAGCACAATCTTGGGCCCATTAAGCCCAGCATAAGGAGGCAATAGTCAATGTTACAAAACTATAGCGATCAGACCAAAATTTTCAACCCAAAGGACCTTAGACACGACATCCATTTCATTGGCGCCGGAGGTGCAAACAATTCCGCCATAATGCAAGTTGCTACCATGGGCGCTATGGAATACTCCACCCTACACATATGGGATCCAGACATCCTGGAATCACATAATATGACAACAGAGCTCTCATATAGCAATAGGATGGTAGGTTGTCACAAAGTAGATGCCGCAGTGGACGCACTGCGCTATAAGTTTGGGCACTGCCTAGGTATAACCGACGCAGCCAATTTAGAGCTGTATTCGCGCGTCACCAAAAATATGCGCCCAAACGTAGTATTGCATCCAGAATACGTAACGGCAGATACCAATTTGCTTGGCATCGTCGTAACCGGCGTAGATTCTATGGCAGCACGCAAAGAAATATGGCAGGCCATCAAGCGTAGACCTTGGCACGTGCCGCTCTTGATAGACCTACGCTCAGCAGGACTTACTACGCTAATCATTACCTTCAATCCATCCGACGCGCAAGCCGCCGAGACGTATGAAAACACGTTGCTGTATAGCGATGAAGAGTCTATGCAGCTGGAATGTGGCGCCAGAAACGTTTGTTTTATCTCTGCCTATTTCGGGTCAGAGGTAGCACACAGGATTTCACTCTTTACGCGCGGCAAAATGGCCGAGCTATCCGAAATGTTTGTAGTGCCAAGAAATTTCAGCTAGTCAATAGCCACTAAAGGTATAACGTCATAGTTCGCACCACCAAATCACCACTTTTTTCCTATAATGCCCGGGCCACACGTCCGGGCTTTTGCATGTATGCCAAAAAAAAGAAATCAGAATCTGCTTCTGATTTCTTCATAAAAAAATATTCCAAGGTGTATATACAATATGGTGGGGCTTAATTAATCAGGTTTTACTCGCGTACAAAGATGACATAGAGGAAAAACTCCAACGTCGCATATACGAAGAGTAGCTGGCTACCCCATGTCACTATTATACCATGCGGTGCATAATACCAGAAAAATGTTATAATATAGGTATGAGCAAGAAAGTTGGCGAAATATATATACTTATAGTATGATATCGAGTAATGGAATTAATGAGAGTGGCAGAGTGAAAGTATTGATATTTACTCATAGAAGTGATGTTGATGGAATGGGTGGTGTAGTTTTGGCGAAGCTTGCGTTTGATGAGGTCGACTATGTACTTTGTGAATCTCTTAATCTTCAGGATAGAATGAGAGAGTATTTTGATAGTGGGGCGATATACAAGTATGATAGAGTATTTGTGACCGATATGTGGCTCGAGGAGCCAATGCTTTCAAAGGTGGCTGATGATGCTCGGCTGAATAATAAGTTCCTACTATTTGACCACCACGAGTCTGC
>JAFOJM010000004.1 GCA_017420185.1 Candidatus Saccharimonadota bacterium | reverse complement strand
GGCTTGCTTATCCCTAGGACATCTGATTACTGGGACCTATCTCTGATACTGGCTAGGTTCTTCAAGATAAATCACACTTACAAGATTATCTATGCGAAAAAAGACGGCTCAATGTTTGCTATTTCTGACGCTTGGATCTCGGCTGGACTTCAGATAGTGCCGGTGCCGCACGAAACATACTCAAATTGGAGCGTCACACTTACAGTGGGCAATTCAGACTGGTTTGAGTATGCAGAAGATGGCATTGGGAAAGAAATATATGCGAATACAGTTACATTGCCACTTATAGGAAACCTCACAGGAGGCGAAAATTGGGACGATGTGGGGGCTGTTTGGGATCGTGTGGGTGAAGAATGGGTACCGGGCCGAGGAGGGGTACAGGCGGTAAATATTGCGTCCACAAAGGTAATTTATCCTGTGTGGGTAGTGCATGGGCCTTGCATAAACCCAAAACTCCAGAATAATACAACCGACACCAATGCCGAATATGATGGCACAGTGGCTGAAGGCCAGACTTTGACTGTAGACTTTACTGCTGGTACAGCCTACCTAGATAGTGCGCTGGTGAGCCGATCTGTGTATGGGGTAGTATCGTTCAAACCAGGAGAGAACATAGTAGGGTTTAACTCGGATGGTGGCGCTACAGATAGTTCTGCTATCAGCTGGAATAATGTCATAAGTTAGGAGAAAATATGAACAGACTTTTGCTCTATTTAGGCGATACGCTTATAGGCGATATAAACAAATTTGCTAAAAACCGACATTTAACAGAGACGTTGAAAAGTGAAAGCGACAGCGCAACGGCTGACACCTTCACTTTTGATATAAATTGGAAGGTCTATCAAGAGTTTGTAAGAAAGAGCTTCGATGATGAGCCTGCCAGTATGCTAAAGGTCGGAAAAACTAGGGTGGTGTTTGAAACTGATGGGTATGTAAGGTTTGCGGGGTATTTAGCAGCTAAACCAGCTCGGAGCGGCCTAGGAGCCGACCAGACACTATCGCTTACCTTCTATGAGTATTTTGCAAGATTATCTGGGGATTTAGTATGTGACCCGAACAATCTAACGTCGCCCATGCGAGTGTTTACGAATACTCCAGCGAATGTATATGTCCAGGCTCTAATTAACGAGTTTCTAACTAGGGCGCGCAATGCTGGAGAAGCTCTAAATTGGACTTGGGGGACGATAAACCAGCTTAGGAACAAAACTATTACTTATAAGGACTTTCAGACGATTTCTAAAGCACTGTGTGATGCCATGAATAATGTAGAGGGGGCTGGGAAGTTTGATGTGGTATTTAGAACTGATCCGACAGATTATACGCACCAATTTATTGATATACTGAAACCGCGTGGAAAAGGTAAGAACATAGTAATCAAATACCCTTCTGATGGAGTATATAAGCTGTGGGCTTCTGATTACTCTATAGAAGAAACAAATGAATATGCCAGCAATGTGCTGATAGCAGGGAATGGGCAGGTAGGTAATCCAGCTACAGGGGAACAGACGGCCAAACTTGGCTTAGCGAATAATCCTGATTTTGTGCGAGACTACTGTTATTGGAGAGCTTATGAGACAGCCTCCAATCTTAATAGCCAAAGCGCAGTAGATAGTTACGCTCAGACTAGGTTATCACAGCTAGACTTCAAGATAGAAACTCCACAAATATCATTAGTTGGTCGACCTATTGCCTGGGGTAATGCTAATAATATGGATAATGGTCTGGCAGTAGGCGATACTTTTTATTTTGAAGAAAATACAGATGATGGATCAGATCACTCTGGTTATTATCGGATTATTGGCCTTGATACCACATGGGATGATAATGGCGTGGCCACAGTGGCACTAACTTTAATGGAAGATCAATAATGTCAAGAAATATCCCACAAGATATACGGAAGATTAAAGAAGAATTAAAAGCGCTGAAATCGTTTCAGGAGTTACCTGCCGGACAACTGGCTACAAGAGCCGCTACTGCAACTTGGCAAGGAGTAATCGACAAAACTAATCCTATTGGCGTTTATAGTATCTTGGCAGCTTTTGAAATGACTTTTGTAAGAACAGATGGTATAAGAAAACCGCCTCTTGTAGATTTTGCTTTTTTAATTAGCCCGCAGATACCGAATAGGAGGAATTATTTGAGAGGCAATATAGTAGCTACCGGTGTGAATAGCGTTACTTATAGAATAACGATAGCCAATCTTGTGTGGTGGCCATACGATACGAGCACTGGAACAATTACTATAGATGGGGCTGCTTATTCCAGTGTCCCTGGTGCTCTATCTATAGAAAGGGTTTTTTCATGAATTGCGAAAATCAAATTTCAGCTATAAGAGACGAGTTAAAGGCTCTAAAGGAGGTATTCGCCAGAAACGCCTCCGATCTAATAACCTATACCTATTCAACATCATTTACTTTTACCAAGAGCGGAGATGTAGTTACTTTAACTTTTATTAGTGAAGATGGTACTAATACTATTGCTTCGGTAGGTGTTGAAGAAAATGAATATTGTAGAAGGATCCCATACAATGGTGGTGCTAGATGGTATATTGTGCCTATGGCACGTCTCGGTGAAAGTACGCCATATACGCGTACAGTCGTGGTACGCTCTATGCGGAAAGGAAGGTTGGTTATTACATAATGGAACAAGGTCTTACAAGAATAGAAAATGAATTGAAAGCACTCAAAAGCTCCATGCCAGTAAGTGGATCTCTCGTTGAGACATATTGTATAACCCAGCGTTTTACAAAAACACTAGCCAACAGATCAACCAATACTTATACCATTAAATTCACTCCGTTACAGGGGGCTAATGTAAGTGGCTTATCAACATTATCCATCTATGAAGAACAATGGGCTTCCGGGCCAGTGACTTCACGATATAACCCATATTCTTTTGCATCAAATACATCTGGTATGCAAAGTGGTGATGGATCCATATCTTACAGCAATACATTTTCAGCGCAGTTCTTTGATGGCGACACCTTTGAGGTCAGGATCATCGCTAGCGTATATGGCACTATACCCGGCACGTTGTCCATAGCATGGTCTTGAAAAATAAGTAATCACAAGAATATGATATAATAAAACCAACGAACGCCACGCTTGCGGTGAATGCGGAATAGCAACTTAAGCAAGCGAGGTCTTATGCGTAGAGCAACTACACCAACACACATATTTACCTTCCCAGATAACGTAGATTTGGCCGATATAAGAGCAGCTCTAATCTCTTATAGTCAATGTGGGAAGAATATCTTAGAAAAAACACTGGATGATTTAACTGTAGATACTGAGAACAGAACTCTATCCGTAGAGCTTACTCAAGAGGAATCTAATCTTTTTGCACCTG
>JAFOJM010000041.1 GCA_017420185.1 Candidatus Saccharimonadota bacterium | reverse complement strand
TTTATTTGTTTTTCTGGTATTTCAGACATCCTCGCATCCTGTCTATATTATACAATATTAATATTATAATATATCACTTACGCCATAAAGTCAAGCATTTTTTATAAAAAGTTTTCCACCAAACTAACACCGGTCATTGCAAAAGTGTTGTAAAAAATACATATAAAATACTATTCACTAGCCTTGTATAGTCCAGTATGTTTCCCGCCGTCATATATAATAGTAGGGATACCTTTTATGCGTAGTTGGTTTTCTACTACACTGCGGTTACTGGCCATTTTATCGGCAACTTCACCCGAATATGCTTTTTCGCGAACTTTCGCAATCTCGTCTTCGGTCATACCGACATCCTTTAGCCATTGCTCTAGCTTATTCGTAGCTTGCTCGCGTGTGTAATCATCATTTAATTTATTCTGGTAAGATATCCCTTCGCTGTTCTTACCGGTAAAGATACGATCTATTATATATATGGTCGTGCCAGGTCTCACATCTTCTGCGGCAAACATATACCGTACCACTATTTCTGAGTTTTTAAACTTGTAGCCATCATCTGCGTCCTGTATCGCAAAAGGCACCAATCGTACATTATATTGGTCGAAGAATCCGCTAGATTTTTGATTGCGATACGATATCATACATACGGAACAGCCAGGATCGAATATGTCTACGGCTGTAGGCTTTCCATCTACAAGCTCGCCGACCTCTATATAGCTAAAGTCGTATTCATCGGCATTATAATGATGAAATTTATCAGGTATTGCCTCGAATATCTCACCCCATTCCTCAAACCATCTGCCAGTAGCTTCTAATACGTTGGAAGGCTCGCTCTCGTCTATCGAGCATATTTCCGCGCCTAGCGAGCATGCGGACGGCTTAGTCACATTGCAACTACCCAGTGCCCATAGCGCTAATAGTGATTTTACGGCTGTAAGTATTGCCCATACAGCTACCACCACCACTACTACGGATATCACTTCTATTATTACGGACAGTGGTTTTACCCATTTGGGATGTTTGACAATTACACGGCTAAGTAAAGTATTTTTTATGTCATCTTTGAAGCCAGTTTCGCATTTCTGCAGACGCACTTTTTTCCATAAGCACCCCCAGGCCTTCTTAAACATCTTCCAGTAAGCTTTACCGACTTTGGGCTTAAAAATAGAAATAATTGCAACAAATACACCAATCAGCGCTAATATAATAAATGCAGCTATACACACCATAATGTATATATTTTACCACTAATAAATGATTTTTTCCATTATCTTTTTAACTTTTGCTATATCTTCTGGTCTGTTGTGTAGCCCTAGTGAAAATCGCATCAACGGTGGTAATCCTAGTACATGGTCCAAATAATAGTGCACGCAGAAGTATCCGGTACGCGCCATTATATCTTCGCGACTCAGTGCATTACCTAGCAAGTGTGAGTCTAGCCCCTCCACATAAAAACTCATAGTAGATGTTGCAGTAGTATTCACTATATGAACTTTGTTTGATCCGCTCAGAAAATCATATAGTTCCTGCATATTGCTCTCTAAATTTCGCCAGGCTTCTTTTGGTACCTTGTTTAGCCATTTGATAGCCGCACCAAGCCCCACTATTTCACCCCAAGCCTGGAGCCCAGGCTCAAATCTAGTATATCTGTGCTCTTTTCCTTCGGCGGATAGTAGGTAACTGTCTTTTTGGACATCGTCCACCATGCCGCCACCTAGGAATCCATCGGTCAATTTCTCCAGTAAATCATTATTCCACACTATTACCCCTAGTGATGGTGCGTACATCTTGTGCGCCGAAAAACATATTACATCTGCCTCTATGCCGCGTACAATATCTGCCGAGTGCGCCATAGCCTGTGCCGCGTCGATAATAATCATCCCGCCGGCTTTATGTACTGCCTTTACAATTTCTTTGATGTTTAACAATTTTCGCCCATCAAAATTACTCACACAGTTAATCACTACAATCGCCCGCGTAAAATCATAATTAGCTATATCAATAGACCCATCGTCGTTGCGCGTCATTACTTCGCGCGGCAACCCTGTACGTTCGCTAAAAGCCATAGTAGCTAGAAAAGGCGAGTTGTGTTCTATCTCACTTGTTATCACTTTGTCAAAATTTTTAGCCTCAAGTTGATTCAAAATCAAATTAATCCCATATGTGGTATTGAGCGTAAAAGATACATTGTATTTTCGTGCTGGCAATTTGACAAATTTCAGAACTAGTTCCCTAGCTTCTTCAACTTTTTCGTCGGTAGCCACGCCCCATTTATATTTTACGCGCTCACCACAAGAATTATGCTCGGTATAATAGCTATTTATGGCGTCTATCACTGGCCGCGGCCTCAGGCTCTGGCACGCTCCGTCTAGATATACTTCTCCCTCACTAAGATAATCAAAATCATTCATATTAAACATTTTATCACAAAATAATGCCCCCATATATATATGGAGGCGTAGCGATTGCTTTTGTACGCTAAAACGATAAATATAATTTACTCCAGTAAAGCGTTGTCACTGCTTGAATTTGTCAAGTTGTCGTCTTTTGCTGTTGCGTTATAAACCGCATGGATCACTATAGACATAAGTCTTAGTACTGCAAGCCCGAAGGCAGTCCACCCTAACATCACACCCATACTGTCTCACCTCCAATGTAAAATGCGCACAATAAGCTCCCTATAATTATGCCACAGGTGCCAACCTAATCTTGCATTTTTCGGCAAGATATGATATAATCAAAATAGAAAGGGGGTGTACTTTATGACATATACATACCTTATAATTTACCTTTATCGTTGTTGTAGTAGAGAAGGTGAATTTACCGGCTCATTTTTTTTATTATACAGATAAAAAATCAGCGACTGCGAACTCGCGGATGCGAAAAAAACAATTAAAGAAATCTCTGACCTTGCGAGAGCAGAAGGTAAAAGGAAATTCATGGTCGACTACGTAGTGATAGCGGACATCAAATTGTTGGAATGATCTTGTGTCGAGGCTATACCCAATTGAGGAGGTGATCTAATGACCCAAAAATACAAGAATTTCTATCTAGTAATAATAGCTGCAATCGCTGGCGGCATGTTCTGTAATCACATTAGGAATATGTTCCTAGGTGCCATTATGGGGATAACAACCTTAGATCTTTTGCCAGATGCAATATTCGTAGTTGCATTTGCGTTATTGATCATAGTAGCCCTCATGCACACTATGTCTCAGGAACGTGCAGCCAATATATTACTTATCCTGGCACTCACTGCCGTACTCATCGGCGGGATTATAGCCATCATCCAAGCTCTCGCCTAAACCACTCCCCCCCTACACCCCAGCCTTTGACTGGGGTATTTAAATGAAGATGCCTATATTTGGCTATTCTTAGACCTTGAATTTTTGATAAAAGTATGCTATTATTAAACCAGTTGCCAAAGACAGTGGCGATACTTATCCAAGTATTTAATCATGCCACCGAGGAATTTTCTTACGAAATTTATTTGGTGACGCTGTTTAACAATTAGCTAACCAAAATATTAATTTAACCAAAGGAACTTTTTATGGCAATTTCAAAAGATAAAAAGACTACATTGGTTGCTGATCTTACCGAGCTTCTTTCGGACTCCAAAATGGTAGTTTATGCCAAGTATGAAGGCCTCACCGTAGCGGAGCTCCAAGAGCTTCGTAAAATGGCTCGCGAAGCAAACGTCAAAATCAAGGTCGTCAAGAATCGTCTTGTCAAGGTAGCTATGCAAGAAATTGCAGCCTACAAAGACACTGATGCCTCAGGCCTAACTGGACAATTGCTTTACGCGCTTGGTACAGACGAAGATTTCGACGCGGCAAAAGTTCTCACGAAATTCGCGAAAACTCATGCCAAGATGGAGCTTGTTGGTGGTTTCAATGGCGAGGGTGCTGCTCTTTCCAAAGAAGAAGTCACCACGCTCGGTTCTCTACCTACCAAAAACGAGCTTATCGCTCAGGTGGTGGATACGCTTTTGTCTGGCATCAACGGTATCGTTTCTGGTCTTGAAAACAAGCCCGAGACCGTAGAGGCTAAGCCAGCTGAGGAAGCTGAGGCAAAGCCTACTGAAGATGCTAAGGCCGAAGAGCCTAAAGCCGACGAAGCTCCAGCCGAGCCAGCCAAAGAAGAGTCTCAGGCTGAAGAAACTCCGGCCGATGACACCAAAGAAGCAAAGGCTGAATAAGCAATCAATCTAATCAATCATTAATATCAATCGATTCTGAATGTCAGGATGTACTCCTGTTTCAAAATCATAATCAAAAAGAAACTTGGAAAGAAAATGTATCCCTCTTTCCAATCTAAGAAAGGATAATTTTATGGCTACTGATATTAAAAAGTTAGCTGAAGAGCTAGTCAATATGACCGTGCTTGAGGTTAGCGAACTCAAAACTCTACTCAAAGACGAGTATGGCATCGAGCCAGTGGCAGCCGTAGCGGCTGTAGCAGCTGGTGGTGCTGATGCTGGCGCCGATGAAGGCAAGTCTGAATACGACGTTATCTTGAAAGACGCTGGTTCACAAAAGATTGCAGTTATCAAGGCTGTAAAGGAAGCTACCGGGCTAGGTCTTGGCGAAGCTAAGGCTATAGTCGACGGTGCTCCTGCTACCGTAAAGGAAAAAGTTGCCAAGGCAGATGCCGAAGCAATGAAGAAAGCTCTCGAAGAAGCTGGTGCTACTGTAGAGCTTGCTTAGTCTAGTATAGGTTGGCTAATTCGTTACAAAATCGCCCCTTATAGGGGCTATTTTGTTATGAGACTCTTTTTGTGGTAAGGAACTGGAATAACGATCCTACTGCGGTAGCTCCGCCCAAGATTATAAAATAGTATGTTTCCTTACTAATGTCTGGCACTAGTGCCAAGATGGCTATCGTCAAGGCGTATGCTCCTGCTAGTGAAGTGGCTATGATGGTAGCTGGTTTCATTAGCATCACTGCAGCTCCGGCTGCAATAATGCCGATTATTCCACCTATTGCCAAAGTCTGTATTTCCGCGCCAAAATATTGCACGGTTATCAGCATTACCAGGGCAAAGCAAATTCCACCTACGCATAATTTCTCTATAGAAAAACCCAGTAGCGCCAAAAGTAGGCCTCCCGCAATAGGCAGTAGAATCTGGTATAAATTATTGGTAGCCATATCAGGTACCATATTATTGAGTGTTGGCATCAAAAAAACCATTAAATTGTACCCCAAGATAAACCATATTATAAAAAACGCTACTTTCTTAATACGGTAACCAAAAAACATCAAAGCTAGCCCCGCAGCCGTCATTATCAACATCTCCGGCGTACCAAAACTCGCAAAATCTAATTTCATAATGCAATTATATCACAAAGTAAAAAACTTATGCTATAATCACTTTAATGGATTATCAAAATAAATTTTGTCCACGTTGCGGAGTCAATATTCAGGTAGGGCAGAGATTTTGTGGCAACTGCGGATCTCTGCAGATAGCAATGCCGACATCAACCAGCCTCACTGCTGGGCCCAAAAAATCCAGCAAAAAGCTCTGGCTTGGCATAGGTATTCCTGCAGTACTGGGAGTTGCCGTAACGATAGCTATTATTGCATTCGCCCTAAGTATTGGAAGCAAAGATCGCACCATTATGGTCTATATGATTGGCTCTGATCTAGAAAGCCAAATGGCGGCGGCAAGCCTAGACATTACAGAAATGGAAAACGCTAATTTTGACCCGGAGCACACCAAATTGCTTATATATACAGGAGGCACCAAAAAATGGGCGCTCGACGAAATTAACGCAGAAGAAAATGCAATTTTTGAGGTAAGCAATGGTCAAATTACTAAATTGCAGACTTACGAAAAAAGCCTAATGACCAACCCAGATAATCTTACCAGTTTTATTAATTACGCGTATGACAACTATCCGGCGGACCTTTATGATCTGATACTATGGGACCACGGTGGCGGTCCAATCTTTGGTTATGGCAAGGATGAAAATTCACTCTCTGGGTCTACCATGAAGCTTTCAGTACTATCAGACGCCCTAGCCAATACAAACATTATTACTAGCGGTAAAAAATTCGACCTAATTGGCTTCGATGCTTGTCTAATGGGCAGTATGGAAGTCGCTAATATACTGAGCAACTATAGCGATTATATGGTCGCCTCGGAAGAAACAGAGCCTGGCAATGGCTGGGATTATGCTTTTCTAGATGACCTCGGTAGAGACGGTCAAATTAACACTACCGAAGACCTTGGGCGCAGCATTATTGACCATTACGTTGTGTCATATGACGACTATTGGTATGACTCAGACCTGTCTATGTCCTTAGTAAATCTAAGAAAAATAAGTTCCTTAATTACGTCGGTAGAGTCGTTGTTTACTGCCGTCAAAGACGAAATCACCAATCAGACTTTTTCTCAATATTCACGTACTATGACCAGAGAAAAAGTTTACGGATACACTGGTAGGGACAGCGAATCGTATGATTTAGTGGATTTAATGGACCTATGTCAAAGCCTAAACAACACTCACGGCGCAGAGGTGGATAAGATTAAGGAAGATTTTGACGATGTAGTGCAGTATAGTCGTAGTAACATAGACAACACTAATGGTCTTTCTGTGTATTTCCTAAATTTCAACAAAGCCCTTGCCGAAGAAATGCTCGAAAAATACAGAGATGTTGTCTTTTCTGATAAATACTATGATTTTCTCGTCAAATACAAAGGTTTCGTTACGGGGGATCGTAAAGTTGCAAATAGGACGTATAGTGATCTATCAGAAAACAAAACAGCTGATAATGCCATAGAAATCGACCTCCCCGATGAGCTAAGAGACAATTACCAAAGTGGAGAAATCGCAATATTCCGCAAGCTCGATGACAATGTTTTTATGCCTGTCTATCGTAGCTCCGAAGTTGAGTTAGATGGCAATAAATTGCGTGCTACCTCGTATGATCTGCAGTTTGTAGTGGAAGTATATAAGGCGGACGGTTCAATAGAATACGGCTGGTCGGCTATGTTTGAAAAAGAGCGCACGGCAAACTATGCTGACTATATCTCGTTTGGACTTCTCGGTTACACCGATGATTCTCCCCTGGGCTTTTCCCTAAAAAACCACGAAACTCACATCAGGATTTTGCCCGGCAATAACGAGGGGCAGGTTAGAGATATTCGCGTGCAGTCAGAATCAGATACTGGCCTAGCCAGCAAGATGAATCTCGACCCAGACAAAATCGCATTCATCGATTTTATGACTGGAACATATAAGCTATTCAGCGATTCAGGTGAGCTAGATTATAACTTTGAAAGCCATGGAGTATTATACGGCTCTGAGGCCAGCATAGAAAAAGGCGACACCTACAAAATAAAACTAGTAGATTTGGATTATGATTTTGGCGATATCTACGATGGAAAATTTAAAAATACCAAAGACTATTACGCAGAATTCATCGTATACGATACCCAAGGAGATTCGCATCAATTAAATTTGGTTCATATTAATTAATAACATGAAAGGAGTAAAATGAAACAATGTGAGAAATGTGGACACCAAATAATAGAAGGAACAGCCTTCTGTACTAATTGTGGAGCGGCCGTCGCCAATACGGCGCAGTCGCCAGTGGGCCCCACAGCGGGTACCGCAATTCCGTCAGCGCCCTCCGCGCCGATCAATCAGTTTGCGGGCCCTTCTACCACAGGAGCCTCAAATATGTCGGTCCAGCCAGCACCTATGCAGCCTTTTGGCTCGATATCGTCACAGACCCCCCTGGCCAATACGTCACAAAAACAGTCCAATGGCAAAATAATAGCCATGGCGGCTGCCTGCGTGGTGTGTCTAGCGGTTGGAGTAACGGGTATAATGATGGCCCTCAACAGCAATAACAACAATAATGGCAGCGGTGGCAGTAATAACACCGCTACGCCTTCCAGCAACGGGAGCTCATCTAACAATAATGGGAGTACGTATGTGCCTACTACCAGTAACTATGATACTAAAATATCATATGCAGGATATGAGTTTAGTGTCCCGGCTAGTTACGAGTATGAAATCTACGAAGACGAGACTGGTACAGAATGTCTTGCCATCTCTGACCTTCCCGACGTCTATCTTGCCGATATATGCTACTATAATGACTATACATATACTACCCTCGTAAACAGCCTTGATGAGATTGTTGACGGTCTCAAAACCACCTATGGCGATTCCGTGGTTATGGGAACAGAAATTGTAGATGGCAAAGACTATATTTACTTTGATATAGGAGCAATTGAAGGTACAAATCTTACAGTTTTAATGAGTGCGGCAGATTTATATTATTTTGAAACGGCTGTCATTACAGATATTGGCGATAGCGGTATTAATTACATAGACAATATCGCAGAAGTTCTTAATACGGCTCAGAAGAAAAACGGCGCCTCAAGATCCCTTGGCAGCAACAATGGACTCAACGCTGTCAAGACGCCAAGGCTCGGTAATACAATAGGAAACTAATAGCACCGAGCATCCATCGCAAAAGGCCCAGCCATTTAGCTGGGCCTTTATGTTGCGTAGCTCCAGTAAATTAATTATAGAGATTTTCTATAGCAATTGATGGACCCATAGTAGTGGTAATAAATACAGACTTTACATAGCTACCTTTTAGCGATGCAGGCTTCTGAGATTTAAGGCTCTCAAAGAATGTATTAGCATTTTCGATAAGCTTGTCTGCTCCGAAAGATACCTTGCCTACGCCTATATGTACTATAGCTTGCTTATCTACGCGGTATTCCACCTTACCAGCCTTGGCTTCTTTTACGGCCTTCTCCACATCCATAGTCACGGTGCCAGCCTTTGGATTTGGCATTAAACCTTTTGGTCCAAGCAACCTTGCAAACTTACCAAGTTTTGGCATGTATTGCGGTGTCGAAATTAGTACGTCAAAGTCTATTGTGCCCTTTTCTAGTTGTTTTAAAAATTCTTCATCTTCGGCAATATCTGCGCCTGCGGCTTTGGCAGCCTTGCATACATCAGCTGGTGCAAACACAGCTACACGTACAGTCTTGCCGTTACCATTTGGTAGCACTAGAGTTGTGCGAATATTTTGATCGGCTTGTCTAGGGTCTACACCGAGCCTGGCGTGTATTTCTACGCTGGCATCAAACTTTACTGGGCTAGATTTGATAGCTAGTTCGATGGCGTCATTTAGTGTGTATGCCTTACCTTTTTCTACTAGCTTCGCAGCTTCCTGATATTTCTTTCCGCGACGCTCTATCTTGGGGCGAGTTACCGGCGCAGCACCCTTAGGCTTCTCTGCTATTTCGGCGGCCTTGCGGTCTTCTTTGCGAGCCTGGCGTTCTGCCTCAGCTTTTACCTCTTCTATATGTTTCTTAGATTTTTTGCCAGACTTAGCAAAAGTCTCTGGCTCAGCTACATTTGTAACTTCCTCGACTACCTCTGTAGCTTCAATATTTTCGTTATTTTTGACCTCTTCTTCGGTCATAATGTTTCCTTTCTGTGGTGCTATCGGATACTCTCCTCCCACGGTTAAATTAATCTACCATTATTATACCAAATTTCTTACTCCTTGGCAAGAAAAAGAGACGTAGTTTCTCTATGTCCCTCTATTATTTATTTACCTTATTGGACACGGAAATCCATCCCCATAATCCTAATTATAGCACTATTGGCTAAATATGTCAAAATATAACAGGGGCAATAGATAACAAGATGCAAGAAAAAGGCCCCTATATAGGGGCCATAAAAATGTTTTACAGAATATGCTCGCCGGTCAGGCTGGTCACGCCAATACAGTTACCACGGGCTCCGTCGAGCTCATTCCAGTTAATCTGGGTGCCCAGCTGATAGAGCGCCTCAAAATAGTTAACTTCTACGTCGGAGGTTACCGCGTCGTGCTTGGCAAATCCTAGCACATATTTCACCAGATTCTGCTCCAGGCGAACGTAGTTGCTGGATACGCTGGCGCCGATTTTCTTCAGCATCAGCTCACGATTCTTCACGCCTACCATAGCCGGCAAGCGCGGGTCTTCCAACGTATTACGGATAGTATTTGCGTCGTAGGCCATAGCAGCAGCCACTTGCACGCCGGTGCCACGGAAAATGCTGTTAATTGCATCAATCAGTGTATCTCCAGCATCGTGCAGCTGACCAGTGTCGGGCGGGGCAATCATGCTCATCCCAGCAACCGCGCTTCCGCTAAGCCCACCACTAATGGCGGCCACCAGCATGGATGGATCCGAGAAGCTGCCTCTCCAGGCCTTATCCCAACCATCCAGCACACTGTAGCTTTCGGCAATAGCCGGCCAAAGAGTATCGCGGACGCGGCTGAGGAACTCTCTGCGACGTTTTTCGGTGATAAAAGTCCCGTCCAGTCCGTCGATGGCGGCAAAGATGTCGCCATACGCGCGCCGGGTTAGAGACTTGCGCAAAGTATAAAAAGTCGGGTCGACCTGCTCTTCAGTCTCGTCGGCGTATTTCTCCATGGCTCTGGCGAGAGCTTCCGGAACATCATAAAGGCCAGCCTTGTCGGCTAACGCTGCACGGATAGCAGCGATGTAAGACGACTCGTCTACCTTCAAGACGCCGCCGGATTTCAATGCGTCCAGCCACGATTCGTCGTTTGGCACCACGGGTAGCAATCCCTCAAACTGGCTCCGAATAGCGCGCGTTTCCGCAGCGGCTACAGCCTGGACGGCGGCGGACTTTGCAGTAGACTGCAGATCCTTCACGAGTCTTTTGGCTTTTGCCAGTTTCATTCCCGCGTTCGTAAAATCATTGACTTCCAAAGAAGCCAAGTCATCGACATCTTCGACGCCGAGCTCGTCTACAATCTTATCGATAGTAGTCTTGTTGGCGCCGTACTCCGCAAGCTTGGAACGCACCTCGCTTGCGGTAATAGGTGTAGCTGTGGTAGTTTCAGGGGTGATGTTTTTTGCTTCGTTACTCATATTGTCCTCCTTAGTCAAAATAGTAAATTTGATCTAATTCCGTTGGCCCCACCGAAAGTATTTTGAGTGGAATACCCAAGGAATTTTGAATTACTTCTCCTACGAATGAAAAAAGGTCCCGCGTACTGATGGGTTCATCAATGTGGTACTCAGAAACAATGGGCATAGCTCGCTTTAGGTAGTTAATGTACGATTCTGTCTTGCCGGCCTCATACAGATAACTATCGCATAATTGCCAATTACGTCCATGTGCCAAAATCTGGTCAAACCAAGTCAGACAAAGCCCATCAAATTTAGTTTCTTTGCAGGCGTTAAGCGCATAGCGCATCAGATTCAGATCCAGTGCACCGGCGCGTACCTTGCCCTGCCAACGGTTTTCATCTTTATGGCTATTAGGCAACATCTGCGCCGTGAACTCTGGGTCGTAGGTTGGCATAGGACCAGCTCCGTGCCGAATTTCATAGGCACGATGAACAGCGTAGTGGATGATTTGTCCTCTGTATCCCGCCGAACGCAGCATATGCTCGGTTATCTCGGGTAGTGTCCGAATGGCACTTACGTGCGGCCGCAGTCCAGAGACTGCATCCGTAAGCACGCCGTGCGAGCACTCCACTATAGCAGAGCGGTTGCGTCTGAGCACGTCGTCCAGACCATCGAAATGTAGTTTTTTACCGACTTTCTCGAATAGATCTACGCAGTAGTTCATGAAATCATCATCGTCTAGTAACATGAGCGCCCTCGTGAGAGTCTCTGCGTCGCCGGGCAAGACATCATTTCTTGAGATCCTAGCGTACAGTTCTTTGTAGTGGTCCCTTTGTCGCTGCAGTTTAAGGCGGACCACCTCTCGCCTCGTCAGTTCATAGGCTCGTACCGTCATACATTTACCTGTGTCGTAATACATACGGCTTGCCTGGCCGACACCGGTTCCTACCGTCCCACGCGGATTATCTCTGCGTAGAAGCTCCTCTACTTGTGAAGCAATCCTGTGGAAAGGTGTGGCCGCAATACACGATCTATCGCACGACAAGAGCATAAAAGGATTATAAATCCCGTTCCTTTCCAATGCGCCCGCTTCGTTCCAAAGCCCTACAGGTGAAATCACCATCTGCCTTGACAAAAAAGTCGGTATGCCTTCGAATGTTCCGCAACCCCACTGGGAAAAATTAAATTTCTCGCCATAGGAAGTTTGCACGCCGTGCGATCCCTGTGCACCACCGCGCTTGATAATCACATCGGCATCAATTTTTCGTGCAAGACTATGCACAATGTTGCCTTTGCCTCCGTCGCCGGGGCCAAGGTCTGTTATGACATAAATCCTTTGCAAGGCCAACACCTCCGTATTGCTTTGTCTACAGATATCTAATTTGATCTGTGGCTTCTGCTTCTGTATCCGCTTCCGCGGCATCTCCGGGCTGCATCGGTGAGAGATCGCCCTTATGGGCAAAAATGTCACCTTTTTTCGGTACAGGGATACGCCATTTATGCCGCAACCTAGCCTGTGCGCCAATATCGATATAAGCAATATCTTCCACCACTCGCGTGGACGCACTTCTTCCAAGATGTTCGGCTATCTCAGCGATATCCATTGTTCCCTCGGTCAAGCCGATAATAGCAGATATTACTGCCGGCAGCTGACGAGTGGAGTCGATTCTGACTACTGACCTATCGCCGCATAATTCTCTCCAAAAAGAAGCGACATAGGAATTGAGCGCCAGTACGAACTGATGCGTATTGTCTTTTAATTTCGAGATCACTTCTTGCAACGTAGGGATGCTTGTCATATCCTTGAGCTCATTTTCGAAAATCTCCTTTCCAAAAATACGCTTAATTTCTTCTCGTTCGATACACGTATGGCAAGTTGCATCTGTCACTACGAAATGGTAGCCCTTCAGACCAATGCGGTTGACGTAGGTACTGGTTAAATATGCCCTCGCGAACATCGCATATTGTGGGTCCTCCGGCTCGTCGTACCCACCACGTTGCGGGGCCATCTCTTTGAGGTAACGCACAATTTTAGGTGCTTCCATCTCAAATTGCGGACGGCACAGCACGAAATCATCAAGCACGTCGCCAAATATACCCAAACACAACTGCGGGTCGTATCCGGGCAATACTTTTGCCACAGCTTCGTATAGCTCTGGCAGCACGGCCATTTCCGTATCGACCTCGCCACCCATCGAGCCAGTGGTGTCGCAAGTTACCTCGATATCCATCGGGCACCCTACGGTAACCATCCACTTCTTTTGATGAGGAGCCAGTCGAATCAGTGATCTGCGAACCGGATCTATCGCCGGGTCTACAATCTCACTGAGCTTACCGGTTTGCTGAGCTCGCTCCTCTGCTTCTTTGGTTATTCCTACGTCGTGCATCACGCCGTATTCGCGGCGTGCAGCGCGATAACTATCTACCGAAAATGTTCCTGTTCCCATTAGTTTTCCTCCTTGATAGTTTTCCATGTGTAAGTCTCGCAGTCGCGATAAGTAAATGGGTGATATTTTATCCCCCACAGCTCGTTCGCTAGTCGATAGAGCTCACCATGCGCATGTTCAAATGATTCACGTCCATTTTCCGAAAGGTCTTTGATAAGTTCAAGATATCGCTTGTCCGCATCGTTATCATCTCCTACTGTCCAGTCTTTGATATACCCAGTGACTTTTTTAACAAAATCGTTAGCTATCACAGCGGTCATATCGCCCGAATAATTGTAGTAGATCAAACGATGTCTTTCTGGTCCCAGTAAATAATCCCCAGGTGAAAAAAGAGGATACCTCGCCGCAGAACTATTATCGGCAATCGCCATTATCTCGAAAAAGCCGTAAAACTTAAAAAGTCTCCCCAGTATCCATACACTGGTGCGAGTGTCTATTTCGGTCTTGTCGCGCAGCTTCGCCAATGGCGTTAGCTTGGCAACGCTAGTATCGGGCACTGTTAATATATTAACACGCCGATCTTCCTGGAACGGATCCATAAAAGAAGATAACAACCTGGCAAATAGCCAATCGAAATGCGGGTTCTTCACGTCGGGCGCTTCTAGTGCTGGTACTACCGCCTTCTGGTAAAAAGTATGCATCAGGCCAAACCGAATAGCTTCTTTAGCCAAAATATTGCCATCTTCAAAAGTCTTTGATACCTTCACGATTACGCGTGAATCGTCTTCTGCGGTTCCTAGATAGATGTGAACTTTGGCGGATTCGCCAATTCTATTGTCTATCCTTACGTCTCGAACTTTCAATTTTCATCACTTCCTTTCTGTAAAACATATTTTTAAACATCAATACCCCTGTTGTATGCAAAGGGATATCCTTATAACTATATCAAAATTTCTGTAAAATGTCAAATGTCTACCCCCTATAAAAATCCACCCGGCTAAGGGTGGATTTAAGAAGAAAGGTCGCCGCTCAGCCGTTATTTGGCCGATTAGCTATGACAATGGTTGTACCGGGCTCAACCAGATCGTGAAAGTCGCGCACATGCTTCTTGCCGTTTGTCACGATCTGTCCCACGTGCGGTCGCACGCCGGTGCGAGCAAACAGGCCTTCAAAGGTCTCCCCCTGGATGTAGTCAACTATAATGGGCTTTCTGCCGGCGCCGTTGGCGATGCGCACCTTCGTGTTGTCCATTGTCTCGGTGGTATTCTGAGTTGTGGATTGGATTGTTGACGTTCTTTTAATCATAGACATATTTGTTCCTCCTTAGTCTAAATATAATCCTTTAGTACGATGTTTGATTATATACGATATCGCTATATCACGAACGCTCCTTTCTGCCGTTAGGCATAATTCTCGTAATGCGCCCCTTGGGCCCATCCTTACGAGTAATTGTTTCGCAGCATGACCTGATATTTTCTTGACATTCTACGATGAGCCCCTCATAGGGTATAGGCTTGATTATGATGCTCACTGGTATATTGCGAAAATGCACCGGCTCAAACACATCAAGCCTTGCTATCATCTCATGCTTGGCGTTTATTACCATATTTACTACATAAGGCGAATCGCAATTAGCGATATCCTCCTCGTCTAGCAACGAGAAAAACACCGGACCATTGGCGTGTGAATGCCATCGAAAACACAGTTCTTCTGGATTACCACCGCCTTCAATCACGTCTCTGATAATCTTGTTTTGGGCGCCCTCCTTAAAAGCGCAGTATCCCGGCGAAACATATTGCTCTGGTACTATTACATCCGTCAGGATAAAATCCGTATAATGCTTGTGGTATTCTTTCACGATTGCGCCCATACCGATTATTTCGTTGGGCGTAGATTCCTGTGCCAGCGTCATTATATATTGATATAGCTCTATATCAATAATTAGCCGATAGCTCTGAGATACCTCCGGAGTCGAGAGATTACTATACATACGGTTTAAGCCCTCCTTTACGCTAGTCTTCAGTATCGTTTAGACATTCGAGGGTATTTCGCATAGCCGACACCAGCTCAGTTTCTTTTGTGTTCAGACCAAAGTATCTCGCTATGTCGCAGATATCCATATCGTCTACCCTTTCAAAATACTGCACGATGAGACACTTGTCGGAGGGGTTAATATGATGCAGGCAAAGCGATATCAGCTGGAAAGCCGATACGAAATCCCCAGTCAGGAGATAATTTTTAATCTCGGCGTCCATTGAGCCGAAGCAAAAGCCGCTCCAGCCGCCGTAAAACGGATGGGATTTTTTCGCTCCTGTGGAGTCGGTAAAGATGCCCTCCAAAAAATCGGCCTCAATAAGGCAAGGAGTTCCATCTTCCAATACGTCCTCGGTCGTGTACGTACCCGGATATAGCGTATATCCCGCTGTTGCCCTGCCTACCGTAGGTACCATCCATTCCCAAAGGCCAGCGTCGTAAACGTAGCCATTGTGCAGATAATAAGCCTGAATCATGATGGTAAGCAGCTTTTCGCCAGCTTCATCGATAGAAACCCCCACCGATTTTACGCCGCGAATAGCCAACAGCTGTGCCAAAACATCTTCTGCCACCAGGCACTCATAGCGAGCATCTTCATCGGCGGCCACCACCGCCATTTTGTTTCTCGCCTCACTCAGGGCATTAATTTCATCCGCGCAGAAAAGAGGGTCGAAACTATAGCAGTCGATAATTGCTCCAATCGTATGGATCGATCTTTTTGCTACATCAGTCCGATACTCCGCGATAAATCGTGCAACTTTCTCTAAGCTATCGCGATACTCATCGTCTTGCATGGCCTTCTTAGACTCAGCCATTTCTTCACAACCTTTCTTCTTTTTAAAGTACAAAGATTAGCAAAATCTTCGCCTTATATTATCCTAACATATTACACCACTCCTGTCAAATACGGCGAATTATGTATTGAGACTTTAAAAATACCCTAGCCATCCGGCTAGGGCGCGTGAATTAGTCAATTAGTTTCTTTGCAACAACTTTGCTGTGCTTTAGGAAAGACTGTATATCCTCTTCGTTGATATGGCTGAGACTTTCGACGGCCAGCGCTATTGCCTCCACTAGGCGACCTTCGGCGGCGTAGTCATTTATCACCACACGACTGTTGCCAAAACAAAAGTTCTCGCCATAGTTATAAAAGCCACCTACGCTTCTTGTCTGGCGAGCTGTGACACGACCGTCGCTTATTTGGATCTCAAAATCACCAGCGTCATATGCTAGGCCAGAGTACTCGTATACGCATCGAACTACGATTATTAGATTTTTATTGTCGTCTAAGTAAATCTGTTTTACACCACGCATTGCTTTTATTTCTGCAAAATCATGCAATGCCCGCTGCAAGTATGGCTGGATTGATACATCCGTATTCTCCATAGACTTCAATGCATTTAGCTTAGCAAGATTACGGCTCATATAAGATTGCGCACTCTCAAGGGCGGCTACATCGTTTTTTAGCTTCTCCTCCAAGATCTTAACCTCATTTTCGGATTCAGCTAGGTTTTTCCTTGCGCGAGCCAAACGTTTACGAAAAGGCAACATATCATGGTAAAACTCGATAAAATCCTTCTCCTGCCACTTTGGTTTGATGTCAGGAAGTCTAGCTGTAATTATTTCTGCCTCGTCACCTCTACGCTTTTTAAAGCGCCAAAGCAGTATTCTGGACACGATAAAATACGGCCAGCCCACAAAGCCAGCAATAAGGACAAACCATCCCCAGAAACTCCTAAGCGGTAGATTAGCAAAATAAAAACACGTTTGCCGGTAAAGCCAATAAAACGCAACCACAAGTACCGAAAAAATAAATAACAGTATCATAGCCGCATCAGGCAGATACTTCAGAAACGCCTCTATAAAAGTCTTTGGCATTTCACGAGGCTTTAGGAATCCATCTTTATCTAGGTCGTCGGTGCTTAAGTTTGGCGCCCACTCCACTAGCATCTGTCGCTGATCTGTGTTAAGGTCTCTGTTTGCCATAATGGCAATCTCTTGATACTTCGGAAACGCATCGTACGCTTTTTGGCTGTCAAGAGCGGGAGTAATCCAAACCAACAAAGCCGCTACGATAACGAATGTTGACGTCCAAGCTAGAGGTTTTCTTATCTCTTTTATGTCGTCCGCGTAAGTATTAGCCCGAATTTCTTTTACAGGTTTTGCCATCGCTACTCCTCCTTGATTGTTAAGATACTAATTCACATTATTATCGTACTATATTTGGCTAAAAAGTCAATCTCTTACCATAGCCAAATCACATACTTATGTTGTTATAGTACACAAATACACAGTCTATGTTATAATATTTTCAGCACATTAACATACAGAAAGGAGAATAAGATGAATTATTCCATTCCGATTATCGAACGTTTCGCATCTGATCATATTATGGATGACAAAAGGCGAAAAGCTACCGAAACAATCTGTTACTACTTAGATCCAACCAGTGTTATCACAAATCCATTTACGGCCCGGAAAAAACTTTACAGCGCCGTACAATCTCTCCTGATTTCTTCAGATTATCGTAGGATTCTGTTGTACTTACCTTTCGAAATACTCCAAAGCGCCTCCGCGAAATTCAAGGCTACCTATATGGCCGCATGGTATTCGCTGCTTGGCGTCTACGACGTACGAGAAAATTTCTTCGAAGGCGATGTCTTTGAAGTGGATGCTAGGCCAAATGGCAAAGTCGAGCGCGTGGTAAAATGTGCCCACCTTACGCCTTGGCTTATCAAGTACAATTTCCTGAGCATAGATGAGCTGATGAAAATCATCCAAGAACATCATGATGATGTAATACTATTAAGGAGTTTCAAAGATACCCTAGACTATATGCAGGACAGAATGATTTTGCCTAGCACTGAGCTTCGTCGCCTTGACGAAGCCATAGGTATTGTCCCGCCTCGGAGAAAGCTTCCGCCCACCTACATATCTGACGCGCGCCTCAAGTGGCTAGCTCACCGTCAGCAAGATTTATCCGGTCGCCTACTCACGCCAAATGCGCATTTAGAAGGTCCCTTCTCACCTAATTTCAAAACTATGCGAAAAGATATCTCTAGAGTGGTTGCCAACTTGCAAGATGATGAGATAATTCTCATTGGCGGTTCCCGCCTCAAGGGCTACGGCGTAGCTGATTCGGATCTGGACATTTACATGCTAGATGCGCTTAAAGCCGATTCCGAGCTTTGCCCTGGCAGTCCTCATGCTGTACACATTTACTTCAGCTCAGTGTGGGCTGGCAAAAATATCAGTAAGAAAACATTCGTTTCTCAGATGTCGAACATCACCAGCGCCTATCGGCATAGTCCAGCCAGGTCTCAGTGTATCGAAAGGCTCGAGAACTCGCTCTTGCAATATAGGCTTTTACACAAAGGATTCCAAAGAGTCACAGGGAAGATGCTATTTGATACTAGCAGTTACTCAGAAATGGATGGCGACTGCCCATTCTACGATGACAGTTACCGCAAAATCGCCACAATGCTATATGCTAAGTATGTTTATGTGCCATAAGGCCCCTTTCGGGGCCTTTTTTGCAAACCAAAAATCCACCCCTTCTGGAGTGGATTTTAAGTATAGATTAGTCTACGACTTCTACTCCCATCGAGCGAGCAGTACCAGCTACTATCTTAATAGCACCTTCTATATCGACGGCATTGAGCTGATCCATCTTCTTCTCGGCGATTTCCTGGAGCTGGGCTCTAGTGATCTTGCCCACCTTGTCGGTATTTGGCTTACCACTACCCTTCTCTATCTTGATGGCCTCACGGATCAAGTCGTCTACAGGCTGCCCCAAACTCTTCCAGTCAAAAGTGCGGTCTTCAAATACACGAATATGTACTATCACATTTTTGCCCATTAGGTCCTTGGTCTTCTCGTTAAATGGATTGATAAAATCCATCATATTTAGTCCCCACTGACCCAATGTAGACCCTACTGGAGGTCCTGCCGTAGCGCGTCCCGCTGGGATGCGTAGTTTAAGATTGCCTATTACTTTCTTTTCTGCCATAATTTTTCCTTTTTAATTACAATAGAAGCATTTTGCGTAACATTCATAATTTTACCGCTATCCACCGCTTTTGTCAATAGTAAATCTTGACAAATAAGCAAAAGTATGATACAATAAAAAGATAGTATCCGTGGAAAGGGAGAGATATAACAATGAACAACACAACGGATAGTACGAACATTAGAGACTTAAACGAATTAAGGGAGTTGCTGATAGAAAGTATGGCAACAGCCACCCTTGCACGCGCATCTTTGGCAAATAGCAAATTTGGGCCAAGAGACCTGCTAAAGATGTCCGCCAACACCACGTTTTGGTGCGGGCTGAGTGGTTTAGTTGCAATGGTCATAGCTTACGTAGCGGAGATGACAGGTATTTCCATTATCTGCATCGTGACCATATCGGCCTGCTTAGTTGCGATAGGAGTCGCACAGATAATACGGCTCCGCAAAAGGCAGCTCAAGATTGAAACCTCCGAGCTCGGCGGCCTCAATGCTAAGATTGCCAGACTCGAGGAGTGTCTGTCCAAAGTAGACAAAGACCTCGATATCCCGCACGAACGCACAAGGCATGAAGTCCGAGTCGCCATCTCGCAAAAAGAAATAGAAGCTAGCTTCAGCTAGCTTCTATGGGTAAAACCAAAGGCCGCCTAAGGGCGGCCTTTTTCACGCAAATTTTATTAATTCAGCTGTTTTACTTGTAAAGCATCCAACTCTACGGGTGTTTCACGGCCAAACATACTCACCATTACTTTGAGCTTGCCCTTAGCGGCATCTATCTCAGAAATAGCTCCATCAAAGCCCTTAAATGGTCCGTCGGTAATAGATACTACCTCACCTACCTCGTATTTCACTGAGAACTTCGGATCTTCCACGCCCATGCGTTTCTTGATTTTTGCAATTTCCTTCTCAGATACAGGAGTTGGCTGAGTGCCAGTGCCAATAAACCCAGTTACACCAGGCGTATTTCGTATGATATACCAAGTCTCATCTGACAATTTCATGTCTACCAGTACATAGCCCTGCAGTATCTTGCGATCTACTATTTTTCGCTTGCCATTTTTGATTTCAATCTGCTTTTCTTTTGGGACAATCGCCTCAAAAATTTTATTTGCCATTTCTACTGTGCTTGTGCGCTGATTAATACTATCAGCTACTTTATCCTCATAGCCATTATAGGTGGATATGGCGTACCACGCCCTAGTGCTATCATATCTATTTACTGCCATATATATTCCTTTCTATTTATTTAATATTAAATTTGATAACCAAGTAAAGAACAAATCAAGAAGTGAGATAAATACCATAAAGATGGCTGTATACACTAGTACCGCTAGCACCATCTTCCAAGTGGCCTTGCGGTTGGGCCATCGTACCTGGCGAAGCTCACGCCAAGAGTCACGAATATATCTGCCTAGAGATACAAAAGGTCGTATCAGGATAAAAGGCTTTTTCTCAGATTTGCTAGTAGTCACCTTCTTTTCTGCATTTTTCTTGTCTTTACGCTTATTTTTTTCGACTTTTTTGTCTTTAACGACAACTTTTTTACGAGTAATCGCCGGCTCGTCTGCCGCCTCGTTTTTAGACGGAGATTCGCTTGCCTTTATTCTTGTGATTTTTGCCATCTTACTCCTTATTGATTATTTGATATCAAAAAAGTCTGATACCAGACTTGTCAATAGTATACTACGACTGAGGCGTATAGTCAATAGTAAATTTTAGGCGGTGGGGTTGACTTTTTAATCGTTGCGCGGTAGAATCAAATTAGCTTATTTTAGTTGTTCTTGCTTTTGGCAGGAACAATTTTTAGTTTTATTGTAACTTTATCGTCTTCAATAGGAACATCCATAAGTCTCCTTTCGTCTAATCGTTAACTAATTATTAATCTTGCAACCCCACCTCCCTTCAATATACCACGCCCACCCCTATAAAACAAGCATGAAAATAGCTATTTCACCCAACAAAAAGCCCCGACTGGTTGTCGGGGACAATTTTCGGGAGTCAAGCATCATTTTTTAAGTTATATGTTATGAATAATATATAAGCGACGAATGTAAAAAAGAAGGAAAATAGGAACGCGGTAAAGAAAAATCCCCAATCACCACATATGACTACTGTCGTAATGGAGAATATCACAGGCAAAAAAACATATGTTAATGCCAGGGTGCCATCATTTAAATGTTGTTTTTTGAAAAGATTTATCCTAATCAACCAACACAAAATAATCGCTATCATAGAGGGGATCGCTATCCGTATTCCTTCGTACACTCCGTGTGGTTCCAAGTTTTTCGTGCCGGACCACACTAACGCCGCAGCGAGAAGCATATCCAACAACAGAGAGTTAAAAATAAACGATTTGATGGAAGCGTGTTTTTTCACACTGCCACCCCCTTTCTTTAATAGATGCTTTCAACGTACTCCCATCTTAATTATAGCACAAACGAAATAAAAAGTCAATCCTTTCTTCATACTTTATGTAAAAGCAAGAATAAAAATTTGATCTTATTGCATGTTTAATAAAATAATAAGACGAATATTGACTTTCAGCATATTTATGCTATAATATCAAAATAAGGATAAAACCTTTGTATCTTGAAAGCGAGGAGAAGCTAGTATGAAAAAATATTGTCTAACCAAAGAAACGATGACTATGCCTGACGGTAGGACGCTATACCGCATCCAGGCTCTCATTGATATTCCTCTAGCTTCTGTCAAGGCAGGAGACCGAGGCGGCTGGATCGAAAAAGAAGAAAACCTTTCCCACGGAGGGATCTGCTGGGTTGGCAATGAGGCCAAAGTTCATGGCAATGCCAAGATTTTCGATGACGCTGTGATCTCTGGAAACGCTGAAGTTTTCGACAATGCCAGTGTCTTTGGCAACGCCGAGGTCCGTGACGAAGCCAAGGTCTACGGCTACGCTCGCGTCTTTGGCAACGCCGTGGTTTCTAGCAGCGCCGAGGTCTACGACTACGCACAAGTCTGTGGCGACGCAGATGTCTTTTGCAGCGCGCGCGTTAGCGGTAATGCTGAAGTATCAGGTCATGCCATGATCTACGATTGGGCGGAGGTTTCCGGCGAAGCCAAAATTTACGGTGAGGCAGATGTCTTTGGCAAGGCCAAGATCTCCGGTAACGACGAGGTCTTCAACGAACGGGTCACCGCGGTCTTCAACCAACTTATCTACTCCTAGTAACTACCCGCCAGCTGCCTGGCGGGTTTTTCATGGGCTCCAATGTAAGGCTTGTTAAAGTAAAAATGATATTATCTCTAGCATCATCAAGATTATCACTTCGGGAACAAGAAATCAAGATAATCTTTTAGCATTCTGGTCCCTGATATCACCGGTAAATACGCTATCAATTGCTGGCGCAATGTGTATTCCAAGTCAAAATCATTATCATAGGCCATTAGCGCTTCCTCCATTCGCTGGTACAGCATATCTAGCTCTTCATCTTCACTGGTACCAGATACATTGAGGTACGAATTAGCCGATGCGTCTGCCACCCCGCCATCATGTGTAGATATCAAGATATTTAAGTTTGCCACATCTTTCATCCATGACGTGCCACAAGCCTCTAGCCCTACTATCGGTACATTTATCGCCGCATTGCTCCCTACGGATAGCCCATAAGCTAACTTCTCGTCGTAGTCGGCAATATAGTGTACGTGGGTACTGAGATATTCGTCCGCGGCCACAGCGTCTAGTAGTGAACGTAGCTTGTCAGACATAGTCTTGTCCCCAGAGTGTACTCTGCCTGCTATTATGTAGTGAGCACCATGCGGCTCTAGTATATTGCGCAGCCTCGCTGGGTCACGAAAAGGTAGCTCCGGCCGCTTGTAGTCCACAAATCTACGCTTAAAATCAAACACAAACTCATCTTCACTAAATTTCAGCACCTCCCCAGTATGACTTGGCCGGTCTTTCAAGGTATCATTCAAAATTTTGCGCCCTACAGCCTTGAGCTTACGAATATCATCCGACGTCATTGCCTCGAGCGCCTCCTTATAGGCCACCGTAGGCAAATTGTCGTCATCCAGTACGCCTATCTCGTGGTAATATTTCATCGTGTCTGGTAGCACCCAGGTATCCATATCTATACCATTAGTGATAGCACGGAATTTTACCTTATTTCCGGCAATATCGTGATAATTCGCCACTCTAGCATGGAGTTTCGACACTCCACTACGAAGTTCTGCTATCTCTATAGTTACCGACGAAAGCTTCAAGCGGCCATCGGTGAATTTATCCTTTAGCCACTTTTTTACTGCCAAAGATTTGACATTAGGAAAAACAAACCTTTCGAACTGGTCGTAATTAAACTCAGCCTCGGCAGCCTGCACTAGTGTGTGGTTTGTGTATAGGGTGTGTTTGCGTGTGTATACTACTGCCTCATAAAAATCCATACCATTATAAGCAAGCTCATCTAGTCTGGCCAGAGCCGCAAAAAACGTCGCTACTTCATTAAGCTGCATTATGGCAGGCTTTAGCCCCAAAAGCTTTAGCGCCGCATAGCCACCAAATCCTAATGCCACCTCTTGGTATAGTCTATGGTCAGACCCGCTCATACCAGAATATAGCTCACCAAAATTCGGCTCAGTAATACCTACTATTCTGGTGCAGCCAAACCGTTTTTCTACTACATCAAGCTTACAAAGCGTATCGCAATACCGTATATACACAGTATCCACAAACTTAAAGCCAAAATCCTTATAGTCTACTGCGACATGATCGTCGTATACCATGCCGTCCTTTAGCAGCTGGCGCGTCTCGTACGGATAAAAAGGCGTAATCAGTGCAAAAGGCACACTCATTTTCTCGGCTACACGCCGTGTATCTGCCGCTAGTACTCCTAGGCCACCACCGCCACGGATGCCATTTTTCTGGTCGTATAGCTCCAGAGTCCAGTAGGTATACGGCCGCCCTGGTGACACGGCTTTGGTAAGATGATTTCGCTCCACCGCCTCATAAAAAGGGTCTACATCTTCGATATTCTCTAGTGGGTGATAAAAAAACTTTTCTTCTTCCATAATTCTTATACTTATTTTAGCATAAATATTAAAAAAGTAGGCATTTTTTACGCCCATTTTTATATTACCAAATGGTATTGTTGCATAATTAGTCTGAATCTTAGTCACAACCTCTATTATTGGGACCATAGGCTCGGCCGAACGGTCCTAGAGTGTGTCCAATAGAGGCGTGACCAGGTATCGTATGATTTATGCAACAACACCTTGCCAAATATGTTTAATACCAAAATTCTTTCGGCAATTTTTCAGCAATTTTCATATGAAAATCCCAGTCAAAATTGTCTAGTTTTTCAGGCGCCTCAGTCTTAAAATATTTTTTACGAATTTGCGCCGCTGTCATTATCTCGCCAGGTATCAACCTGTATTTTTTATTGAAATTCAGCCCACGCTTATAGCCTTTTGGCGGCAGCACTGCCATCGGCAAAAAATCGCATTTTATCTCTGGGTCAGCGTATAGCTTTAGGGCTAGTACCGACATGGTAGGGATGATGGGCTCTTCTTTTTTATAAACTTTTTCTGTCTTAAATACGGTAGTTTGCCTAGTGGCCGACGGCGCCACAAATATCACCCCGCCATTTTTCATAGCCTCACGTGACAAGTCGGTGTAAATATTGCGGAATTCGCGCTTTAGCCTATTCCCCGCTTCATAAAGCTTTGTGCCTTCTTTTAACCCCATTTTTTTCCATGTAGATGGCGTAATCGTAGGCGTGATCACTATCCCTAGTCGCTTTATCCTGTCGAAATTCGGCGCCAAGGCCTCATACCACGGCAAATTCACCGGAAAATACATTGGTTTGTCGCCCATAATATCTATTTTCATCGTTAAGATTCGCGCTATCTCGCCTAGCGATGGATGATTAAATCCTATCACTAGCCCGTTTTGGGCGTCCTTCGGCATCTCAGTGTACGAGCCGGGTGTGATTTTTGATAATATTTTTACGAGTTTTTTGCGTGCGGCTTTGTTGTGTTTTTCTGGATTATTTTTCGGTCCAGTAGTACGAAAAAAATAATTTATCGCCGTATTACATGCCTTACCCACGGGCACCATTTCTTTCCGCAAATCTTCCGCGCCTAGAGAGTTTAGCAAAGAGTAATTCTCGTGCTGCATCTTGTTGATAATTTCTTCCGCCGACAATGTTTCCAATTCTTTTTTTGTAAACTCTTTTTTCTGTTTCGCCATTACAATTATCATTATAGCACAAAGCATGCTCCCCATGCGGTATTTGCGTAATTTGTCAAAAGCAGGCCGCTATCTCTATCCTAAGAACCATAAGCTTTGGTGGCGCTCCAGGAACGTGCCCAATAAAAATAAAATCAAGTCTCGCATAACTTATGTTCTAACGCCATGACCCCTATAAATTATTGACATCATTAGTAAAGTATGCTATAATTAGCAGAGTACTCGCTAGCTAGTACAATATTTTTGAAAGGGGGGATTAGCTTGAAAAAATGCGAGAGCACTTTACAGTTTGAGGAAAATTATGTAGAACTGCACGAAGCAGGCTGGTCCGTCAGCGAAATTGCTGAGCACTATGGCATATCTACTGGCCATGCGTATCCAGTAATTCGTGATATAGCCAAAAAACGAGGCGTAACATACGAATCGTTACTGGTGCAGCCACACAGCCCACGCACTGCCGTATTAAGCCTCAGAACATTACGGCGAGCAAAGCATGTGGATTATTCGAAACTCGAAGAAATTCGCATCGCGGATGCCGCCGAATGGAGCAGGGTTCTCGAAGGAACGGAAGAGATACTGAAAAACTGGCCCAAGATGCCAGAAAGCGTATAATTGGAGGCAAATTATGTTAAAAGAAATCACTGGAAAGAAAGTTAAGGCAGGCATCAAAAACGGCATGGGCGTACAGGCCTTTTGCAAAAAGTACAGTTGTCCTCCAGAGGATCTCTGGGCCAGAATAGGTCAGCTTTTTACAGTTAGAGGTGCTGCACAGAGAGTATGGCGTGATTTGAAGGCTAACGACAAGAACAACGCTAAAATTCATAAATCCAAACAGACCAGGGATGTTGTCTTTCAGGCAAACAAAGAGCCAGATAACGCCGCTTCAGATGCAGTGTCAAAGGCTGAGTCTTGTGAGACCGCTACGGTGGCAGAGCCGAATGAAGTCAAGTACGACGCTCCGCCTCAGTCGGAGACTGAGTCAGGCAGCGAAGTCGCGTCCGATGGTGCTGAGCAGGCGCCTTCCGACCAGCTTCAGCAGCTTACCATATCAGAACTGGAGGAGAAAGAAAGAATCCTGAGTAGCGAAGCTATAGCTTTGAAACGTAAGTACGACGCGTTTAAAAGAACACGCAATGCAAACAAAATCGAAGCCCAGAAAATCTTGAAACAGATCATGGAGCTTTGTAAAGCTCGCGACGAAGCCTGGGAAAAGATAAGAAGTATGGCCAAGGAGGACGCATATATCGCCGACCAAATGGAAGGAATTTGGGCCGCGCGAGCCTGTAAAGAGGAGTCCTTGAAGGCTATTCGTGCCCAAATCTCAGAGCGAAACAAAATCGCCATCTGTATTTATAACAGCGGCGAAATTGCGCTTCTTGAAGAGATGGACACGATTCATCTCGACGACACTGGCCACGAGGCCCTCTACGAAGAGCTTCGCAATACGGACGAGGCCGAAGACTTCCGCCCGAAAGATCTGCGCATCGTAGCAAAGGTCATGAGGGTAGTAGGCGCTATCACCCAGCGAGAAACGAAATACAAGGTCACAATTGACCTTTTGTTCGACAATCCCGAGGTGGAGCGTGCCTACAAGGTATTCTCCAATTAATCCTCAAGCTTAAACCATTGGCTCACCGCCAGTGGTTTTTGCTATCAGTCTATATTATTTTTTAGCCGGTAGCTGTCGCCCAGCAATAAATCTGTCAAGCACAGCCAGCAGCGCTGGCAATAGCAATAATATTATCAGTGTCGCACACAAAGTTCCTAGCGAGATAAACTGACATATTTTCCCTGCTATGGCCGAAGTAAAGTTCCCCACTATCGCCGTCACTATTATTAGTATCGACGCTGATGTTAGGATAGCCCCGATAGATTTGCCGTATGTGCTTATCAAGGCCTCCTTTACTCCTAATCCATAATGTTTGCGATTTTCGGTATAATACGAGGTAAACAGTATATTGTATTTTTGTCCAGGCTCTGCGCTAGTGGTAAGATAGCGCGTTTTTTAACATTTCTCACCCCCCCATCCACCAGAGGCACAAAATGCTCTTGACTTTTGCCGGAGGGGGGGTAGAATTATAAACATAAGTATATATACTGTTTATATACGGTATTCAATAATAATTTAACCGCATAAAGGAGGTAAGCTTATGAGCAAGATAACGCTCAATATAGTAGAGCCAGGAAGTGGCCCTACACCAATAGATCCAAGTACGGAACCAATAGTTCCTAATACTGGTCTATTCACACACGGCATTGGTGGGCCTGAAGCTACCATAATAACAATAAGTATAGTAGCAATACTAGCTATAGTAGCTGCTGCCGTACTTTACTATAAAAAGAAACATAGTAAAGATAATAAAGAGCATAAAGCTAACAAAGCAAATAAACTAGCTAATGCTCTAGCAATAGCAAAAACTAAAAAGAAAGTATCTATCCCACTGGCAGCTCTAGCGCTAGTAATATCACTAGGTACACTAGCAGCACTACTCGTAAATGCTGGTAAAAGCAATACTAATGCTACAGAAGCTACAGAAGATACTCTTACGGTAAAAGAAAGCGACCAAGAATTCACTATAGAACTAGCAGACGAACCAGTCTTTGCTGTTCTTCCAGTAGAACTAACAGTAGAAGAAGCTACTGCAGCTGGCTACACTCTCACTGCATATACAGAAGACACTAACCTAGTCTCCACCACAGACAATACCAACATCATTCCTATGGTAGCAGCAGACGAAGGTGAACTAGTAGCGCTAAAAGACAATACTTATGGCCTAAGCCTAGTAAAACCAGAAGATAAAGAAGACGAAGTATATACAACACTATCTACAGACCAATCTAACCCTACCATACTAAAAACCATAGACGACTACTCAGAAACACCAGCAAACGACAAGACCACCATCTACTACGGCTTCTACATCACTCCAGATACTCCATATGGTACCTATGAAGGCAGTAGTATATACTACGAAGCAGAACCAAACTACATCACCAACCTATCCTTTGATGGTAATGGTAGCGATGGTGGTACAGCAATAGAAGGTATGACTCTAGTAGCAGGAGATACTATTACCCTTCCAGAAAACACATATACGAGAGATGGCTACGACTTCACTGGCTGGAATACAGTAGCAGAGCCTACAGAACAAGACCCAGGTGAATCATATGCAAACCAAGCTGAATACACTGCCGTAGAAGGGGAAACAAAAGACGTAACTTTCTATGCACAGTGGGAAGAAGCTTGTCCAGTAAATACTATTTGTTACAAAGGAAACAATGCAGACCCAACAACTAACATGGATAATGTCTCTCAATATACTACTGATTCCTCTGTTGGGAAACAAGTAGACCTCCTAGCTTCCAATTTCACTAAATCAGGACACGGCTTTGTGGGATGGAGTACAGACCAAAACGCATGGGAAGACCTCACAGACGATGAAGAATCTAATAACCCAACTATCTATGGTCCTAACCAAATGATTACAGTAGGAAACTTATCTAACAATGGGATGAAACTCTACGCAGTCTGGGCACCAGCAGAAACAGACAACAGTGGTAACCCTATATCACTACAAGACTGGCAAGGCTGTTCTGCTCTAACTGCTACCACATATGACGTAGAAACAGGCACACTAAGCGTAGGTAAGAATACTATCACTGCACTTACAGATAATCGTGACGGCAACATCTACACAGTAGCCAGACTAGCAGACGGTAACTGCTGGATGACGGAAAACCTAAGATTAGATAACGAAGCTACTATATCTACTACTAATACTAATAATCCAGTAACAGTAGATAATAATGTAGCCATAAAGAATAACGACGGTAACGCATCGGCTCATTTGTCACCTACAAATGATAGCTGGTGTACAAATAGCGATTCAGCTTGTTACGACCAGTCTTATTTAAATACTAACAACACCGCACTTACTACCGCTTCACCTGTGTTCAATCAAGACTTTACCAGTAGTAGTCATGCGAATTTAGACGACAAGATTAGCTCCTATGGCAACTACTACAACTGGTACTCTGCCACAGCTGCTAACGGTACATACAGCAAATCTTCTGGTGAAGTAGCTGGTGATATCTGTCCTACTGGATGGAGTTTGCCGCTAGGTAGCAGCAATAACACTTCTGGTTCATTCTATTACCTTAACCAGCAAATGGGTGCAGCCTCCGGTGCTACAGGCTCCAATAACTGGCGCTCTTTCCCAAATAACTTCGTTTATTCCGGCTACTGGGGCGGTTCGTCGGCGGTCGGTCGTGGCCGCTACGGCTACTATTGGTCGTCTACTGCGTACGATACGAACTTCGCTTACAACCTATACTTCGGCAGTAGCTACGTGTTTCCCTCGAATTACTACGGTAAGTACGGCGGGGTCTCTGTACGCTGTGTAGTATCGCAGTAGCGGGTCGGTTTGAATTACTCCCCATAAAGTGGACACGGCTCTGCGGGGTATGCCTCATTTAGTGGACACCTAAGTGCGGGGTACTACCCTAAAAGTCAAACACGCTGCAGATAATAATGTTTGCAGCGTGTTTTGAGTGCTGTTGTAGTGTACGTTTGAGCGCTATAAGTTGTAGTCGGAATTAGTGTTAGACTAATCTAGATATGGTATAATAGGGCTATGGATATAGTGCTTATGATAATGGGGGGAGTGATAATAGTACTGCTAGGTGTGGTGGTATTTCGGCTGAGTCGGCCACAAGGTGAGCGGAACCATAAGCTGCTGGAGGAAAGATTGATCCGGATGGAGGGCGAGCTAGCTAAGATAAATCCGGCGATAGACCATAATTTTCGTGAAAACCGCAAAGAGATCGCCGAAAACCTGGAGCGGCTGCAGGTAGGGAATGAACGTAAATTGGAGGAGATGCGCGAAACTGTGGACGAGAAGCTGAAGGCTAGCGTGGAGAAAAGATTTAACGAAAGCTTCCGATCTATATCTACGCAACTAACGCAAGTGTACCAGGGACTGGGGGAAATGCGTAACCTAGCTACTGGCGTAGGAGATCTGAAAAAGGTGATGGAGGGCGTAAAGACACGTGGTATATATGGTGAGGTGCAGCTAGGAGCCATCATCGAAGACATATTAAATAAATCTCAGTATGTAGAAAACTATGCCACTAAGAAAGGAAGTAGTGATAGAGTGGAATTTGCCATAAAAATGCCCGGGAAAGATGCGGATAGTGTAGTATATTTGCCGGTGGATAGTAAATTCCCAGTGGAGAATTATTCTCGGCTAATAGCAGCATATGAAGTTGGTGGGAAAGCCGCAATAGATAAATACTCCAAAGCGTTAGCTGCGGATGTGAAAGAGCAGGCAAAGAAGATTTCTACCAAATATCTAGACCCGCCAATGACGACGGATTTTGGAATAATGTTTGTGCCGACAGAGAGCTTGTATGCAGAGATACTCCGTGTGCCGGGACTGTCAGATGAAATACGGCAAAAATATCATGTATCTATCACTAGCCCCTCTACTTTGCCGGTGGCGCTGAATGGGCTATTGATGGGCTTTAAGACTGTGGCTATAGAAAAACGCTCTGCTGAGGTATGGCAGACGCTTGGCGCAGTGAAGACGCAGTTTGGCAAATTTGGCGACTTGCTAGAGGGTGTACAGAAAAAACTACAGGAATCCGCTAATAAGATAGAAAGCGCCAAGACTACATCGCGGCAGATAGAACGAAAGCTTAGGGATGTAGAAGAATTGCCAGAAAGTGAATCAGTGAAACTAATCGGTGAAATATAAACACCGCTTCACTGCGCAGGTCCTGACTGCACATAGCTTAATGTTTCTCAATACTAGTGAATTATACAATGGCACTTTATCGTATGAGGCATATTAGAATGTGCGCATTTTGTCAAACGGGAAGAGGCGTAATACTACTGGGCCGATAACGCGGCAGTATGGTATGGTGCCGAGGCCGTTGCGGGAATCCCAGGAATTAGACCCCTCGCGGTTGTCACCGGAGACGAAAAGCTCGCCATCCGGGACTGTGGCATCTACCTCGCCAGAGGTGTGAGCCTTGGGGCCGTCAGTATCGGTGCGCCATTCAGTATCATATACGAAGCCGTCTGGATGCTCGTCGTTGTAGATGGTCATAGTGCCATTTTTAACGGTGACGCGCTCGCCCGGGAAGGCAATGACGCGCTTGATGATATACTGATCGCTAACATTGGCAGGAAGATTGCAAGTCATGGGGTGCTCTACGCCTGCGGCTTTGTACTCGGCTACTTTGGCCTCGTCTTCGTTCATAAAGACGATGATTTGCCCGCGCTCGGGGACGTACTCTTGGCCAACAAAATGAGCCCAAGATACGGCGGCGCGATTGACTATGACGCGGTCGTCGCCGTGGAGGGTGTTTTCCATGCTGCCGCCAACGACATTGTATGAGCGGTAAATGTAAGTATTGAGAAACATAGTACCGAGTACGATAGCGCCGACGAAGATGGCTAGACTAAGTAAATCTTTGACTAGGGGATGTTTCTGAAAAAATGTTGGTTCCATGTAGATAATTATAACATTATTTAAGCTTAATTTAAATTATTTGTTATAATATATGTATATGGCAGATTACGTATTAGTAAGAAAATCTAGAAACATAGCTAGCAATATGGTACACATATTCTTAAATATTTTGCTGGGAGTGGGGGCAGTACTTATAACTGTGTTATCGGCTAGCCCGGTGCTGGGGCTGCTGTTGATACTAGTGTCTAAGTGGCGCGTGTTTGCGGTGCGTGGGCGATATATTTGGCTTAACATCAAGTCTAATTTGGTAGATACGATAGTGGGCGTGAGTGTGGTACTGTTAACGTATTTTGCTGGAGGGACATTTATGATGGTGGATGTATTGCTGGCTGTATTTTACTGTGTATGGCTGATAGTAATAAAGCCAATGTCTTCGGAGAGGGCGACTCTGGCGCAATCTTTGATAGCGGTATTCTTGGGGATGAGCGCGGCTGCGATAATGGCGGCAAATCTTGATACTATAGTAATGGTGCTGCTGGCATTTATGATAGGATATGCGGCCAGTAGACATGTTCTGGTGCAAAGTAGTGACAAAAATTACACTTTGACTACTCTGGTGAGCGGGCTGGTGTTTGCTGAGGTGGCGTGGTTGTGTCAGACTTGGGCTATAATATATACTTTTGGAAATACCGGGATACGGGTGCCGCAAGTGGCTATAATACTCACGATATTTGCTTTTGTGTATAATTACGCAAGACAGGCTATGATACGGTATCAGGATGATTTTAGGTTTAAGCATATTTTGGGCCCGGTGGTGTTTGGTGCGATACTAGTGGGCGTAATAGTGCTGTGGTTTAGTAATCCAATATTTAATATATAAAGGAGGTAAAAATGGATGAAAAAGAGAAAAATTTAAATACCGATGCGGCGGTGACTGCAAAGACAGAAGCAGCAGGAGCAGAAACTGCTACTGCCGTGGATAATAGAGGTGGTAGTGCAATGCAAGCGCCTAGCAATGCTCCGAAAACTGGCAGCAATAATGCGGCTATAGTGATATCTGTGCTGGCATTGGTGCTGGGTGGCTGTGGGCTAGGATTTGGCCTGATGGCGTATCAAAAAACCTCTACGCCGCTGACTTTTTTGAATAGTGGTGTGGATGGGAATTCGGCGAATTTTGTGGAAGGCTCTATTGCTGAGATAGCGGACAAGGTATCCGCTAGCGTGGTATCGATAGTGACATCCACCAGGACGACGAATTATTTTGGGCAAGATTATGAATCTGCTGCGGCTGGAACAGGTATAATAGTGACCAAAGATGGGTACGTACTGACTAACAAGCACGTGATAAATGGCGCTACTAGCATAACCGTAGTGCTAGATGATGGCACCACTTATGAAGATGTGGAGTTAGTTGCGGTAGACCCGCTGAATGACGTTGCTTTTCTGAAGATTAAAGACGTGGATAATTTGACGCCGGCGACTTTGGGGGATTCAAAAACTATAAATGTGGGGCAGCAAGTAATGGCGATAGGTAATGCCCTGGGGCAATACCAAAATACCGTGACGGTAGGTGTAGTGTCTGGACTAGGGCGGTCGGTGACTGCATCGGATGAGTCTGGCTACAATGTGGAGACTTTGACCGATATGATTCAGACGGATGCGGCGATTAACTCTGGTAACTCTGGCGGGCCGCTAGTAAATGCCGCTGGTGAGGTGATAGGTATAAATACTGCTACATCGAGCACGGCGGAAAATATGGGGTTTGCTATACCTATATCTTCGGTGAAGGGCATGCTAAAACAGCTAGAAGAGACTGGCTCGGCCAAGAGGGCATATATTGGTGTGTATACTGCAGAGATTACGCCAGAGATAGCCAAGGCCTATAATTTGCCAGTGAATGCAGGGGCGTACTTGTATAGCTCATCGTCGTATTCGGCTATTGCTAAGGATAGTCCAGCGGCCAAAGCAGGGCTAAAGGATAAAGATATTATTACGGCGGTAAATGGTGTGAAGGTTGGGACAGCGGGAACTTTGGCAGATTTGATAGGGGAGTATAAGCCTGGTGACACCGTGCAGCTAACCGTGATTCGTGAGGGCAATGAGATAGCGATAAATGTTACTCTTGAGGGGTACAAAAAGTAAGGATAAACCAACGGGTCTCTAGGTGCTGGAGACCCTTTTTTGATGCATATTTAATAATAGCCCTATGCTGAGTAGGGTCGGCCTCTAGGACGAGATAGTGTATATGTAGTGCGGCGGCTTGGTCGATGAGTTTCTTGATGAGAGAAAGGCCGTGATCATCTGCATATAGGGCGATGTCTGGCTCGTAGGAGAGGGCGGCTGTGTCTAGCCATTCCCAATCTGGATCTACATAGGGGAGATTGGCGACTAGTACATCTGGGGTGGGCATGTCTGTAGTATTGACTTTTTCAAGCAAATCTGATATAACGGTACGTATAGGGGCGCTGTGTATTGCGGCGTTTTTTTGAGCTATTTTGAGGGCTGCGGTGGATATGTCGGTAGCATAGACTGTGGCGGCAGGGAGCTCTTTGGCGAGAGTGATGGCTATGCAGCCAGAACCGGTACCTACGTCTAATATGATAGGATTGTGTGGTAGGCGGCGCGGGCCGGGCTTGACGCCAGGAAGATAGGGCTTGCCGGCGAGATTTAGTACGGCATCTATGACTTGCTCTGTTTCGGGACGAGGAATGAGCACGTCGGGCGTGACTATATAGTCTCGACCGTAAAAATCTTGGTGGCCATCTAGGTAAGCCTGAGGCGCACTAGTCTGCCGCGATGAGGCCGCGCTCATGGCGAGTAAGCTCCGTAATGAGGTCGTCGATATCGCCATCCATAGCCGCTGGGATATTGCTGCGTGAATAATGAATGCGGTGATCGGTGATGCGATCTTGTGGGAAATTGTAGGTGCGGATTTTTTCGCTGCGGTCGCCAGTGCCAATGAGTGACTTACGTGCTTCGCTGGCGGACCTCTGCTCTTCTTCTTTTTTCTTTTCTAATAGGCGTGAACGTAAAATATTCATAGCCTTGATGCGGTTTTGCTGCTGGCTGCGCTCGTCTTGCATGGCTACTACTAGACCAGTAGGTAAATGGGTGATACGGACGGCGGAGTCGGTAGTATTGACGCCTTGGCCGCCGTGGCCGCCGGAGCGGTAGATATCGATACGGAGATCTTCGGGGCTAATCTCGAGGTCTTCTTCGGCTGCTTCTGGCAAGACGGCTACTGTGGCGGTGCTAGTATGGATACGGCCTTGAGACTCGGTGACTGGAACACGCTGAACGCGATGGACGCCACCTTCGAACTTGAGCTGACCGTAGGCATTGTCGCCGGATACCTTGAAGATGACTTCTTTCATGCCGCCGGCTTCGTTTTCGTTTTTGCTGATGAGCTCCGACTTGAGGCTGTGGGACTCGGCGTATTTGGTATACATACGATATAGTTCGCCAGCAAAGAGGCTGGCTTCGTCGCCGCCGGCACCGGCGCGAATCTCGATAATGGCGGGTTTGTCGTCGGCGGGGTCGCGCGGGATGAGGAGCTCTTCGAGCCTTGCTTTGTCTGCGGCTAGGCTAGATTGCAATGCGCTGATGTCTTCTTTGGCTATTTCGCCTAGCTCTGGGTCGTTTACTAAGCTTTCGGCTTCCGTGAGATTGGTTTTGCTGGTGGTGATTTTGGTATCTAGCTCGATAATTTCACGGAGAATGGTGGCGCGCTTGGACTTTGCGGCGAAATCTTTGTGGCTGTAGGCGTCTGGACGAGCGAGGAATGAGTCTATATCTTGTAATTCTGTTTTAATTTTTGATAAATCCATGGTATAATTATAGCATATTTTTGGATCCTTAGCTCAGTTGGCTAGAGCGTACGATTCACATTCGTAAGGTCACAGGTTCAAGCCCTGTAGGATCCACCAGATTTTATATAACTCGGCATTTTCGCCGATTTTTTAGTAGTAGATTTCTGTTAAGTACCCTGCAGCAATAGTATGTAATTTTAAACCATTTTTACGGCAAAAAACTGCTATAAATACGATTTTCGCCCCTGTTAAAATGTCTGTTAATACCCTAAAGTATATCTTCTAAAGCACGTAGATGTTCGATAATATAAGTCGGCGAATAGCCGCCCTGCACCTTTTCTTTATCTTTATTAAACCAGCAGCTGTCCGTTCCACAATTCATTGCAAAAGCCACGTCTGATTGTAGCGAATTGCCAATTATGAGGTAATCTTCATTTTTATGATTATTTATTGTTCCTTGAATTCCTTCAAAGAATTCTACTCGTGGCTTCATATATCCATACATATCCGCAGAGAGTATATACTTTACATACCGTAGACAGCCTATTTTCTCTAGCTTATCGTGCGTAGCAATGCTCGGCCCATTAGTGGCTACCACGATTTGATACTTCTGTGATAGCTGTGTCAACACTTCTTTAGCTCCATCTATGGGTACTACATTATCTTTTAGTGCCGCCATGTATGCATTGTTTATCCGCACCGCTTCATCTAATGGCAATTGACTTCCGAAGAATCTTAACACTCGTTGTGCTCTTAACCAATCGAGGAAACCCTTACTTTTCTTTCCGACTTCATTCTTGTATTTTTCTGGAAGTTTAATTTTGCCATCTTGCCAATCTCGCCAAAAATTTTTATCTATCTCATACCATCGTAGGAATTCCTTTTCAGAATAGACTAAACCTTGCTCGTTAGTAATTCTTTTAAAAGCGTGCTTTACATTTTCATAATTATCTATTAACGTATCATCTAAATCAAAAACTAGAATTTTATACTGTTTCATATATTGCATATTATATCATGAAACTTTTCAAATTTTTACGGATATCTTCTCTGTAGATTGTTAATGCCTGCCCAATTCGCCCCCACCAAACCGTATATAAATCGGCATTTTGGCCGATTTTTTAGTAGTAAAATTCTGTTAAGTACCTTTGAAGTTCTAGTATGCAATTTTGTACTAATTTTGCACGAAAATGTGTCCGAAAACGCATTTTTAACCCTATATATTTGTCTGCTAATACCCTAAACAATCAGGTTGTTATTTTCTAATTAGTACGTGATAGTGATATGAGCTAGTGGTTCGCTCTTTCGTAATAAACTCTTCAACTTGAAAAACTTTCACGATTTCAAAGTCCCTGAATAAATCTACGATTAGATCATAGTCAGCATAAAAATGCGGTATGCCATTCTCTGGTCCATCCTCGACTCTAATTTTTGTGTTCTCGTCCACTACTGGCCAATCTTGCTGAAAGCCCCAGGCCTGCTTTGAGCCTAAAGTCAAATAGCACTCTCCGCCTTTTCTTAAAACTCGTTTTAGCTCCGAAACAATTTTTCTCATTCCCGCTGTATCAGTATGAGATATTACGTTGCGACAATAAATACAATCGAAACTATCGTCACCGTACGGCAAGTTCAGCATATCACCAACTCGTAAATCGACTTTTACTCCTGCTTGCTCAGCGTACTCTTCTGTTCTTTCGATCGATGTTTCGCTTAAATCAAACCCAGAAGTATTAAACCCTGCTTTGGCAAATTGAATAGTGTATCTTCCTAGCCCGCAACCGAGATCGAGATAATCTCCCTTATCCTGAGATAGCCATCGGTTTATAAGATAATAAGATTCCGTCGCTGGCTCTTGCCAATATTTCTCGTGGTTGCCTTTTACCATATTCCAGTTCCATGCTTTAGAATCTATCATTCATTCTCCTTTCTACTATTGTATCATGAGACGCAAGTCGCCACTTTTCGCAGATATCTTCCTTATAAGCTGTTAAAACCTGGCTTAGCGAGCCCCACCAAACATTGGTCGTTCGCGACTTTTTTTTGATGACGAAAAACAATTCAAAATTAAATTCTCATAGCACCAACAAAATAACAGCCTCATTTAGAGATCGTAACACAATGTATTTAGTTGGCCTCGGCGTGATGCAATCTAAGTTCGTAAATCAGAGTCAGTCAAAGTATCTAAAATTTTCTTCATTGCAGAACCAGAGATTGGGCTGCTTGCCGCCTTGTCATGCCCTCTACCGCCCATTTTTTCTGCAATCAGTCGAACATTCACATTTTCATTCACGCACCGATAAGAAATCAAGCCATAATCCAGTGCAATCATCATCACGAAATCTATGTCAAATTTTTGCTGCTTCAAATACTCAGCTAAATCATTCCGGTAGTCGTAATCAATAAAAAATACACCCGCTTTTAACCCAAACATTTGTTTAAAGATCAATTTCTTTGAATACTCAGATACCTTTTCTCGAACAAGTCGTAATCGATTATCAATCATCATTTTTTCACTTTCGTCAAATTCAAAATGAACACTGCTATTATCGCCGACTTTCTTCACCATCAACTGTATGTAGTTTTCGCATCCTACCGAGTCGAACAAAAGCGCTAGCCGGTGTGGCAATTCGTCGTGATACTTCGTCTTCCACTCCCAGGTATCATGTCTTCTGGTTAACTCTACAAACTCACTAATCGCCTGGGCCCCTGCATCAATCAGACCATTCTTAATCAAATATTCATAGAACAAACTTGTGCCACTACACAACCCTTTTTTATCGGAAATCCTGATAGTTGTAAAGGAATACTTATTAAAACCTCTTTCAAGAGCAGACTCGTGGTGGTCAAATAGTAGGAACTTATTATTCAGCCGAGCATCATCAGCCACCTTTGAAAGCATTGGCTCCTCGAGCCACATATCGGTCACAAATACTCTATCATACTTGTATATCGCCCCACTATCAAAATAC
>JAFOJM010000040.1 GCA_017420185.1 Candidatus Saccharimonadota bacterium | reverse complement strand
GGGTATGATAATGCACCAGATTCTATCTGTCCTGCTGGCTGGAGATTGCCTACTGGTCCAAATGCTAGCCAGACTGATTATAGCGACATGGTCAACCTAGCAGTCAGCTATGACAATATCACTAAGAAGCCTATAATTGAAAGCTGTGGTGGTAACTGCAACTACTATAGTCATGTAGATAGCGGTTTCAACAGTATTCGCACATCTCCTTTATGGTTGGTTAGGTCTGGTCAAGTCTATTATGCTTCGCGGTCCGATACTGCGGGCATTGGCTACTATTGGTTTAGTACAGTCTACGATAATACTAGCGCCTACCGGTTATACTTCAATTCCAGTGGTGTCCGCCGTAACAGCTATGACAGGTATAGTGGGGCTTCTATCCGCTGTCTAACTGAATAATCCGCCAAGATCAAAATCCAAGTGCAGTACGCAGCGCCACCTATTACGGGCGCCTCCGCGCCCGTATTTTTGAAAATCGCTCCCAGAAGAAGGAAGCGATAAATCAATTAACCTAATTAAACTCTAAACCATAGGACTGCAAGTGTCAAGTCAAATTTATCTAACCCGTCAGGCAACCGCCCAAAGGCTCGCCCGAGGGCGGTTTTTGTATTAAGACTATGCCTTAGCAATCTCTTCATACCTACCTGTGGCGAGACCGGCCAGCTGGTAAGGGCCAAACTGAGTACGGTGCAAGGCGGTGACGCGGTAGCCAAGCGCAGCGAAAGTGCGGCGAATCTGACGATTGCGACCTTCGGACAATTTTACTATATAATGAGCCCTTGTACCGCCCGCTTCGGACGCGCTCGAGGGCGCTCGCCCTAGCTTATGGTCCTTAGCGGGTGATACTGCGGGCTCATTTTTGATAACCGTGAATTTTGACGGGCCGTCATCTAGCATCACGCCATAGTCGGAAATCATTTGCTGATGGAGCGGCTCGAGCGGACGGTCTAGCTCGACCTCGTAAACCTTGTCCTTGTGGAACTTAGGGTGAGTCATTTGGTAGGCAAAATCGCCATCGTTGGTGAGGATTATCAAACCAGAGCTATCTTTGTCTAGACGGCCGACGGTCTTGAGCTGGCGATATTTAGCTGGCAACAAATCGTAGACAGTAGGAGCACCACCTTGGGCGCGGCGTGAGCATACATAGCCTACAGGCTTATTAAACGCTATATACAAGTAGTCCGTATTAAACGGTATTATATTGCCATTATACCATACTTTGCTAGTAAAGTCAACCCTAGCACCAAGCTGGGCTACTGTGTCGCCTATTTTTACCCTGCCAGCAACTATGGCCTCGTCGGCTTCGCGACGCGACAGACCTAAGCGCTCGGCAAGGAATTTATTGAGCCGGATTGATTGGGGCTGGTCCATAACTCGACTGCTGTGACGGTTGATATGCGGGGGCTAGCGATGCCGGCATAGCGGGCTCCGCTGGCTGCTCGGCGCGGGGCTCGCTAGCGGGCTTGTCACCGAGTACTTCATGAATAGCATTGACCATATCTTCGATGCCAACTTGAGACTTGACTAGATATCTATCAGCACCGAGGCGCTCGCCACGCTGGCGTTGATCGTCACCAGAGAGTGCCGTCATCATTATGACTTTGATGCCGGCTGTTTCTGGAGTAGACCGTAAGATATCTAGCATATCAAAGCCGGATATCTTGGGCATCATAATATCTGCTAGAATAAGGTCTGGCTTTTCCCGTACAGCCATAGCCAAGGCTTCTTCGCCATCACCCGCAGAAACGATGTCATATCCTTCGGCGGCGATGCGAATGCCGTATATTTCTCTAAGACTTGCGTCGTCTTCGACAACCATTATTTTACTCATTGTTGCTCCTTTATATTATTATTAACTTGGGTGGTAGGGGATGGTGATATAGTGGGCGCACGCGGCTGCGTATATTGACGCGGCGGCTGTGGTGTCTGTGGTCCAGCAGGGGACGGCTGCGGCTGAGAAACTGACGCGGCCATAGGTGGCTGAACTGATGGTACTGACTGAGCGGACGGTGCCGGCTGGACAGGCTGAACTGGCCGCGAAAGACGCGCCCTTAGAAATGGATTTGAGGCGGGCTGAACCGGCCGTGGCGGCTGAGGTGACTGCGGAGACGTAGCCTGTGAAAGATTGTTAATAGCAATCATGCGCTTGTCGTATTCGTCGCTAGATAGCCGCGGCAAAGATACATAAAAAGTAGAGCCCTCGCCAAAGGACGACTCAGCCCAGACTCGCCCACCCATGGCTTCGGCGCGCTGCTTGACCAAATAAAGCCCTAGGCCAGTGCCGCCGATAGTGCGGGTGTCGGAATTGTCTGCACGGTAAAATTTTTGGAAAATATGAGCCAAATCTTCGGCAGAAATGCCAATACCGGTATCGGTGACATTGATAAGCGCCCTGTCACCATCACCGCGAACGTTAATGTAGATAGAACCGCCAGCTGGAGTGTACTTGAGCGCATTGTCGATAAGATTGTCTAGAATTTCACGCATAAAATTAACGTCTACATAGCTATACACAGCCTGACCGACACGATGGCTGCCACCGTTATGACCATCGGGGCCAAAGTTAAGCTTGACTTTAGCTTCTTTGGCGCGCGACTGATAGTCCTGAGCGATACTCTCAACTAGTAATACCATATCTACCGGCCTAAACTGCGGGCGGATTTTGCCGTCATCTAGCTTGGTGATGTCTAGCAGATTGCGAAATAGCTTGCCTAGATGCTGAGAGGCAGCATGCGCAGCAGTAAGGTAGCCACGGGCACGGTGGTCTATAGTGGCGGTCTGAGGATTGGTAGCTAGGGAAATGTAGCCATCAATAGTGGCCACTGGAGTACGCATCTCGTGCGAAGCAGTAGAGATAAACTCAGTCTGCTCACCTTCTTCGGCTAGTTCTTTAGTAATATCGCGTAAAGTAATAATATGGTGCTGACCTTTGTTATCTGAAGGCAGTACGGTGATAGCTACTGGTAGCCGCTTGCCAGACTGGGTAGCAACAATACAAGCTTGGTAGCGCTCTAGTGCCTGGCCAGTACGTATAGCTTGGGCGATAGGATTCTCAGCGTCAGGAATTTCGCGACCCTCTTTGGACTCTAGCTTGATGAGTAGCCCGTAGTCTAGGCCAGTGGCGTGGTCGGCCGAGCCACATTCTGTCATACGGATAGCGGCTGGATTGATAAACTGAACTACGCCAGACGCATCAGTAATAATAACACCATCATGAATAACCTGCAGGACCATATCTGCCTGACTGTCGGTGGAACCTGTAGATTTATCATGCTTAAATATACTCATTTAAATATATTTTAACACAAGCAAGTAAAAATGTGGTATTATTTTTATATGAACAAGGATGTGATATATATTGAACCAGAAGATGACATCACTGATATCATCACCAAAATAGAAAACTCCAAGGAGAAAATCGTAGCACTAGTGCCTCCCAAAAAAGCAGGAGTGTTTCGTAGCGCCGTAAATATCAAGCTGATGGCCAAAGCCGGCAAAACAGCAGAAAAGACCATTGTACTAGTGACAGTGGATCCATCCATAGTAAAGCTAGCTGCGGCTGTGCGTATACCGGTTACCAAAAATCTCCAGTCTGCACCGGTCATTCCGAATGCCGACACGGAAATAGAAGAGACCACCAAAGAAGAGATTTTGAGTGACCCTGACGAGATGATTGAAGAAGAAATTGAAAACGCCAAAAAATCTGCCGATCAGAAAAAGCCAGAAGAAGACGAAGACGAGACTGAAGAAGACACCCCGCTGGCAAAGAAAAATGCCAAAAAGGATAAAAAAGCTGGCAAAAAGTCTGATAGCTCGGCTGAAAAAGCCGGCAATCCAATAATAGGGTGGATAAAATCTCACAAAAAGGCTACTATATTTGGCTGTCTTGGGCTAGTGCTGCTCGTGGTAGGGCTGGTGTGGGCCCTAACAATAGCTCCAGCTGTAGACGTAACTGTAGTGATGAGCACAGAAACTAATAATTTTGCCGAAATGGTGACATTTACTACCAATATGGCCGAAGAGAATGTAAAAGAAGGTAAATTTTACCTAGAGGAAAAGAAGCTAGAATCTGTAGCAGAGGTAGAATTTGAGGCAACGGGGGAAAAGAATAACGGCGAAAAGGCTACCGGTGAAGTTGTAGTGTACTCTTTCTTTAAGAAAGAGGGGACTATTGCCATAAATGCTGGGTCTACTTTTACCATAAATGGGCTATCATATACATCCAATAAAGACGTTACCCTTAAGTGGAATGGCGAAAGCCTCAACAACTGCGACAACAAAAACAACGCTACGCAGATTACCAACTCCGGTTGCCAAGTCTCCACTAAGGTACCTGTGACCGCTACGACTGCAGGAGCTAAGTACAATATAGCCGCATCAAATTCTGGGTGGAGCACTACGGCTAATGTGAGCGTATATTCCGACAAGGCTATGAGTGGTGGTACAGATAATATCATCAAGGTGGTAGAGCAAGCGGACATAGAGAAAGCCAAGAGCGAGCTTAAGTCATCAAATGAAGGTGAAAACAAGACAAAATTACTGTCTAGCATCAATGGTGACGTACTAATAATAGAGAGTAGTTTTTCTCAAGATACCTCTGCAGCAGTAGCCACACCTGCAGCCGGTGAAGAGGTAAAAGAAGGAACTAGCCCCACACTCAAAGCCACTACTACGGCCTCCGTATTCGTAGTGGACAAGACCAAGCTCAAAGAATACGTCACAGAGAAGGCCAAGCTAGAAGATGGCCAAAAGGTCTATAGTATAAAAGATCCTTATATTGAGAATTTCGTCAAAGGCGATACTGGGTACGCCGGTAGACTCAAGACTACCTACGCTGTAGGGCCAAAAGTAACAGATAACGATATCTTAGAAATGATAAAGGGTAAGGGCATAGGTGATGCTCGTCATGATCTAAGCAGCATCAATGGTATCACCTCTGTAACTATCAATACATCATATCCTTGGGTGACCGCCGTGCCGAATGATAGCAATAAGATCACTATCAAGATAGATATAAAAGACAGCAATAAAGAGGATTCAAAAGAGGCCACCAAGGAAGATTCAAAGGAAAGCACAAAGGAAGAATAATGCAGATGGGTGGACTTAACAGAGGTACAGCATTACGGAGAATATCTAAAAAATGAAGATTTTGGCACTAGATGTTGGCGAAAAACGTATTGGCGTGGCTCGTGCGGATTCTAGTACGCGTATTGCGGTACCGGTAGGGTATATCGTGGTAGACGGCTCAGAATGGCAGGAAATAGCTAGATTAACGCGGGTACACAACACAAATTTCTTCGTAATAGGGCTGCCGCGTAGCAATGAAGGTAACGAGACCGCGCAGTCTATGTATGTAAGACAATTCGCAAAGAATCTAACCGAGAAAGTGCCAGGGGCTAGAGTCCGACTGCAAGATGAATCACTTACCTCTGTGGTGGCAGAAGATAGACTCAAGGCACGCAAAAAGCGCTACGAAAAAGGTGATATAGATGCGGAGGCGGCCAGCATCATACTGCAGGATTTTCTGGAAAATTTCAAAGTAGGACAGACAGGTAAGGAACTGAGCCCGTCACCTAAACCGACTGAGCCTGGCGGTGACTCTAAAGTTACCAGGGTGACAGCTGGAGTAAAAGCTGCAGTAACAGAGGCAAAGAATAATGCTACCAATATTACCAAGAAGGAAGCGGATAAAGTAAAATTAAATACCAAGAAGGCAAAGCATAAGATGAAAACAGCTACAAAATGGGTTATCGGGGTGGTGATTATCGTAATATTGGCGATAGGCGCTACCGGCGTAGGGTTTTTTGTGAGAGATCAGCGTTATAAAGAATATGCCGAGTATTTTGCTGAAAAAGAAGCCTATGACAACGAGAATTCTGTATTTAATTTTAGCATCAGCCCCGGAGAGACAATATTTGACATCAAAAAGCATCTAGTTGCCGTAGGCTATACTTCTGATGAAGTAGAAACGGCTTTTGCAGCAGAATACAACTTTGATTTTTTAAAGGAAAGGCCGGCCGGGGCCACCCTAGAGGGGTATTTGTACGGTGAAACTTATGAATTTTATAAAGATTCCTCTGTGCAAGACATTCTGAAAGCTTTTTTAGCTAAAATGGGGGAGGTGATAGTAGCCAATCATCTCGAAGAGAGGTTTGCCGCACAGGGGCTATCATTGTATGAAGGGATTACTTTAGCATCGATAGTGCAAAAAGAGGCCGCCGCGCCGGAACAGCCTACTGTGGCACAGGTATTTTTGACAAGGCTTGGTGAAGAAATGCTACTGGGGAGTGATGTAACGGTATCTTACGCGCTAGACGTAGTAGATCCTAACAGAGAGAGCTATCCTGACAACCAGACCGCTCTTAGTATAGATTCTTGCTATAATACACGGCTTTATGCTGGGCTACCCTGTGGGCCTATATCTAACCCCGGCCTATCCGCGCTACTGGCCGTAGCAGAGCCTGCGGATACTTCTTATATTTACTTCTTGACAGGAGACGACGGAATGATGTATTATAGTTATACGGAGGAAGAGCATGTTCAGAATATTCATAAGCATTGCCAGGTTCTCTGTGATGTATCATTATGACAAAAAGTAAGAAAAGATTTGATATAAAACGTTATAAGCGTATTATCCCCTACGTAGCAGTAGGGCTAGTGACTTTAGTGTTAGTATTTGTCGGATCAATAGACAAGCATAGTTCAGAGGTGAGCCTGAGCTTGGATACTTTTGCGGCCAATGATTACAATGTATCTACGGACCAGCTGACTGAGCTCTATATGGTGGCGGACCTTTCTGATACGTTGGGGCTAGCCAGCGCGCCAGACGTAGCGTCAAACTACATCATTACCAATACTATGTACGACTCTGGGCAGACCTCTACTGGTAAGCTGGAGAAGCCAAATATCACCAATATTGCAGTGTCTAGAGGCGTAATAGAATACACCGTAAAGGAAGGCGAAGATGTTGATACTATTGCAGCCAAATACAACGTAACCTCAGATGACATCAGGTGGAGCAACGGCCTCAAGACTACTGAGGTGGAAGCCGGAACGGTACTGTACATTCCTAGTGTCTCCGGTATAGTGTATACGGTGAAGGAAGACGACACTATAGAGTCTGTAGCCGAGAAGTACGGCTCTAGTGCTGCAGAGATTATCGCACTGAACGATCTAGAGGTCTCCGGTATTTCTGAAGGTATGCGTATAGTGGTGAAGGGTGGATCTCTCCCAGAGACAGAACGGCCAGAATACGTAGCCCCTCAGCCAGTACAGACTCAAACCACCACTAGTACTTACACTTATACTTATCTCGGCAACAGTTCAGTACGGCAGGATATAGAGGTAGTAGGGTATTTCTATAACCTCGGCGGGCCATATGGGGCTGGACAATGTACGCAATGGGCGTGGTACAACCGTCAAGATTTGCCGAATTTACTAGGCAATGCAAATGCCTGGGCGCGCAATGCTGCCGCATACGGGTACCAGGTAGACAATACTCCTTCCGCAGGAGCAGTACTACAGACTACTGCTGGCTGGTATGGCCACGTAGGATACGTAGAGGCAGTAAATCCAGATGGGTCCATAATAATGTCAGAGATGAACTACGGTATACCTTACCGCGTGATACGGTCTACTATCCCTGCCAGTGCGGTGGGAAGCTTCTACTACATCCACTAATTGCAGTATATTTATTAGAAGATTAGCTTACAACTAGCTCAGTGTCCACTGGTTGGCTCCAAGAGAGCGAACCTGGCCTTTGATTTCTAGCAAGGTGATGGTTTGATTAAATGTGGCCACATCGATATCGGCAGAATGCATTATATCTTCGCCAGCGCGTAACCCTCCTGAGAGCGCACGAAGAATTGCCGTTTCTTCTTTGGAGTCGCCAAAAAGTAGCGCCTGACCGGGCTTTTTGGGCTTTTTCGCATAGGCTTCCGGAAAAAGCAGCCGCAGTAAATCCTTTGGCTCGGTGTAAGGATTTGCGCCTTGGCGAATGAGTTTGTTGCAGCCCTGAGAGTAGGGATTTGTAATGTTGCCCGGTACAGCAAATATTTCTTTGCCTTGTTCTAGGGCGTGCATAGCGGTATTGAGAGAGCCGGATTTTTCCGCAGCTTCAACTATTACTACTATATCGGCTAGGCCGGCCACTAAGCGATTGCGGTGCAGGAATGCGCCTTTTGGGTCTTGTCGGCGTTCGCCAGTAAACTTGTCTATGAACTCGCCTGGAGCAAATGGAGCTTTGCGCGGGGCATTCTTGGGAGCATATTCGCTCATAACGGCTCCTCCTTTGGCGATAATTTCACGAGCCAAAGGTACGTGCTGGGCCGGATAGATCTGGTCTATGGGTGTGCCAAGCACGGCTACAGTAGTGCCGCCAGCGTCTAGGCAGGCTTGGTGCGCAATGCTATCTATGCCGAATGCTAATCCAGATACTATGATTACGCCTTTTTTGACTAGCTCATAGGCCATTTTGTAGGCCACTTCTTCGCCGTAGCGTGTATTATGGCGCGACCCTACTATGGCTACAGCCTTAGGGCGCGATGTTCGGGTTTTTGAGCTTGATTTTTTGCTGGGATTATGCCCTGGTATGGAGCTTGATTTTGACACTTTTGACACATTTTCTGGCATTTTTCCATAGAAATACAATATTTTAGGCTTAAGCGCAATAGTGCTTAACACCTCTGTAAAATCTGTCTCTTGGGGTGAGATTTGGTTGATTTTACTAAAAAAATGTGAAAAAAGTGTTGACATAATTCCTCCTGTGTGCTATAATGAATACAGTTGGCGCACAAAACGTGCACCACACCGCACCTAAATAAATTATAATTTCAGTTGTACTACTTAGTAGTATAGCAGAAGTTGCGTGCTTTTGAAACCCTTTCGGATTTAAAATTTCTTCATGGTTTTAAATTTATTAAGTATTACCTCCACTTAGAAAGGACTCCTTCGAAAGCATAGCAATCCCTCTAACCGGCAGGCCCCAATTTGTGTGAGGTGGGTCGCGCTTCCGGGGTTCACCCGGTATAGTAGTGAAGTGTTAGAGGGCCGAAATACCCT
>JAFOJM010000039.1 GCA_017420185.1 Candidatus Saccharimonadota bacterium | reverse complement strand
CAAAAGATAGACAATCCGTATTATTAAGGTCACTATTTACTCTACCCGTTGCCTGCACAAATGCATCCGTCGGTCTAAATCTATATTCCCCCACACTCGCCCCCTCTGGCCATGCTAATTCCTTGGCCTTATCTGCTATTTTCTGGCCCATCTCGGCAGCGAAAGCACTGTTGCACATATATTCGCCTAGCGGCATCGCACTCAAAAACACAGCAAAAAACCAACAAAACACCTTATGGCTTGCCGAACGACGCTCGGTCCTATCTAGACCAGTATTTAGCCTACTTAGCCATGCGCATATTCTTCGCATATTTTTATTATATGCATAACTACTATAAACTATTTCTCGCCACACCCAACATGTCATTAGGCATTGTTGCATAATTAGCCTGAAGGCTGGTCGCAAAATCTATTATTGGGACCATAGGCTTGGTCGAACGGTCCTAGAGTGTGTCCCAAGAATAGAGGTGTGGCCAGACGTCATATGATTTATGCAACAACGCCATATCATTATTTCATCATACAAGTATCATATGGCTCAGTCGCAAAATCTTCCGGATCCATATACAAAGATTTTATCCACTCCGTAGTATGATTCATTGCTGCTTCTATCACGTCTTGGTTCTTGCAAGCTTCCACTTTTACCAACAACCTATAGTTACGCCCCGCCCCGCTCTCTTCCACATGTACCAATTTCCCATCATCAAGATAATAATTATGTGGCAAATATCGTTTGATTTGTTCCGTCGGCTGCTCCGCTACGCATTTTGTATCAGGATAAATCACATCCGTATAATACGGACATTGGATTTTTACATACAAATCTTCATATTTCTTTTGGCTTTTAAGCCACGACATTGTTACCTCAAAAGAATATCTCAACTCCTCTATATCCACTATAAACTTCGCACTCACCGTCTTGTTGTTAATTTCTTCAGAGTATGAACCTTCCCTTATCACTGCCGTCACATCTTCCGGAATTAGCTCGCTCTTACTAGCCAATATCCAAATCAATTGCTCCGTATTGGCCTGATATTCTTCCGGCGCATTGGATATTTCCTGAAAATTCACAATAGGTATGCCTGGCGCCTCTTCCTGTTTTTGCATATTCACCATCACCGCCAAAACAACAATCAAAATAGACATTATGATAAACAATACTATTATTACTCTTATACCCATAGAGGTATTTTCTACAAAGTTCCCCCAGATGCCTTGCAATCGTTTACTCTTTTTTTCCATATTTTTATTATTACGCATTGTCATCTTTTTGGCAAATTCTTGCACTATTACCCTACTATTATTGACCAATATATTCCATCAATTTATTTGTGTCTACCTTACCACCTACATGTGCAAAGGTAGCATTAAAGTTTGCAAATTCTTGTTTAGTACGCTCTACTACCGCACCAGGCCACGATGGATATCCAGCCTCCACAGTATATACTTTATCGCCATCTATGCGCACTACCACGCCAGTATGTCCGCCCGCCGCTGTAGGATACGAGAATACGGATAATACCTGCGGCTCACCACTCACTTCAAATCCCATACCACTTAGCTCACCCACCACCTCGCCACCATTTGGCCAGCCTTGTTGGCTCACACCAGCGAATTTCTCCACAAAGAACGCCGAAAACAATACGCAGTTACTATATCTACTAGCACAGCCCGCATCCTGACAATAATTCCCCTCAGCAGCCACCGTGCCATCCCAGTTGCCCACGTTATTATTATAGTTACTTGCTAATTTCTCTGCCTGCTCCGATGTCAATCCACCACCAAGATAGCCTTTGTATCTCCAAGCACTATTCGTTATTCCTTCATTATAATAATCCGTCACCTGACCTACTCGTTCGTCTAACGAAGCGCTAGCAATAGTCCCATAGCTACCACCGTACTCCCCCACATACAAAAACACATGCCCGGGGCTAAATAGTACATCACCTGGCCTCAGATTTCCTACGCTATAGTCAGATAAATGCTCCCACATATCCTGAGTCTCAAAATACGCCTCCAGGCTATAGTGATCATCACTGTCCATGGCCCCAGCATATCTTAACACTGTCGTCACATATATACCACAGTCCAGTGCATTACCGCCAGGCAACCATGTATCCAGCTGCTCTCGGTAAAAATCTCTCGGATTATCAGGACAAGAAAATGGATAGCTCTCAGCACTGTAAGTTTCCCAAGTTCCACTAGAATTTTTACACTTTCCCACATGCGCATCATCACCCTGCCCAGCTTGTACCGGCCACGCCATCCTTACCGCTATCTCAGCTATCTGATCTCCACCCGGCATACTCCCCATGTTACTGCTATCGTCTGGGCAGTTTCCCATGTCCCTAGAGTTACTTACTACTGTTTCTGTAGGTGGATTATCCGCAAAATACCCCATTGGATCACCCAGCCCAGGCTCTCCGCCCATCCAGTCATAAAATACCCACGACCCGCTTAATCCTCCGCTAGCCTGTACCAGCACAGTCACACCTCTTTGCCACTGGCTATAGTCGTCAATCAAATCCACCGAGTGGCTTTCATCATTATAAGCATGGTCTACCCCAGCTCCACATTTTATACAGTCATGTTCTAATATCTGCGTAGGCAGAGTGCGATTCCCATTCATAAGCACATCACGTGCCGCATCAATATATTGAGAATCAATGCCGATGTCATGTGCACCATTCATATTCCCAGAAGTCGCAAACCACCCGCCATTAGCTATGTAATCTACCAAGTTATTTCCATTTGGCGGCTGACTGCCATTAGCTTCAGCCAAATTCGCCATCAAAGAAAGCTCATTCTTAAACCCTGTCATATTCACACCGTTTTCCTCCATAGCCACCTCGGCCAAATCCCATATTTGCGCATCCGTCAAATCACTATATTTTACAAATCCACCAGACGAAGCTACCGCCATACTGGTACCACCAGACATACCAGAACTTACCGTAGTAGTCGGCGCCGTCATGTTAGCGTATTTATTATAAAACTCCTCCGCATCATCACCACGCGCCGCTACTCCCTGCCATCTTTCATGCCCTCTACTTATGCCAAAAGCTCTCACCCCAGCATCCTGTGGCGCTTCTCCACTCACGCCAGATGTTTCATAAGCTATCTCTACCGTTATCAAAAACAGTTCAGAATAAGATCTTGGGCTATTCTTGTCCGAAATTACATTAAAATTATTAATAAAATCCTTAAACTCATTATGAAAGGTCTGGTCACTAGCCGGCTGGCCATTAATCTCACCCAATACCGAATAATCCAATTCCATTTTTATAGCCGTATCTATTGCATCTTGCGGCACATTATTTTGCGCTAATACGCTATCAGCACAGCCACTTCCGCTCGGATAATCACTTACTCCGCACCACCAACCATAAAATTTCCAGTAGTCATTTCCTACCGCAGACGTAATAGCACTCCACAGCGCACTTCCGTTATCACTATTTAGCATATACAGCCCTCTATAATAGTCTCCGTCACTACCATTCATAAAAGGATTTAGCCCACTCTCAGTATAAAGATTACCCAATATGCCCGCTATAGCCGCTGGATTATCAGATACTCCTTCTATATTTGCCTGCACAAAATAATTCCATATCTTCTCAGCTATACTATCTCCAGGTAGCAAGCCAGCCGTACAATTCTGCGGCATAGCCTCCTTTATTATTCTCACCCATTCATTAAATCCTCCATCATCATACGGATGTTCGGCATCGCTACCAAAATACGACTCCTTATATACCATTGTCCAGTCTGCTAAGGAATAATTCGCATTATCCTCTGCCATCTTTTTGAGAAGTTCATTGCTACTAGCGAAATCTTCTCCCGGAGTCTTAGATGTCACCAATACCACCTGAGTATTTGGCTGTCCAGCCATTATTCTATTAAACTCCGTCACATCGCTACTAGACCATCCTCCGTTCGTCCCCAGTGCAAACACTAAATACGGCTTCAAATTACCTGCTGCTATTACATTTTGTAGCACTTTTAGCCCCGATGGGTTGGTCGGATTAGCCAGACAGTCTGTATCTACCCCCACAAATTTACAATCCTGTATAGTAGATTGATCCGTATTTACTGTTCCTCCAAAAGATATCCCAGGAAATTCTGACTCAATTATCTCCTTCGCGCCAGTTGAGTACGAATCCCCTATCCAAGTAATATTCTCACCAGACACTGGCGTACAAAAAGTAGTCCCACTATTACCTTCGTTACAGGCATAGGGATCGTAATAATATGTATTGTTTAGCCCATATGTCCTCAAAGTTTCTCTGGGCAAAACCGCCCATGCTGTTACAGTATTTAACGGCACGGCAAACCCCACGATTAGTGTCGCGAGCACAATTCTTATAATTTTCCTTATTATCCTGGGCACTATATGCCTCCGCTTATTCAAATCGACACTTAATACACCTGCCAAAACCCAGCAAGTTTTTCATGCATGCCATCATTATAACATAAAACGGCCAAAAATACAAGACCTGACCGGTATGGTCGGTCTTGGTGTATAATTAGCCAGAAGACTGGTCGCGACCTCTATTCTGAGGACCATAGGCTTGGGCGAGCGCTTCTGGAGCGTGTCCGAAGAATAGAGGTGCGACCAAGTCCTACATGATTTATGCAACAACGCTAAGCATCCTACGCCTGGCTTAGCTGATCAAATTCTTCCATAGAAGATATTAGTAGTTCTCTTGGCTTATTCCCATTTTGCGGCCCTATCACGCCTATGTCTTCAAACCATATCGCGAGCCCAGATACAAATCCATGCCCCTTACCAAGATACGTTTGTAGCATCGCGGTAGAGAATTTACCCTTACTAAGTGATATTTCTACAGCTTTTCTCACTATTGGGTCATTCGGGTCAAATCTCCTGCCTAGCTCTCCTGCGCCACCAGAGCCGCCACCCATGCCTTTAATCGCTACCTGCTGCGCTACCACCTCGTCATTATATTCTGGCGGTCGCTGCGCACGTAGGAAATCCGTTACCTTGGCAATGTCATCATCCGACGCCCATGCACCTTGTATTCGCCGCGGTTTACCCATCATTTCAGTAGTAAGTAGTAACATATCACCCTTACCCAGCAGCTTCTCAGCCCCACCCTGATCTAGCATTATTCTGGAATCCATCTGCGACCCCACCGCAAAAGCAATCCTCCCCGGGATATTAGCCTTAATTAGCCCAGTAATCACTTTCACTTCTGGCCGCTGAGTAGCTAGCACTAAGTGTATACCAGCAGCACGCCCTTTCTGCGCTATACGTACTATCAGCATCTCAAGGTCTTTCCCAGCCATCATCATCAGGTCCGCCATCTCGTCAATAATCACCACTATATATGGCATTTTGCCTTCTTTTGAAGCTTCGGCAGATTTCGCCATTTTAGCATTATAGTCGCCAATATTTTTCACCTTTTCCTCCGCCATCAAAGTATAACGCCTCTCCATTTCTCCTACCGCCCATTTCATTGCAGACAGAGCCTTTTCTGTGCTGGTAATTATCGGTGTTAGCAAATGTGGAATATCCTGATACTGTGCCATTTCTACCTGCTTCGGATCTACAATGATCAGTTTCATATCGGACGGCGCATTACGATACAGCAAAGAGCTAATCAAAGTATTAGTCATCACGGACTTACCAGACCCAGTCGTACCGGCTATTAGTAAGTGCGGCATCTTAGCAAGATTTGCCACCACCGCCTTACCAGATATATCTTTCCCTACCGCAAAAGTCAGCGGGTCACTAGTCTTCTTCCATTCGTTAGATTCTAGCACTCCACGCATCCTTACGTCCGCACTCCTAGCATTTGGTATTTCCACACCCACCGACCGCGTACCAGGAATCGGCGCCTCTATACGTATCTTATCTACAGCCAAGTTTAGCGCTAGCTCTTTATCTCGTGCCAATATTTTGCTTAAATTTACACCTGCTGGCGGCCGCATTGTATATTGAGTCACTCTCGGCCCTACATTAGCGCCTTCCATCTCTACCTCTATGCCAAATTCCGCCAGAGTAGTTTTTATAATATAGGCATTCTGCTGTATGTTACCAGCATCCGCTGGAGACTGCTTTTTCTCCAACAAATCCGTAGATGGCATTTTCCAGTCTGGATCCGACACCGCCGTAAGTGCCGTTGGCTCCTTCACTGGTTCCGGAGCCTTCGCAGGCGCCTTGATAGCAGACTTCCTCAGTAATTTTCCCGCTGGCGCTGCACTTGCCGGCTCACTAGCCCCCAGCCCAGAGTTTACTTTTATCTCTAGTCTACCTACCTTTTTCTTCTTGCCGTTTCCATCTTCTTCGTCCAGAGGCTTCTTTCCGCCAGATTTTACATAATTTTTTGTCCCCTTGAAAAATGTCACCGGAGATAACTGCAGTATAAACGCCGTCGTTATAAATACCAACACTATATATATCAGTATCACTACCGCTTGGTCCAGCACATTGGTCATCAGTGAGTTTAGCCACCCGCCTACGTAGCCACCATTCTGCCATATCGCCGCTATACCAGCTATCCATATCACCATCAAAAAACTCGCAATATACACCGGCACAGCCACTCTATTATCTTCACTTCGGAATATCTTTACTGCTAGGTACACTAGCAACGCCGGCACAAAATACGCCGCAAATCCTATTACATTTAAGAATACCTGGTGAACATTATTCAGCACCGTCCCCCCGTGGCCAAACCACGTCACCACAAAAAACACTGCCAGCGCAATCATCAGTATTGCCACTATTTGCCGCCAAAATCCACCCGGCAACTCATGCTCCGGTCGAACTTCTTTCGTAGTCTTCCGGGTACCTCGCTTAGCTGTTTTTTTGCGTTTTTTATTAGCCATATCACCATTATATCATACTTTAAGATAGACATAAGCATCTGTCTCATAAATCCTATCTACATAGCAAAAGCGCCGCCTTCACGGCGACGCCAGCAGATTACGCCCTTGTAAAAACAAGACGTGGAAGGCCTGCAATGATATAGTCATGTTTTACTTTCCATCCTACAGCTTCATAGTCCGATATTATCTTACTAATCCAATCACTAGATTTAAAAACCTCGGACAGCTGACACGCCCTCTCGCCGTCATTCTCGCAACGCGCAATTGTCGCTTCGATAATGTCACGATTCACATTAATGCGTACATTTTTGAAATCGTACCGGTCAATCAATATCTTATTAATCGTCGTATAGATTTCGCCAAATACTGGCAAGTAATGCTGTTCTATCTCTTGCGGCGTAATAGGTCCTACGCTCATACTCTCGCCCCCTTTCACCTATATCTAGACTACAAACGTCAACTATATTATATACTAAATATCGTAATCAGTCAAATAGTAACCCTGAACTTTTTAACGAGAGCAACAAACCTGAAGCCAAAGCACCCAAAACACGCTGCAAGCATAAACACCTGCAGCGTGTTTGACTTTACGGGCAATACCCCGTACTTAGGTGTCCACTGCACTTATCATTGCAATTCAACAAAAACGCCCCCTCTGTGGGTGCAGCAACGCTTTATTTTGGCGGAAAGGACAGGATAGGGGAATCTCGCGCTTCGCGCTCGATGCGAACCTTGGCTCGAATCTATCTTCATCAAGACAAAAACAAGCCCCTCCAGGGCTTCCTTTTGTCTTGGCGGAAAGGACAGGATTCGAACCTGCGGACGTTTCCGTCTCTGGTTTTCAAGACCAGTGCCTTCAACCACTCGGCCACCTTTCCGCCTATTATTATACCATATTATTCCGCATTCGTATAGACGTTCGTCACATCGTCTAGATCATCTATGGCGCCTAGTAGTTTTTCCAGCTTCTCCGCATTCTCACCCTCTACCGGTACATAATTATTCGGCACATATTGTAGCTCTGCCGAAGTCACCGTAAGCCCCGCATCCATCAAAGCCTTTCGCACCTTCATTAGGTCTGAGGCCGCAGTGTATATTACTATACCGTCATCCTCTTCACTAGCATCTTCCGCACCAGCCTCTAGCGCCGCCATTAGCGCATCCTCGCCTTTTTCACTTACCTCTATCACACCTTTGCGTGCGAATTGAAACATCACGCTCCCAGGATCGGCCATTCTACCACCAGTCTTATCCAATGTATGTCTTACTTCCGGCATAGTGCGATTTTTATTATCTGTCGCTACCTCTATCACTATGCCTACACCACCGGGCCCATAGGCTTCATATACTTCCTCTATCAATGCCGCCGCCGACTTATCTGCAGCTCGCGCTATCGCACGCTCTATATTTGCTTTTGGCATATTCGCATGTCTAGCCTTGTCTAGCACCATCGCCAAGCTCGGATTCATCGCCGGGTCAGTCCCCGCTCTTGCCGCTATCGCTATCTGATTCCCTATCTTGGTAAAAAGTGCCCCTCTCTTGGCATCCACTACTGCTTTTTGGCGCTTAGTTGTCGCCCATTTACTATGTCCAGACATATTTTCTCCAATTATTTAATATTGCTCTTCTTTTAATTTTACCATCTTCTTTCGCAAAAGTCCAATCACCACAGGCACCGCTATCACAGCATATATCCCAAACACCCACGCCTGATATGGCTCTATTTCCACCACAGAACTCTTCATCCCGCCAAACCATTCCACCACAGCTATGTGGAACTCTATCAATTTTGTCGCCAAAAATCCCGCCACCGTCTCTATCCCGGGTATTCCTACCACTGCACCAGTCATAAAAGTTAGCCCCATAGCTATAGGTAGCGTCGGCAATATCAGCAAATTCGCCACCACACTAATCAGCGAAACTGTTCCATAATAATACAATATTATCGGCAAAGTCATTACCGTAGCCGCTATCGTAGTGATGATTATCTCCATCACAAATCCCGGTTTTTTATTTCCGTAGAAAAATTTCGTCATCCTCGGCCCCAGTATCATTATTCCCGCAAAGCTAGCAAATGATAGCAGCCACCCCAAATTTATCACAAACATCGGGTTTATTAGTAGTGTCACTGCCGCCACTATTAGTATCACACGCCACGGCTCCGCCTTTCTGCCCATCGCCCAAGCCAGCACCGCCAGTATCGCCATTATCCCAGCCCGCATTATCGACGGCATCCATCCCACCATCGCCATAAAAAATATTATAAAAAGTATAGAGAAAAACACCCCCGCAAATCTAGACATTTTTCCAAATATCTTCCGCGCCACTTCCACCAGTATTGCCAGATGCGCTCCACTTGCCACTACTATATGTACCAGCCCTACCGCACGTAAATTCTCCTCCAGATCATCCGGTAATCCAGTCTTCATCCCCAGCAAATACGATAATCCTAATTTTACCTGCGGCTCTGGCATTAGGCTCTCTATTCGCCCCGCGTACCAATTTCGTACGTTCAGCACCATATCTCCTGGCTCGGGCCTATACCAATTCACGACCTTAGGCTTATACATATACCCAGCATATACTCCAAACCCTTCCGCTAGCTTCCCTTCTAGTATTACATTGTCACCCCGTGCCAACTCTTCATTTTTTTGACCAGTGATATAGAGGTTGCCACTCGTAGCATATTCCCCATTCTCACCAAATCTTAAATCTCTTAGCTTAAATTTAGTTACGTTTTCATCTGTTTCTGGGTCGCCATCCACTGCACCGCTCACCACTATAGTCTGCTCATAATACTGTCGTATATAGTCCTCACCTACTAGTTCTGTCGAGCTCCTCACAAAAGCCAGTATCATTCCTGCCACCATGGCTACCACCACAAAGATTATTTTCGGCCGAAAGTAAGCCAGTATCATCACTACCACTACGCCTATTATCCATACTGGTGACGCAAAATAATTAATCCTGCACACCAATGCCAATATTGTACCTACTACTATCCCTACACATAGCGCCACCACGCACCAAGACTGATGCAAGCCTCTCCCTAGCCATCTCCACATACGTATTTTATTATCACAGCCCTGCGGTATTTTCAACCCAAAGTCCTACTATGTAATTTGCTAAAACGAAGCGAACTTCGCTTACATCAAAATCCGCCCATTATCACAAAACCATCATAGTATTTCTGCATCCTAGCCGGATCAGTGCGATAAGAATTATTATTAAAAAAATAATCACAAAATTCCTCCCGAGCCTTAAGGACCTCGGTGAGACGAGCATGATCTTTAGCATTAGCATCTATAGTAAATTCAAACAGCTCCAATGCACGATCTATAGCCTTATCGGCACGTGCTTTATTCCCCTTAGCAGTCCATTTAAGTGCACGTGATACTTCACTCCCTATGTTACCCATCTGATATGTGATAGGCCGCCTCAGCCAATCTTGGCGCGCCTCCACACTATGAATATAGTTTACTTCAGCCATTTTAGTACTACGGCTTTAATTTTATCCTGAATATCCGAGTCCTCCACCCCACGACTACGATTCCCCCGAGCCGGACGAATATTTATCATAGAATCAAATTCTACTAAATCATCCACGTTATCACTGTCCAGATATAAATTTATACCCCAAATATCATTCTGATCTGACCCATTTTCTATGAGCAATTGCTCACAATCATAATGCATAGGCGAATCTACTGCTAGCAATTCTTTTTTTATATCTACTGCAGCCTTTATGGCATTGTCGTCGATAAAATTAGTAGATTCCTTTATCAGATCTTGTCTAGGAATAGGAGAATTCAATATTTTCATACAAACATTATATCATGATGAATTATGCACCAATACAAATATGATATAATATACCCAATTATGCACCCGTAGCTCAGCTGGATAGAGCGTCAGTTTCCGGAACTGAAGGTCACACGT
>JAFOJM010000038.1 GCA_017420185.1 Candidatus Saccharimonadota bacterium | reverse complement strand
CCGCCATTTTTGTTGTCACAAAAACTTAAAAAAATAGAGACTCGGACCTTCGCCTTCGGCTCCGGGGCGAGTCTCGTTGGATCCGCCATTTTTGTTGTCACAAAAACTTAAAAAAATAGAGACTCGGACCTTCGCCTTCGTGAGTAGTGGGTGGATAGGGGGTATTGTAGAAAAGGACAAGGTGTGCTATAATACAAGTAATATGTCAATAAGAGTAACTAGAAAAGATCAAAATGAGGCAAATGAAAATGTAATACGCCGGTTTAATCGTAGGGTATTACAGAGTGGTATGATGCCGTTAAAGAAGTCGCAGATGCGATATAGCAAGCCTATATCTAAGCGTGAGAGGCGACTTAAGGCTATTATACGCGAAGCGCATAAAGCCGATAAAATTGAGCGCATCAAGCTAGGTCTCAAATAAGTAAAATCTCCCGTAAGGGAGATTTTATAATAAGTGGTATAATAAATAAAAAAGGAGAAATATGATAACATTATTTGGATTGGCCGGATCTGGTAAGGGGACTCAGGGGCGAGCGCTTGCTGAGCTGTTTGGCTGGAGATGGTTGTCTGTAGGCGAAGTAATACGCCAAACTGGTGGATATGACGATATTATAAATGGCGGAAACCTGATATCGGACGATGATGTAATAAAAATGATGAGCAAACAGATAGAAAAATCTGAGGCTGAAGGGTTTGAAGTAATATTGGATGGATATCCGCGCAATGTGGTACAGACTAAATGGATATTGGAAAATATGCCTGGCAAGTTGGATGGGGCAATAGTATTGGAGGTGCCAGAGGAAGAATTGTTGAATAGATTGGCTTTGCGAGGGCGTGACGACGATAAGGAGAGGGATAGTATTGAAAAAAGATTTGAAATATATAACAGGAATATAGATGAGATGCTGGCATTACTAGGGTCGGAAAATATTCCAGTGGAGAGAGTGAATGGTGTAGGGGCAGTGGAGGACGTGACAGCTAGGTTGACTGAGGTTATAAAGAAAATGGACCCGGATGCTACTGAGCAGTTGGATGATGTAAATGGCGGAGAAATAGAGAAAAGCTATGGTGAATAAAGACACGGCTGACAGCAAGACTTTGGAAGAAAAAATAAGCGCTATGCGAGAGGGTGGTAAGATATTAGGTAATCTGCTGCGAGACTTAAAAGAGTATGTGCAGCCCGGTATGACTGGTAAAGAGATAGATGCGTGGGTGCGTAAAGAGATAGTGGCCCGTGGTGCGGGCGTGGCGTACGACATGCTAGAGGAAGAGTTTCCTGGTGCGATATGCATATCTATAAATGAGCAGTTGGTGCATGGGGCACCTACGGATGAGGTGCTGGAGGTGGGGGATAAAGTATCGTTTGATTTGGATATTTATTATAGGGGATATTTTACCGATTCAGCATTTACTATGCTAGTGGGGGGTACTGGGTCGCCAGCGGTAAAAAAGATGATATCCGTGAATGAGTCGGCTATGTGGGAAGGTATAGAGCAGGTTCGACCAGGAGCATATATAGGTGATGTTGGCCATGCTGTGGAAAAGGTATTACGCAAAAACCACCTTGGCGTAATAGAAAACTACATTGGGCATGGCATAGGCAAGAAGATGCATGAGGCTCCGGAAGTGCCGAATTATGGTAAGAAGGGCCATGGATATAAGCTAGTAGAGGGTGATACTATCTGCATAGAGCCAATGTCGTGCCTAGGGAAACCGGCGAATTATATTGATAAGGACGACAATTGGACAGTAAAGATGAAAGATGGGTCTATAGGCTGTCACTGTGAGCACACTGTGCTCGTGACAGCGGATGGATATGAAGTGCTGACTTTACCAGATTCGAAATGATGCTGAGGCGTTGTTGCATAAATCATACGATACCTGGTCGCACCTCTATTCTTGGGATACACAACTTCGTGCGCCTTTGGCGAACAAGGACCGTTCGGCCAAGCCTATGGTTCCAATAATAGAGGTTGCGACCAGGTATCAGACTAATTATGCAATAATACCTAATACTGAAATAACCTTTGACTTTGCTTGACCAATAGTGGTATAATATGCTTATGGATGAGAATAGTAGATTTGTGACGGGGCTAGATGTGGGCACAGAGAACGTGCGTGCGGTGATAGCGTCTGTAGGTAAAGATGGTAGCATTGCGGTGGTTGGGTATAATGAAGGTGTATCTACTGGTATGCGCAAGGGTGTGCCGGCAAATTTGGCTGGCCCAGCTGGAGCGATAGATAAGATGCTAGGTGAAGCGGAAAGGATGGGCGGGTATGATGTAAGAAATGCCTATGTGTCTATTAACGGTTCCAGCATATTATCTACTCGCACGGAGGGAATGATAGCCGTAGGCACGGTGGAGCATGAGATAAATGAAGGAGATTTAAACCGAGTTGAAGATGTAGCTGTATCTGGGCGGATACCAGCGAATCGTGATGTGCTTGATGTGGTGCCTCTAGAATACGCGCTAGATGGGCAAGGTGGAATAAGAGATCCTTTGGGGATGTCTGGTGCGCGGTTGGAGATGCGCGCATTGGTGGTATCGGCATTGACGCCAAATTGCGAAAATCTCAAAAAAGCTACCGCGACTGCGGACGTAGCAGCTGATAGATTAGTGCCGAGCGTAATAGCGGCGGCTAGAGCTGTGCTTACTGATAGACAAAAAGAAAATGGTGTAGCAGTGATAGATATGGGTGCAGCTACTACGTCTGTGGCGGTGTATGAAGAAGGCGACTTGCAATACGTGGGGGTGATACCGGCTGGGTCAAATAATATTACAAATGATTTGGCGATAGTGCTTGCGATAGATCCTGATTTGGCAGAAGAAATAAAGCGAAGGTTTGTGACTGGTGATTTTGAAACGGAGAAGCCGCCAATAGTAAGAATTGGTCGAGAAAATAAAGACGAGAGAGTGTTTGAAAGGAAAGAGATAGAAGAAGTAGTAAAAGCGAGGCTAGATGAAATATTTGGGGAGGTTCGTAAAAAACTTAAAGCAGCAAAATACGATCAGAGGTTGCCGGAGGGTATAGTCTTGGTGGGCGGAGGTGCCAAAATGCGAGATATAGATAAATTTGCTAAAAATGCCCTAGAGGCGGCAGTAAAAATAGGCGTACCTGAGGGGCTTGGTGGAGTAGCGAATGCTGTAGAAAAGCCCGAATTTGCCACAGCAGTGGGACTAGCGATGCTGGCTGCTGCGGAGACCCAGTATACGGCTTCTTCTGGCAAAAGAGCCAAGAAGGTGGCAAAAAATGCTAAAAAAGCAGGGTTTTTGGCTAAGATTTTTGGGAAATTTTGATAAATTTTGATAAATTTTGATAAATTTTGTGATATTTACTTACAAAGGAGCCATTATATGTGGTTTTTGTGGCAAAAATACCTGAAGTGCGGCCAAAAAGTGTAAATAAGCATGCAGTAAAAGATGCTTTTTGTAGGGGTTGTAGCTAGCAAAATGTATTAAAGGGACTTTTCGGTCTCTTTGGCTTCTTTGGCGGCTTTGGTGTCTTTCCGGCGGTTGATGCGGTTCATACCTTTGATGATAAGGAATATTACCCATGCAATAATGAGAAATTGAATGACGTTTTGGATGAAATTGCCATATGCAATGACTGCTTCGTCGCCGTTGCCGAAGAAATTGGGTATACGTATAGCTAAGCCGGTAAAATCTACGCCGCCAGCTAAAAGACCAACAACAGGCATAACTATATCATTAACTAAAGAATTGACGATGGCAGTAAAGGCACCACCTACGGCAACACCTACGGCGAGATCTACTACTGAACCGCGATTGATGAATTCGATAAACTCTTTGCGAAAGCTAGAGCCACTGGCGTGAGCCTTGCGTATGGCAGACTTAGCTTTGGTAGTTTTGGTGTTTTTGGTGTCGGATGATGTCATATTGTTATTCCTTTCTATTTAGACTCCGAGAAATTGTAAAAATTATTATATAGTATGGTAAGGCTTTCATAGGAAGTACCGAGCGTATCTTTTAGGAAAGAGTCGGAGGCTGTTTTCATAAGTTGGGCCTCGAGTGATTGAATGATGGAAATGTCAGTAGCGAGTTTTTGCGCATAGACGTAATCTAGGGAACCGGTGATTTTGGCGTTGAAAAAGTCGGACATGAGGGCATCTTTGTAAGAAGTCTGCTCTTCTACGACGGAATCTTTGATAGTCTTAGGGCTAAAATTATACTTTTCTGTAGCGTAATTGGTGATGTCGTTACTATTGTTTGACAAAATAGTAGAGAGTGAAGCACTGTATGAGCGTAAGTCTGACGACTTGACGTGGGGCTGATATTCTTTGATAGCCTCTACGGTATTGTCCATATGTAGAATTAGGGAGAAAAGCTGATTTTTGGAATCGGTTTTCGCTTCGCTAAGGACAGAGCCGATAATAATAATAATGATAAGAAGCACAACGCCTATAATGCCAATCCATAGAAACTTGGACGACAAGAAACTGGGAACATTTCTAGACTTGACTGGTCTGGTGCTAGCGGAAATTTCGTTGAGATATTCTTGTCTATCCATCTTATTATGATTATACCACATTGAAGCAGGGATTTGTGAATTATTTTTATGATTGATGGGTGTTGTTGCATAAATCATACGATGTCTGGTCGCACCTCTATTGGATACACTCTAGGACCGTTCGGCCAAGCCTATGATCCCAATAATAGAGGCCGCGGCTAGCCTTCAGGTTAATTATGCACCAAGTCCTGATTGATGGTATAATATTGACATCATGCAGGACGCGAAGGAGGAAATAAGGGCTAGGCTTAGCATAGAAGATGTAGTGGGGCAGTATGTGGAACTAAAGAAGGCTGGTAGGAGTTTAAAAGGAAGGTCACCATGGGGCGTGGATAAGACGCCTAGTTTTATGGTGTCGCCAGAAAAAGGAATTTGGCATGATTTCTCTGCGAATAAAGGTGGGGATATTTTTACTTTTGTAATGGAGGTGGAAGGAATAGGATTTCGTGAGGCTTTGGAAAAACTAGCGGGGCAAGCAGGAGTAGATTTGACAAAATACCGCGGAGGCGACCCTAAAGTAGCCAGAAGAAAATCGCGAGCGAAGGAAGCTTTGGCGCTAGCCACAAGATATTATCAGGCGTGTCTGACCAGAAATAAGTCGGTATGTGAGTATGTGTTTTATAAAAGGAACTTAAACCGTGGTATAGTGGAGGAATTTAAAATAGGTTATGCTCCAGCTAGCGGTAAAGCTTTGTTAAGAGTATTGGAAAAGCGTGGATATAGTGAGGAGGAGTTGGACGCGGCGGGGCTGCTGAACAGATTTAAAAGCGATATGTTTCGCGATAGAATGATGGTGCCTTTTATTGATACGACTGGAAATGTAATAGGATTTACAGCGCGGATTTTGGGGAAGGGGGAACCAAAATATTTGAATACACCAGAAACGATACTTTTTAATAAATCTAGATTTATTTTTGGGTTGTATCAGGCTAAAGAGGCTATTCGGCGAAATGGATATGTAGTAATAGTAGAGGGAAATATGGATGTAATATCTTCGCATCAGGCTGGAGTAAAAGAGGCGGTAGCTACATCTGGTACAGCAATGACGGAGCAACATCTGAAGATTTTATCGAATGTAACTTCTGACATAAGATTGGCGTACGACGGCGATGAAGCTGGCGTGAGAGCTACCGAGAGAGCTATAATGATGGCGGGGGATTTGGGTATAGATTTGACGGTAATATCAGACTATCATGGAGCTAAAGATCCAGACGAATTAATACAGAAAGATCCAAAACTATGGCAAGAGGCGGTAGGCAAAAGTGAGCCAGCTATGGAATGGCTACTTAAAAAATATGAAGAAAGCGTAGATTTGAGCTCGGCGATGGGCAAAAGGAAATATTCAGATGTAGCGTTGAAGATGCTAGGGTATGTGACAGATGAGGTGGAGCGGGCAAGTTACGAAGAAAAAATAGCAAAAAAGCTGGGCGTGGAGGTGCAGATTTTGCGAGACAAAGGCACTAGATTGGAAGAGAAGCTTAAGCAATCTAGTAAGAAATATATAAAAAAGCCGAAGACCGAAGCGGACATCAATAGACTTAGGAAAATAGAGGATAGCTTGTTGGCATTAAAGGTATTTGGTGGTATAACTAGAGTGCAGATTCCGATAGAAGTACCAGAAGACGATACTAGGTTAGATGAACTGGAGCTTGTCTTTAATACTGAGCACCAAGATGCAGGGTTAGAAAATTTGGAAAAAGAAGCCAAGGAATTGTTGGTGAGATACAATACGGAAATTAGGAAACAGAAAATTGCGGAGCTAAATGAGCGTTTGGCCGGTGTTGACGATGAAAGTGATGAATATGACGACATATTGCGGGAAATTCGGGACTTGCAAAAAACATAAGACTAGTATATACTTAGATAAATGAGCCCCAAAGATGAAGATATTTTAGATGCAAGAACGCTGAGCAGTGATTTTGTTGAGCCAGAGTCTCGTGATATAGAAGACGAAGAAGAACTTTCGGATGAGGAGTTGGCAATTACTGCAGAAAATGTGGATGCTTTTGCCGACGACTCTGTGAGACTATATCTTCGTGAGATAGGCAAAATACCACTATTAACGCCGGAAGAAGAGGCGGATTTAGCGCAGCGCATAGTAAAAGGTGACAAAAAAGCCAAAGATAAAATGGTGGAGTCCAATATGCGACTAGTCGTATCGATAGCAAAGCGCTATGGTGGACGAGGTTTGGATTTTTTGGATTTGATACAGGAGGGCAATACTGGATTACTTCGCGCGGTAGATAAGTTTGACCCAGAAAAAGGGTTTAAGTTTTCTACTTATGCTACATGGTGGGTGCGCCAAGCTATTACTAGAGCTATAGCGGACCAGGCACGAACGATCCGCATACCGGTACATATGGTAGAGACTATTAATAAGGTATTGCGCACTATGCGCAAACTTACCTCTGAGCTAAACCGTGAGCCGACCAATGAAGAGATAGCCAAAGCTCTTAATATGGAGCCAGAGAAGATAGACTACGTAATGCGGATTAAACAAGACATCGCCTCGCTAGATGCGTCGGTAGGGCGTGATGGCGACGATGAAGATTCTGTATTGGGTGATTTTGTAGAAGATGAAGACCGTGATAGACCAGAAGATTCAGCGGCGAATCAAATACTCAAAGAGCAGCTATCAGAGATAATAGCTACGCTTACGGATAGGGAGCAAAAAATTATCCGGTTGAGATTTGGTATTGGCGGCGAGAGGCCGCATACGCTAGAAGAGGTGGGGAATGAATTTGATGTAACTAGAGAGCGAATTCGTCAGATAGAGGCGAAGGCTTTGGCGAAGCTCCGCAAGAATAAAGATACGAAAAAATTACATGAATATTTGAGGTAGGGGTATGAAAAAATTTTTGGCAGCTATAGTAGTATTTGTGATAAGTTTGGCTAGTGTTGGTGCGCCGGTGATGGCCGCGGGTCCCGTGGGCATATTCGGAGATGATGCTAGGCCTATGACAAATATTTTGAGAGGTTGTGAACCGACTAATGGCGAAGACTCTGGTGGAAGCGGTATAGTGTGTATTTTGAAATTGGCAGTGGAGATACTTAGCATAGGCGTAGGAATATTAGGTGTGATAGGTATATCAGTGTCTGGTATACAATATTTGACGGCTGGAGGCAGCGAGGAAAAAACTCGTAAAGCTAAGCGTAGGATATTTGAAATAGTGATAGGGCTAGCGGCATATGCAGTAATATATGCTTTGTTGCAATGGCTACTACCTGGATTTCAAACAGGTTAGGAGCGCATGAAAAGAATTATTGTAGTGTACAACCCTAATTCTTCTCGGTATGCGGACGTAAAGACAGGGGTACTGGAGCGACTAAAGACGCTGAATGGCTATATGGTGGGTAAGTATGAAATACAAAAAATCGTCCTAGAAAAAAATGTAGACAATCTAGCCAAAATATTAAAAGACGGAGACCTAGTAATATCAGCGGGTGGTGATGCTACTGGTGTAATTGCGGCGAATGGTGTGATAAAATCTGGAAAAGATGCAACTTTGGCGGTGCTGCCATATGGGAATTTTAATGATCTTGCCTGTACACTAAGGACTAAGAGTATTAATGACGTACTAGGTGAGAAAGCCAAGGAGGCTGTATTGTATCCGCTAGAAATAGTAGTGGACGGGAAGATATTTCGGTATGCTACTTGCTATGTAACTATAGGAATGATGGCAGAGGCGGTATATATATATGATCAGCCGGAGATGCGAAAGAAACTAAAAAAGAGCTTTGGAAGGAATATTACTTCGTACACGGTGCTTATAAAGTGGTATTTTAAGAATAGGCATAAGAAAAAGTTTTTGCCGGATTTTTATTTGAATGGCAAGAAACAGGATACGAGGGCATCCGACTATGTAGCTGTAAGTGGTGGCGCGATGGCGCGCGTGATGCGGGGTAGAAAAGACTATTTGGATAAAAAGATTTTTCGGAGAGAGGTGGGGAGGCTAACGAGCTTTTGGGAGTTGTTTAAAATAATGTATAAGAGTATACTAGTACGGATACCTGGTATAGAGACGACTGGCGACGTGTTAGAATTCGTAAAACCTTCTACGGTGGAGTTGCAGGCTGAGGGTGAGCACAGGGTATTTAAAAATATTAAAAAAATAGAAGTAAAGAAAGGTAAAAAATGCTTGAAGGTAATAACGAACTAGTCAAAATAGTACAATATATGAAGGCGCACTGGCCGAGCGAGGTAAAGCCGGAGTGGCAGGTGAGCTTGGAAGAGTACCCAGCGTTGGCGCAAAAAATAATAGCTGATTAT
>JAFOJM010000037.1 GCA_017420185.1 Candidatus Saccharimonadota bacterium | reverse complement strand
GCCATAGCCTTCTTTTTGGAAGTTGGAAGCGAGGAGGTCTACTTGTTGCTCAGTGGTCTCCATGTCTGTAGTGTATTGTTCTATGCTCGTCATAGTTGTGGTAGCGTCTGCACCGTTGCCGTTGTAGGAGATAGTGAAGGCTGGCTCGCTGATGGCATAGAGGGTCACCGGATCACCAGAGCTGAGATCTAAGAGACGTTCTATAGCATCTACAGAAGTATATGTAGGGGTAGTAGCACCCTTATCGGTATCCCAACCGAGGAACCTATAAGCACCATCCGTTTCTGGAGTCTCGTAATTACCCAACATCGCTTTATTCGGAACATACCCAGCTATCTTAGCGTAATAACCATAGCCCGATTCAACACACCAAGACGCCCTATCTGCACTAGTAGTGTAAGCAAACGTTACAGAATCAGAATCTACAACGGTGCCAGCGCCATTATAAGTAGCGTTCTTATAAAAAGTATACTTACCATTAGATCCATCTATTTTTATACCAGACTCCCAATCACCTTTAGCAGTATAATCCGGGTGACTACCGGCCCAAAAGCTAAAATAATCATTGCTATCTGGCCCGCAAGAATTATCACCATCAGTCTTTACTATAGTAACATAAGCTTTTTCGCCAGAACCAAAATCGTAAACAAAAGTTTCATTAGAATCTAATGGATACATTTCACCTTCAGTTTGTACGCCTTCGTCATTAACATTCGGAGTGTGAGAATAATATGTCTTACTACTCTGTCTGCCAGCAATATAAGTTACCTCATTCGTACTCTGGCTAGCATTGTCAAAATAGAACTTACCATTCCCATCAAAGGTTACAGTAGCTACAGCATTCTCTTCTGCACTATAATCTACTGTAGCACCAGTATAGGTACCATAAGGAAGGTCTGGAGTGATGTAGAAGCCTAGGTAGACGGTAGTAGTATCGTTTGCTGCTGTTTCTTTGTAGTCTTTGTCAGTGAGGATGATAGCATCAGCAGCAGATTCTGGAAGAGAGTAGAAGATTTCGTTGTCTTTAGCTTCTGGCTCTTCAGTTGCTAAGCCCCAAGTGTTATCAGAAAGAGCAGAAGTGGCTGCTTCTTCTGATAGAGTAATCATAGAGATGGTTTTATCGGTTTCAGTAGAAGAAAGAGTAGTGTCTTCAGCGTAAGCTTTGAGTGTATAGCCAGCTTGTGTGGCTTCTGCTACAGTGAGGGTGACTGGTGCTACAGCGAAGACTGGTTCATCAGCTAGTTCTACGTCTAGGACTACGTCGGAGACGGTAAGATCTAGGCTAGTATTGGTACCCCCCCCCTCGGCAGCATTAGCAGTGCCTAGGCTGGAGTGGTTCTTAAGGCCTGCAAAGGTGAAAGCAGAAGTGAGAAGAGCAATGATGGAAAGACCAATGGTAAGTTGCTTTTTCGCTTGCTTTAATTTGAAGGCTTTAATACTACTAGTGAATCTAGGTAGTTTGTGATGTTTGTGGTAGTAGTAGGCTAGACTGATGATACTAGCTACTAGGATGAATGATACTATGCTGATAGTGGCAATAGTGCCGCCATCTAGACCTTGGCTGAATAGACCTGTGTTAGGAGTAACAGGACTGCCAGGTTCTACTATGTTTATTATGATATTGCTATCGCTCATAAACGAAACCTCTCTTTTTATAACCTTTCTCTATTGTTTAGATTGTTGTATAACCTTTATGGTTTGATTTTAGCATAAGTGGGGTGGAGAAAGCAAGAGGGTTTTTGGAGGAAAATCAAAAAATCGGCCCAACCAAGCCAAATCTTTCAATTTTTTTATTGTTTTATTTTCAAAATCTCAGCCTTAGAGTTAATCATGTTCTGGAGTTCACGACCTTCCATTGCATTCGCATTGTACTCATCTATTTTTTCATTATACGCATCCACCAACCCATTGATTTCGTCATTCAAAGCATTCAACTCGTCCTGCCTCTCTACTAGAACTGCCCTTCGCACATTAAAATCACCCTCATTTTGAAAACACCCCGCCACTTCCGCACAACTATTAAAACTTACGATATCCGCTTCTAGCTGGCTTAGTTGCCGTTCATATTCTGTTATCCTTGTCTCAATTTCGCCCTTCAATAATTCTATCTCTTCCTCCAGCGTTTCCATTTTAGTCTTTATTCTTCGAAACACCGCGATATAGCTCTCATAAAAATCTACAATCTTATCTTGATCTTCAAATATCTCCGCAAAGTGTTTTTCTAACGTTTCAGGCAAATCCTTTACTTCCGTTCCCGCTCGCACATACAACTCCTCCTGCTTCTCACTAGCATCATAAGTATCAAGCTCCGACTCCAACAAATCCCGATTTTTATCAAACACTTGCGACAATGCCGCGCTAAACTCCTGCCGTTCATCCCCACTCATCCGTGCCCACACCGCGTGCAAAAGCTCATGCGCTGTCGTCAACTCCCGAATCCCCGCTAATTTCGCATCCTTCACATCGTATATGTAAATATTCCCCGCCGTATAACACCCAAGCACTGCCACTTCCGATTCGTCCTGCCGACAATTCAAATTAAAATCCGCCGCTGTGTTTAGCGCCGGCTGCGCCGCGTTAAACAAAAACTCTCCTCTGTTAGTTAGCCCTAGCTCATTTCGTATTGCCACCATCTCGCCAGAAGGCTGATAGCTAACCCCACGATACCAATCATAAATCCAATCCCGTTTTAGTGCTACCGTAGCAGCTACCACTACCAACACCACCAAAAACACCCCTCCAAATATATGTCTCTTTCGTGTCTTCATCTGAGGCAATTCTGTCATTATCATCATTATACTCTACATCTTTTCCTCTTGCAAATTATCCAAAATATACTATAATTGCTCCATGCATTATCGATGCATATTTTTATGCAAAAAATGCAAAAATGTACCTTAAAAAGGAGTGTGATGAAAAAATGGTACAAGCTTTAATACTAGGTGCCATCGGTTGTGCTTTATTGCTAATGATTTTCAACTACATTAGTCTGAAGAACCTTAACGAAGGCACTACCGAGATGGCGGAAATCGCGAAAATCATTCGCGACGGCGCCAAAACTTTCATGGTCGCTGAATACAGAACCATCATCGTCGTCGTGGCAATAGTAGCTATCATGTTCTCTCTCTTCATTGAGAAAACTTCTGGGCTCACTTTTATCCTCGGCGCAACTATGAGCAGTGCAACTTGCATTATTGGCATGCGCAGTGCCACCTACGCCAATGTTCGTACTGCCAACAAAGCTTACGAGACCAAGTCCATCGGCGAAACAGTCAAAATCGCTTTAATGGGTGGTAGCGTCAGCGGTCTCTCTGTGCAAGCCTTTGGCCTACTCGGATTACTGTTAATCATTATGATTACTGGCGGTATCGACCTTAACGGCACCGGATCGGGTTTCATCCCCGTTCTCAAGTGCAACCCCACTATCATGTGGTTAACCACTTACTCACTGGGTTGTTCGCTCGTAGCCATGTTTAATCGTGTAGCCGGTGGTAATTACACCAAAGCAGCTGACATCTCGGCAGATATCGTAGCCAAAGTCCGCAACGATATGCCCGAAGATGACAGCCGTATGCCAAATACGATTGCCGATTTTATTGGCGACAACGTCAATGATGTTGCCGGTAACTGCTCTGACCTTTTAGAGAGCTTCGTCGCAACTATCGTTGCCAGCCTCTTGATCGCTGCATCCATCGCAGAAAGCAATACGGCAGTATTCCAAGCCACTATAACTTATCCGTTAATATTGGCCGGCGGAGGTTTGCTCGGTTGTGTAATAGGATTATTCTTTACCTTAAAGCACAAATCTGGCAAAGATCCTAGTCACGAACTCAATATCGCCACTTACATTTCGGCAGCAGCCGTCATTCTCATTGGCGGTATAGCAGCCTTTTTCACTTTCGGTCAGATAAAGCTATATGACAGTTTTATCCTAGGTTGGGCTTCGCCGTGGATAGCATCAATACTTGGTATCGCTAGCGGTGTAGCTATCGGTAAAATTACTGAATACTACACCTCTACTAAATACCGCTCGGTCCAAAGCCTCGCCGAAATTGCAAAGGAAGGCTCCGCCTTCGTAATTACCAAAGGTGATGCTATTGGTTCCAGGTCTTGCCTCTTACCAATCTTGGTAATAGGGCTATCCTTATTAGGATCCGGCATGCTTTGCGGGGTCTATGGCGTAGCTATTTCGGCCCTTGGTATGCTATCTTTCGTAGCAACTACCGTATCCATCGATGCTTTCGGCCCAATCGCCGATAACGCCGGCGGTATTGCCGAATCATGTCATCTGGAACCTGAAGTCCGCAACATTACCGACCAGCTCGACGCCGTCGGTAATACCACCGCAGCTATTGGCAAAGGCTTTGCTATCGGTTCTGCAGCTTTCGCTACGGTATCGTTGATTTTTGCCTATGTTGGCAGTTATTCTGTCACAACTACACCAATCCTCAACATTGCCAACTTCGTCGTAATAGCTGGTGGTCTTGTGGGAGGCGCACTTATCGAGTACTTCTCTGCTCTATTGACCGACAATACTATCGAATCGGCACATTTAATGGCTAACGAAGGCTCCAGACAGCTAAAAATTCCCGGCATCATCGAAGGCACCAAAAGACCCGATTACGAAAAATGCATTCACATGGCCACCAAACAGGCTTTGCACAAAATGTTAATCCCGTCGCTATTGGCACTACTCATACCGGTAATCGGTGGTTTATTCTTCGGCGTAGAATTCGTCGGTGGTTTGCTTATCGGCGCTACAATCGTTGCTATTCCCCGAGCTATTTTCATGGGGAATTCCGGCGGTGCCTTTGACAACGCCAAAAAGCACATCGAATCTGGCGGCCTCAAAGAGTACGGCAAAGGCTCTGATCCTCACAAAGCCTCTGTCGTTGGCGACACCGTCGGTGACACCCGAAAAGACGTCGTCGGCGTAGCCCTCGACATCTTCATCAAAACCATGTCAACAGTAGCCAATACCCTTGCGCCACTGTTTGCATCATTCCACATCTTCTGATCACTTCAGCACATTAATAAACCCCG
>JAFOJM010000036.1 GCA_017420185.1 Candidatus Saccharimonadota bacterium | reverse complement strand
GAACGAGGCCGGATGATCAGTTGCTAGAGAAACGAATCACCTTTCACAGTCTATTTTGGCCTTGTATATTAGTAAATAAGGTGAACAAACCACATAAAGCTAGACAAAATTAAAAATAACTCTTTACAACTTTGACAAAATAGTCTAGAATAGTAACATAGAGTCTTGGAGCTGGTTTAATATTAGCGCTCCAACCGTAATGTAATAAAAAGGAGAAATCAGAATGGCGAATTTTGACCGTTCAAAGCCGCATATCAATGTCGGCACCATGGGTCACGTAGACCATGGAAAAACCACTTTAACAGCTGCGATTACGAATGTACTCGCAAAGCGTATGCCGAGTGAAGTAAACAAGGCTGTCGCTTATGACCAAATCGATAATGCCCCAGAGGAGAAGGCACGTGGTATTACCATCGCTACCTCTCACCAGGAGTATGAATCCGACAAGCGTCACTATGCGCACGTCGATATGCCTGGTCACGCAGACTACATCAAGAACATGATTACTGGTGCTGCGCAGGTAGATGGTGCTATCCTAGTGGTAGCTGCCAACGATGGTCCTCTGCCACAGACTCGTGAGCACGTACTATTGGCTCACCAGGTGAATGTGCCAAAGATTATCGTATTCCTTAACAAGATGGATCTTGCCGATCCAGAGCTAGTAGAGCTAGTAGAGATGGATGTTCGCGACCTACTCAATAAATACGGGTTCGACGGCGACAACGCTCCTATCATCAAGGGTTCTGCCACTAAGGCTCTTGAGGGTGACAAAGAAAACGAAGATGCCATCATGGAGTTGGTCACTGCTATGGATGAGTACTTTGACATTCCAGAGCACGACCTAGACAAACCATTCCTAATGCCTATCGAGGATGTATTCTCTATCAAAGGCCGTGGTACTGTAGCTACAGGTCGTATCGAGCAGGGCGTAGTCAAGCTAAACGACGAAGTAGAAATCGTAGGCTTGAAGGATACCCAGAAGTCTGTAGTAACTGGTATCGAGGCTTTCCACAAGACCCTCGACCAAGGTCAGGCTGGTGACAACGCAGGGTTGCTCCTTCGTGGTATCGAACGCGACCAAATCGAGCGTGGTCAGGTAATTGCTGCTCCTGGCACTATTACCCCACACACCGAATTTGAGGCACAGGTATACATCTTGAAGAAAGAGGAAGGCGGTCGCCACACTCCATTCTCCAAGGGTTATAAGCCACAGTTCTATTTCCGCACCACCGACGTAACTGGTGAGGTTGAGTTACCTGCAGATAAGGAAATCGTAATGCCTGGCGATCAGGTTACCTTCAAGGTAAAATTGCTCGCTCCAGTAGCTATGAATGAACAAGACCGTTTTGCTATCCGCGAGGGCGGCAAGACTGTAGGGTCTGGCGTTATTACCAAGGTTATAAAATAACACTTCTTAGATGCTCTGCCAGTTATAGCGGCAGAGCATCTTTGGCCAGCATCACACCGTGGTTAACATAAGAAATGGGTTAGAATTGTATTCTAGCCCATTTTTGTGATATAATTTAAGTATAAGGAGTAAAAGAATGGATTTCAGAACTATAGAAGGGGTCACCGAGATATTTCGGCAACTAAATTGTCTGGGCAATGACAATTGTTTTTTTGTAACTTATAAAAATACTAATAGGGATGGCATGAAGTATGGCTTGATGGGAGCGACCGGCGCAATAGGTGGGGCGGCAGTGTTTGCCAGCGGGATGGCCAATGCGGCTGCAAATTTCGAAGCATTACTTATCAACCAAAACGAGCTAGGGCTAGGTATTATACCATTAAGTAGCGCTAGAGGCGTGCAAATGTATGTAAATTTTTCCAAAATGACACCACAATATGATAAATTCTTTTTTGTGCCCAATGCAAGCATCGAGGAAATAGTCGTTAAAAATTATAGTTTCCTCAATAAAAAAGTACAAAAAGTCAACATTAAAATAGCCGGCGTGCCAAAAATCTACCAACTAGCACATATTCACGAGAAAGATATCCCATACCAAGAGGCTAACTTTACTAGGTTTATGAATAGATATAGGCCAGTCAAGAAATAGAAGGTAAAGGAGAGCAGTAATGGCAATGATATGGTACGGAACAAAAGTTTTCACTAAGTTTCAAGGGTATTACGGTGACAGAACCGAATGTCCATACTGTCATAGCGTATATAGGGATGCTTATGTAAAATATACGACCTGGGCACATTTATATGAAATACCAATTTTTCCCATAAAAGTCAGATATTATAAAATGTGCCCCGTATGTGGAAACGGTGTAGAGTTAAATAAGGGCCAGGCAAAAAATGAAATGTTGTCTGTTGGCCAGACAGATCAAAGGCTGGAGGCATATTCAAGACATATTTTGGCCGGCAAACCAAAAGGGATACTGGCTGTAGACAATAGCTATGAGTTTTGGGTAAGAGATACAATGAGCGGAGGCGAAGTATGCATAGCCACTGGCCTTACCAAAGATGCTATAAAGGAAATGAAGAAAAGAAGAGGCCTGAAAGAGTTCAAAATAATTGATATGTAAGTG
>JAFOJM010000035.1 GCA_017420185.1 Candidatus Saccharimonadota bacterium | reverse complement strand
CCAGATTTGTCATGACCCTACGGGCATGACAAGTCCAGAGCCAAAAAAGTTTTCCACAAGCAATAGGCGTGGATGGTGGGCGAAGTGCTATTAGCATCGGCAAAAAAATGGCGGAGAGGTGCATTTCTGGGCTTGATTTTGCCGTAACAGGAGACTTAATATGCTTATAGAAGAAATAACGTAAATGTAAATGGTACGTGGGTCGATATAAAGTGATGAAAAGATTTGCAGAAGCGTGATGTTTATGCTAATATGGTAGTATGATATTGCTCGACAGCGTGACAAAGAAATACCCGGGTGATGAAGAGCCGGCGCTAGATGATGTATCACTACACATAGAGCCGAATGAATTTGTATTCTTGGTGGGGAAATCTGGTGCGGGGAAATCTACACTGATGAAGATGATTACCAAAGAAGAGCTGCCAGATAGTGGCAAGATAGTGATAGGCGGGATAGACCTAGACTACGTAAAAAAGCGCCACATACCGGGCTATCGTAGGCGGCTGGGAGTGGTGTTTCAAGATTTCAAGCTGCTGCCTAGGCGTACGGTATATGAAAATGTAGCATTTGCGCTGGAGATAGCAGGAATGAGTGGCAAAGATATCCGTAAGACGGTACCGAAGGTGCTAGAGTTGGTGGACTTAGCATCGCAGGCGAAGAAATTCCCCCATCAGCTATCTGGTGGGCAAAAGCAGCGGGTGGCGATAGCCAGAAGCGTAGCGCGGCAGCCGAAGATACTAATAGCAGATGAGCCGACGGCGAACCTAGACAAGCTAACTACGCGCGAGATAATAGATTTGTTGAAAAAAATAAATGATTTTGGCACTACTATACTGGTAACTACGCACAATGAAAGCATAGTAAATAATCTGCAGCGGCGGGTGATTACGCTAAAAGACGGCAAGATTATAAACGACCAGAAAAATAACGGTATTTACAAGCTGGACGACACGCCAACGCCGCGGCAATCGGTGCGGGTGGTGCAGACGCCAGGGCACGCACTAAAAAATAGAAGAAGGGTGGTAATGTAATGACAGAAGAGAACAGCAAGGTAGAGACAAGAAAGTCCGACCACAAGAAGCTAAAAAAAGTATCCAAGAAGAGTCTAAGAACAATGCGGCGGAATAGGCGTCGGCACCCAGTACGCACTAGAATGCGGGTGGTAAAATACGGTACGAGTGGATTTGTACGGAATATATGGCTATCTACTGCGGCTACGGTGGTGATGTCTATTACACTGATGATACTTTTTGTGACGATAGTGGCGAGCGTGATACTTACTAGCACTGCGCAGCTAATGAAAGACAAGATAGACATAACGATATATTTGCGGCCAAATACGCCGACAGAGACTTTGATGGAGCTAGATAGGATAATCTCTGCAGACTCTAATACTAAAAGTGTGGAAGTGTCTACCTCGGAGGAGGAGTACGAGAAATTCCTGGAGGAAAATGCCAATAGTGAAGATGTGCTAAATGTGCTGGATGATGAGATGAAAGAGATAATGGTGGGCAAGATGCAGTCGACCATGCGGATAAAAGTATACGATGTAGATGATCTAGGTAGCATAAAGAAAATAGTGGAGGAAAATGAGCTATTTGTGGAATATATCGACAAAGACAAAGTGCCGACATATGATGTAAATAGAGCAGAAATAGCCACTATTACGTCGTGGGCACAGATAGCACGGACTAGTGGCATAGTGCTGGCGGTGGTGTTTTTGGTGATATCGGTGCTGATAATATTTAGCACGATACGGATGGCGATATTTTCACGGCGAGAAGAGATATATATGATGAAGCTAGTAGGAGCGGAGAAAAGCTTCATACGGGGCCCCTTCTTGATAGAGGCAGAGATGTGCGGTGTGATATCTGGAGTGCTGGCGGCGACGGTGAGCTACTTTGGGTTTATGGTGATAGCGCCAAAGCTAGAAGGGTATGGTATAGACGTGAGTAGTATCACCAAGGTGCTGGAATCTAACCAGCTGATACTGGTGTACCTTGTATTTGTGGCGGCTGGTATAGTGATAGGTAAAATATCGGCGTGGCTAGCGATATCGAAATATTTGCACAAGACATAGCTCCGTGATATAATGTGGTTATGGTAATACTTAATAGTAAAAAACGTACCTTGGCGGCTAGCGTAGCGGCTGTAGTGGTGGCCGTGGCTGTATTTAGTGCGGTGGCTAGAGGCGCTGAGGTGATGGGGGTGTCTAAGGCTTGTCAAAACTCTGAAGCCTGTATGGAGGCTGTAGCCAAAGAAGAAGAAGCCAACAAAAACGCAGCTGCATCAGCAGAAGCAGCAGATGCATTTCAGGCCAAAGTAAATGAGCTGAGCATGGACATAAGTAGTAAAGAAGCAGAGATAGCAGAGACGGAGGCGAATATCGTAGCGCTAAAGCAACAAATAGTTGAGACGGAGGAGAAGCTAGCAGAAGAGCAGGAGGCTTTGGCAGAGCTACTGGTGAATATGCATTTTGAGTCGGATGCAGAGCCGATACGGGTATTGGCAGGGGCTAGCTCTATATCTGACTTAGCCGAGAGAGCAGCACGTGAAGAGGTAGTAAAGCAGCAAATCAGCGCTACGGCGCAAGCGATAAAAGAAGCAAAAGCGCAGCTAGAGGCTGATAAAGCCGAGGTAGAAGATCTACTAGTGCAGCAGCAGTCGTCGAGACAAGCCCTGGTGGCGAAACGCTCCGAGCAGCAGAATTTGGTAGAAAAATACAAAGACGACGCCGAAGCATATGCTGAGGTGGCTAAAGCTGCACAGGAAGCGCAGCGTGAGGCTGAAAAAGCCGAGCAAGAGGCACATCCAGAGCTGTACGGTGGTAGTGCGTATTCTGGCATAAATACATATCCGTGGCAAGGTGATTGCCCGCAAAAGCAAGACTACTACGGCACGGTGCTAGACGGACACTATATAGGCGGCTATGTGTGTGAATGTGTGAGCTACACCGGCTGGAAGGCATATGAAATATACGGTCTAGTGCTGGCCTGGGGTAATGCGTACAACTGGGATAATCGTGCGCGTGCAGCTGGGTATACGGTAGATAGTATCCCAGAGGCTGGCTCTATAGGTCAGGTGGATAGTGGGCCATATGGGCATGTATTTTGGGTAGAAAGCGTAAATGGTGACGGGTCGATAAGTGTGACAGAGTATAATAATTCGTACGCTACGTACCTGTATGCTGGAGATGCACATTTTGGAGACTTTGGCGCGCGAACTATATCGGCGGCAGAGGTGGCAAACTATAATTATATACACCTGAAAAAATAATATATGGTACAATATAAGATATGAGTAAAAAAGTAGAGTGGAAAGAGAAGAAAACTAGCCTTGGTAACGCCATAATTTTGTCTGTAGTGATGGCAGTGATAGGCGGTGTGATAGGGGCGAACTGGAATAAGATTGTTGGTGGGTATGGGCCGTACCTGGGAATAGATTCGGGTGCAAGCTCGGCGGTGGACTGGTCGGCGCTAAATGAAGTATACGACAAGCTAGCAGCTACGTATAATGGCGAGATATCTACAAATGACGTAGTAGAGGGCGCAAAAAAGGGCCTGGTGGGGGCGCTTGGTGATGTATACACCGTGTATATGGATAAGGATGAGAGCGCGGAATTTTATAAAGATTTGCATGGTGATGTGGGGTCTGGTATAGGCGTAGAGATGGGTATGCGTGATGGCTATGTAAGGGTGCTAAGGACTTTGCCGGATAACCCTGCGCGCAAGGCCGGGATGCTGGCTGGTGATATTATTTATAAAGTGAATGGCGAGGAAGTGTATACTTTGTCTGCCGATGAAATCTCCAAAAAGATACGAGGTGAGGCTGGCACTGACGTGACTGTAAGTGTGGTACGTGATGGTGAAGAGAAAACTTTTACGATGAAACGCGAAACTATCAACAACGTATCTGCATATGTAGACTATGATGGCAAGACGGCCATAGTCACGGTGACGAGATTTGACGATAATACTGGTACTATGGTGCAGGGATTTGCAAGTGAATTTGAGAAGAAGGGCATAAAAAAGGTAATCTTGGACCTTCGTAATAATGGCGGTGGGTACGTGAATGCGGCGAGAGATTTGCTGAGCTTGTGGCTAGACAATGAAAAAATCTTGGTGCAGAAATCTAGACACTCGAAAGATGATGTTACCTCCAGCGCTTCCGGTAAGGCGGTACTCAAAGATATGAAAACAGTGGTGCTAGTAAACGGCTCTACTGCGTCGGCGTCGGAGATAGTGGCTGGTGCGCTGCAAGACTACGGCAAGGCGACTGTGGTAGGTGAGACTACTTATGGTAAAGGCGTAGTACAGACTATATATGAGCTATCTGGTGGGACGGCTCTGAAGGTAACTACTGCAGAATGGTATACGCCAAATGACCGAACCATTAACAAGACTGGTATTTCTCCAGATATTGAAGTAGAAAGAAGTTATGAAGATATTAATGCGATGCGTGACCCGCAGATGGACAAGGCTAAAAGCTTATAATATTGTAAATAACAGAGGTAGATCGGAAGAAAGCTACGCGCTAGCATGGGGAGGATGTGAATGAAAATAGTGATAGCTACGGCGGTGTATTACCCGATGATAAATGGGGTGGCGGTATTTTCACATAACCTTGCGGTAGGGCTAGCACGACGTGGGCATGAGGTGATGGTGATATGCCCTTCTCAGACTGGCCGGAACTATACGAGGACTATAGACGGGGTAAAGACTGTGCACTTGAGGTCTGTGGATGCAAAGGTGTATCCTGACCAAATACACGCTGTACCAGAGAAGAAAAAATTATTAGGCATAAAAATGCCGCATTTGATATATAAACACGGATTTAGGGTGTCGGTATTTCCTCAGAGAGAAGTAAAGAAGGCTATGGAGGAATTTCGCCCAGATGTAGTACATGTGCAGGTATCTGACCCGATAGGACTGTCTGTAGTGTGGTATGCGAGAAAATATAATATTCCTGTGGTAACTACGGAGCACAATCAGCCAGACGTGCTGACTGACCCGCTGAAAGTGCCAAATGTAATGAAGCGACCCGTGAACTATCTGCTGGCTTCGTATTTTCGAAATCGGCAAAGTAAGAGTGATTTTGTGACGATGCCTACAGAAAAAGCTATCAAAGACTTGATATGGTCGCGCGGAGAAGAATTTCCGGTGCCGGTGGCGGCGGTGAGTAATGGTGTAGATCTTGCTGATTTTAAGCCTGGCAAGGCGACGGCGAGTATATATAGTAAATACAATATCCCCAAAGATAGGCCGATAGTGCTATACGTGGGAAGAGTAGACCCAGAAAAGAAGCTAGGCACCGTGATGGATGCATTTAATGAGGCGCGTAAGAGTATTCCGACAGCAATGCTGCTGGTAGTGGGGGATGGTGTGGATAAAGTTCGTCTGATGAATAAGGCAGAAAAAATGGGGCTTAAGGGCAATGTGAGATTTGTAGGCAAGGTACTGCCGCCGGACCTATATGAACTATACAGGGTAGGAGATGTGTTTACTACGGCTAGCGAGATAGAGACTCAAGGGATAGTACTGATAGAGGCTGCGGCGTGTGGACTGCCGCTGATTGCTGTAGATAAAGGTGCCGTAAGTGAGGTATGCCGTAATGATATAAATGGGCATTTGTGTGAGCCTGGGAATGTTGCAGAAATAAGCGAGGCGATGGTAAAAATACTATCTGACGTTAAAATAAGAAAAAAGTTCGCAGCAAATTCTATTAAGATCGCCAGCGAACATGATTTTGAAAAAACCCTAGATAGATTTATAAATATATATAAAAATGTGATAAAATAGTGTTCCTCAATGATAATGAATTACGCAATATCTTATTGTTAGACAACGATATTTAGTAACTTGGCTTTGGGGACGAAAATGGTTTTTTTGACGCCGGACTCGGTGTATTTTTGGATTTTGCTGTCGGCAAGGGCTAGGGCAGTAATCTTGGCCTCATCTGATAGGTCGGCTTGATCTACCGTGAGCTTGGCACGGAGCTTGCCATTGACCTGGACGATTACCTCGACCGTGTCGCTAGACAAGTATTTGTCTTCCCATTGTGGCCATTCGTCGGTAGCGTTTAGCTTTTCTAGCATTTCGGAAGCTAGGTGTGGCGCGAAAGGCTTGAGGAGTTTGGCTAAGACTATGAGGTCTTCTGTAGTGGCACCGACTTTGTAAAGCTCATTGACGTACTCCATGAGTGCTGCCACGGCTGTATTAAAATTATAACGATGAATGTCTTCGGTGACTTTTTTGATGGTGCGATTTCTAACTATAGCGGTACGATCTTCGTTGCCGAGTGGAGTGGCAAAACATAGTGTCCAGCAACGATTGAGGAAACGATATACGCCACCTACGGAGCGGGTGTCCCAGGCAGCATCTTGGTCGTATGGGCCGATGAACATTTCGTAGGTGCGGAGCGTATCTGCACCGTAGCCGTCGTTGATGACGTCTAGAGGATCGATGACGTTGCCTTTGGACTTACTCATTTTTTTGCCATCGGGGGCATTGATGTAGCCATTGTAAAGTAGGCGCTTGATGGGCTCGCGGAAAGGTAAATAACCTTCGTCGGCGAAGAATTTACACCAAAATCGGATATATAGCAGGTGTGCCACGGCGTGATCGGCGCCGCAGTAGTAATCTACCGGCTCCCAATATTTGATGGCGTCTTGACTCCAGGCGGCTGTAGAATCATGAGGTGAGGCGTAGCGCCAGAGGTACCAGGACGAGCAGGCGTAGCCGTCTAGGGTATCGGTCTCGCGGGTCATTTCTTCGACTTGACCGGTGGCTTCGTTGTAGATATTGACTTTGAGCCAGTCAGTGGCTTTGGCTAGAGCACTGCGGCCGGAGTTGTCTGGCTGATAATCATCT
>JAFOJM010000034.1 GCA_017420185.1 Candidatus Saccharimonadota bacterium | reverse complement strand
AGTAGTACTAGTACGACATTTCGCAAGATTTTAATACGGTGATGCAGGGATTTAGCGGAATTCGTAGCAACACTAGATACAGAATAGCTAATCCGCGGCATAGCCAGTTACCGTAGCGTCTTCCATTGCGGCTGCGACGGTACTGTTTTTGGCGGTAGCAACAGAATTAAGACGCGCTTTCTCGACTGCTAGGTCGTCTTTTTTGGCGTTCATTTCAGTAATCTCACTTTCAATATTGGATATTTCATAATCAAAACTAGTAGCTTTGGTGCCCTCTGATACGTAGATAAGTCCGAAAACCAGCGTAATCATACTAATAATTACGATCTGGGAAATAGATCCTAGGCTTCTTCTAGTATGGCGCACCGTGTTGCGGTTGCGGGCAAAATTTGAATTTGCCGTTCTTCTTGTGGTATATGATGTATGTTCTCGCATTTTTGTTTCCTCGCTTATGTTTGTATTTATTTTAATTTGTTTTATTTTGTTTTGTTTTTGGGCCAATATGAGTCTTAGTCCGAGGAGTTTTTACGACCAGAGCTATAAGTAAATCATAAAAACTCACTCGGGAAGGTCATACACTTCACACTCTCTTTTCGCCCTATTTTGGCGGGCCAGATAGGCCCATGTCGCTAATCTCGGAACTAGGCGGGGGATTAAGTCCCCGCCTAGGAAGGGAGATTTAGCGGAAATGTACCTTCACTGTTTGTTTGCGCGATTTGTTCGCGACTGAAATTTGTTTTGGCATTTTGCCTCCTTTTATTTTGTTGTTTATTTTATCAATTCCGCTTTGCTACTCGCAGTTTGGCGCTTCTAGCTCGCGGGTTGATAACTAATTCCTGAGGGCCCGCAATGATAGGTTTCTTGGTGATAATCTCGAAATCCGACTCTTCGCCGTAGCTAGAGGCAGCCTTGAAATAATCTTTGACTAGCCTATCTTCTAGACTGTGGAACGTAATGATACCCACGCGGCCACCTGGTGCTAGCAGTTTCGGAAGAAGTGGCAAGGTATGTTCTATCTCGCCAAGTTCGTCATTTACTGCTATCCGGATAGCCTGAAAGATGCGGGCTGCGGGATGAGTCTTGGAGTACTTAGACTTGCCAATAATAATATCAGCAAGAGCCTTGGTACTGGTGACTGGCCGATGATGAACGATCTCTTTTGCCAACATCTTGGCTCGACCCGGCTTTTCCTCGCCAAATTTTACAAAGATGTCTGCAAGCTTAGCTTCACTATAATGATTAACAATATCACTAGCAGTGAGGCTTTGTCGCTTGTCCATCCGCATATCCAGAGGGCCTTCAGATTTAAATGAAAAACCTCTATCTTCCATGTCTAATTGCGGAGAAGAAACTCCAAAATCCGCAAGTATTATATCAAAAGAGTTTCCACACTCAATCAATTGTTGCACTGCACTATAAAAATCCGCATGTACCAGCTCGACGTCGTGAGAGAATTCGCGCTCGAGATGCTCGATAGCGTATTCGTCACGGTCTACTAATACAGAACCCTTATATTGTTGTGTTACATCCAAAATCTCCTTAGCGTGACCTCCGTATCCAGCCGTCAAATCTAAATATCGTTCGCCCGGCCTAGGCTGCAGAGTCGCTAAGACTTCTGATAGTAATACAGGGATATGTAATTTCTTCATATATATATTATACAACGTTTGAGATCGCTCAACTAGAAACTGCAGCGGGTTTGTTTCTGTTTGATTTTTGTTTGATTTCACAATTTATCCACTACAATTTGATTTACGCGAGGTAAATCGTAGATTGTAGCCGTTGAGAGACTTATTGTGTTTTAGACCATATATAGAGTTTATTGGGAGGTGTGTTAAGGAAGGAACGCACGATTGTTTTGACGCATCTCGCTTAATATTTAATGCGCGCTATAGCTCCTAGATGGCCGATCTCAAACTTTTTTAATGTACGATTTTGTTTAGCGTTTTTGTTTAATTATTCGCTGATTTAAGTGTATGACATTTTTGCAAAAAAAGCAAGAGTTTTTTCGGACTTTTTTGTATATAGTTTTCCACAAGTGTGCAAAACTTTCCCTGTTAATTTTCCCGAACAAACGTGGTTGACTGATTTTGTCTTTATGTTGTAATGCCCGAACATACTCTGTTTCTCTTGGTGTTCTTCTCTGTTATGCTTGACTATTTACCATATTTATGCTATAATTAGATAGTGAGGTGGGTTTTTAGTTCCCTTTTTCTTTATTCTGGCTAGAGACAGTGTGGTATAATGGGTAAAAATAAGTGGAGGAAATATGGAAGAAAATACTACTTCGACAGAGCCATTTGATGTGTTTCTCTGGGCGAACGAAATAGACGAGATTAAAAACAACGTATCGGCGGAGCTGTTTTTGTTTAACAAAAACTACACGCCATACAAGATTAAATATTCCGACAAGTTGGCGGGGGCGGTAAAGTCAATGTTTATGCAGGAGGCCGTGCATTATATTATCGAGGAAGCTGACAAGGGGCTAGAGTGCCGCGAATACGAGCGGGCCGACGGCGAAGAGAAGGTGATATACCGCACTTCCCTGTCCAAGGTAGGCCGGGCTGAGACGTTGATTCATCTGATAGAAAATGAATACAAAGATATAGATTATTTCTCGGAAAACGAATATGATTTTAAGAAGGTAAAAGGCATCATAGCGAAATTTACCTACCCGGGCGAGGAAGGTATGAAGACTTTTTATATAGCCAAGATCTTGCCTGCATCGGCAGCGCTCAAGGGTGCCACGTCCTGGGAGATCAACGGTGAGAGTTTTGAGCCGTTTTCGGCCGAGATAGCACTCAAGATGCCAGAAGACAATCAAGTAGCTATAGTAGACGGTACGATTATAGTGTTTAACCAAGCGAAGTTTGAAAATCTATTCCAGTATGACTATAAGTCACAGGTGATAGCAGAGGCCAAAGCCAAGGAGTTGACCGAGAAATACAAACTGTCTTTTGCGGAAGGATTGACGCTTGATTCCCTCCTGATGGACAAGAAACCGATACTTAAAAAAGTCCAGGCGATGGATATAGCCGAGGAAATGCCGCAAGACAAGTTGCTAGACTATGCAGACGAGATGCAACTAGAGCTAATGACGGACGACGATGGGTCTATCATTATCATGGACGACAAAGACCTGACTATGTTTGTAAATCTGCTCAATGAGGACTACTATGTATCGCCGGTAAATGGTAAAAGATACGAGATCAAGTCCAAGAAATTATTGTCCGAGCCTGATGGCGAGCCGCCAAGGGGATAGGGGTGCTTCACTATAAAGTAGTACGATAAACAAAAAACATTTGTAAATGTTATCTCGCTTGCTGCAATTGAGGAACATTAAGCACAAACTTGGCTTTGGCGAGTTTGTGCGCCGTAAGCCCCTTGGGACGCTCTAGCGAAGCGAAGCGAGCGTTAGGGGCGGAGCTTTGATGTATAATCTTCGATTACATCAAAGCGTAGCTTCCGAAATGCAGTAAGTGAGGTAACAACAATTAGAGTTTTTGTCGCTTACAGAATCTGATTAGATTATTATATTTCTACGTATGGCTTGTCTATAAAATTTGTTTCACCGAGGGTTTCGAAGGTCTTTTTGAGGTCTCCTCTTGCCTCGGTGGCGGAATCGTCCGCAGTAAGATTGGATTCTATTTTGGCATAATTTCCAGGTCGGCCATCAATTTTGTCTAGGTAGATGTAGGTACCCTCGCCCATCTTGAGATCTTGACGACGACGAGATACTTCGCCGGCAAGCTTAAACCCTAGCTGCAGAATAATATTGACAGCACTTTCGTACTCTTTGATGGAGGTTTCTTCCACTATGTCTAGGCCCGAGTCTTCAATGTGACGACGAAGTATTAGAGTGTATTTGGGTGGCTTGTCTACTGACCTCATCTCAGTGCGCATAATAAGTCGTGGTAGATTCATGCCGTTCTTGTAGCCACGCGGCACATATACGCGGTCATGTTGCCAATAGATGGCCGAAAAATCCAAATCAATATCAGATAGCTTGTCTTCGAACTTCTCGCGGGAGGCGAGCTTACATTTTAAGATTACCTTTTTCATAAATAATATTATAGCATATCTATATCCACGATGCGGGCTTCTACGGAGGTTACACCATTGAATTCATTGGTGGCCACTTTGATGAGTGGCGCAATATGGTCGTCTGGGGTGAGCGCAAGCCACTGGTCTGGTGCGAAAAAAGCGACCAGCTTAAGGGTATTGCCGTGGCTATCTTTCACGTCTATACGGAGATGGTTCCGGTCGGCACCCATGCGTGTGGTATTAATAATATCTACATTTTGCAGACGGAAGGCAGGCTCTTCGTTCCCTGCGCCAAATGGCTCGAGGAGCTTAAGTTCTTCGATAAGGTCTAGTGAGAGATCGGCTAGATTGCCGACTTCTAGATCTGCATGATGGCGTAGATGTTTTTCTTGGTCTACCAGATGTAAGCTACGGTAATATTCGTTGATTTTCTCGCGAAATGCGTAAAGTTGCTTGCCGTCTACCCGTACGCCAGCAGCGCCGGCGTGCCCACCGCCACTAATGATAGCGTCCTTCGCATAGTCCAAGGCCTTGGCTAGACTAAAGTCGCCAAAGCTACGGCCGGAGCCCTTATAAATACCATTTTCTACCTCTGTCAGCACAAAGCTTGGCCGCTGGTATTGCTCTACCAGCCGGCCAGCCACTATCCCGATGATACCCTCGTGCCATTTGCCAGTCTCGATAATAACGGGGTCGGCTGCTACGCCTTTATCTGAGATTTCTTTTGTGGCGGCTTGCTGCTCTTTTTTGCGCTGTTTGTTGAGCTCCTCTAACTGCGCCGCCAGGGCGGCAGCATCAGCAGAAGATTTGGCGCGAAGCAAGTTTAGCGCTAAGTCTGCTGTTTGCAATCGCCCAGCAGCATTGAGCCGCGGGCCGATTTGGAAGCCTATACTCTCGGATGTTAAATTTTTTACTCGGGCTCTAGTCATCAGCTCTTTTAGGCCGGCGCGGCGAGTTTTTTCTAGCACTTTGAGACCATAATACCCCAGTATACGGTTTTCACCCGTGAGTACCATATTGTCACAGATGGTGCCAATAATCACTAGGTCTAGCAGCCATTTTTCTTGCCCGGCTAGGATGCTGCCGTCTTTTACCAAGGCTTCGGCTAGCTTGAATACTACGCCTACACCAGCGAGGTCTTTTAGCCCTGCAGTGTCATCCGTATAGTCTGGGCGCTTGGGGTTCACCACGGCCACAGCCTCTGGCAAACTATCACCGCATTCGTGATGATCTGTCACCACCGTATCTATACCTATGGTACTAAGCTCATCGATAATGGCGTGATTGCGCGAACCACAATCTACTGTGATTACTAGAGTAGCGTTATTCTCTTGTGCACGCTTGATTAGTCTTGGGCTCATACCATAGCCATCGGCAAATCTATCTGGCAGCATGATGTCTATATTTTCCTGCGGAATGCCGGCGAGCTTTAGTGTATCCTCCATTACCGTGCTGGCGGTTACGCCATCCACATCGTAATCACCGTAGATAAGGATCTTTTCCTTATCTTGCACGGCGCGCTTAATACGGTCTATGGCTTCGCGCATCCCTGGTAATATATATGGGTCTGCGGTGTGGTCGTACTGCGGGTGCAAAAATCCCGCATCTAGCCCACGCAATTTTAATAGCTGTTCAAATATTTTACTCATTTTGTTTATAGTTATTTTTATACTAGCCTATAGTCTTGCTAGGCTTGTTACCTTTTTGGCTTTTGATTACTATACTCTGAAGCTCTTTTAAGATCGGAAATTGCTTGTTGGTCTGATATATTTTGGTCTTGCCTTTCTTGGTAGCTAGGAGGAATTTGCCTTCCACCATGCGGTTTAGTTCCCTCTGGATGTTGCCTGGATCTTCTTTGATCAGCTTAGCTAGTCCACGTACGTGGGTCTTGAAATCTGGGTATTTTGCAAATACCACGATAATTTTACGCCGCACCCTAGAAGTCACAAATATTTCTAACATATTACCTCGCTTAATTCCTTCTATTATAGCACAAGATTGGTAAATTTTACAACGGCTACTTGGGCAGTAAGTGGGTCTAGCCCACGCTCTACACACTCTACCGATGCGTAGAAAGACTTAAGATCTATAGCGGTATACTGACGCTGCATACATATATTATACTTGTAACGCCAAGTGCAAGCAAAGCAGCTCTCTTTGTGGCAATCTTGACCGGGACTTGTGGGCGCTTAAATGTGCCCTGGGGATTAGTAGCCCCCACTAAGTGGGGGCTACGCTGGGCCCTAAAAGGCTGGAGGTAAGAAATGCTAAACCTACCTAGCTACGCATCGCAATGAGTAGCCGTAATCCCTACCGTCGTAACTCTGAGGGTTCAGATAGCCATTGGCATCGAAACCGAGCCGGTACGAACCGCTACTGCCCTTAACCACACTAGACCAATAGCGCCCGCCGCTACCTACGACACTCCAACTGCCGCGCCAGTAGCCACCATATACGAAGTATACCGGGCTATTTTGGATATTACCACTAGTGCCAGCAGTTAAGCCTTGGGTATCCTTTAGGTTTAGGTAAGACTTATCACCGCTATAGGTAGGTAGTCTCCAGCCGGCTGGGCAGATGGATTGATTTACGTCTGTATATTGTGTAGTATATGAGCTAGAGTCATTAATAGCTACAGCAGCAGTCCAGTTGTAATAGTTGCCTACATGATAGTGAGTACCACCAGACGTAGCAGATGGATCTGTTGTGGTTCTGTCGCTAAGGCTACCACCACTAGTAGTTACATTGCCATTCCAGTAAAGATTGCCTGGGTCGTAGGAATGTGGGACAGTTCGTCCAGTGGTACTAGTATCCCACGTAGTACTATTTGTAGTACTACGCACTGGCGTCCAGTTGGCCGGAATATCGGTGTCTGCTGGAGTATAGGTTTTAGTGGAGTCTATGTCTAGGTCTAGGTTTTGAGTCATCCAGATGTTGCCATCAGCGAGCTTGGCTACCCAGTAGGATTTACCATCGCGAATGTCTGGTACCTGCATGGTATCGCCTTGGCTAAGCGTACTGCCCCACAATGCTACATTTTGCATGGTAGGTTGCGTCCACTGCGCATAAAGAGTGATGTTTTCTGGCTGGGTAGTGCTAGCATTGTATTGTGTCTTATCTGCATAGGCTGTGCCTGGGTTCTCTGGTGTAGGAGTCTGTACTGTGTTCCAGCCATTGAAGATATAGCCATCCTTAGCGTAAGCATTAGGTGTAAGGTTCTGTGGGGCGCCTGCTACTATGGTCTGATCGCTCATACTGCCACTATCTGCTCCATTGCCATTGAAGGTGATGGTAGTAGTGTAAGCCCACTGAGCATAGAGTGTAATGTCTGCGGATTCACTTGGAGCAGTGAAGTCTGCTTGGTCTTCGTAGTCTTCACCTGGATCTTGTTCGGTAGGCTCTGCTACTGTGTTCCAGTTAGTGAAGACACTGCCTGTTCTGGTGTAAGTGTTCTGTGGGAGAGTAATGGTCTCTCCGGCTGCTATGGTGATGTCTT
>JAFOJM010000033.1 GCA_017420185.1 Candidatus Saccharimonadota bacterium | reverse complement strand
GCGTCGTATCTTCGCGTCCTGCGTAAAACTTCTCCGCCTCCGCCATACCATTTTCACCAATCCCTACCAGGTAGTATTTATATGGTGCTACTTCTTCTGGCCAGACCAAACCCTTATCGTCCGCAAATTTTTCCGCTATTACCCCCATCACACGCGATACACCTATGCCATAGCAGCCCATATATACGGTCTGCTGCTTGTTTTCTTCATCTATATATTTCAGTTCTAGCGGCTCAGAGTATTTAAACTTCAGCTTAAATATATTCCCTACCTCTGCAGCGGTAGTTTCTTCAAACTTTTCACCAGCAGCGCCCGAATCCTCTAACACTTCGTCATTGTATACTTCTTTGTTCAATACTACAGATTTGTCAGTGTTATAATAAATCGTATCTTCTCCCACCGGCAATATGGTCTGAAATTCGTGTGAATATTTAGCAAATATCCCGCCACTTGCAAATGTTTCATATGTATCTTCGCCAATGCCTAGCCTAGCAAAAATTCGCCCATAGGCCTTCTCTACCTCCGCGTAAAATCTATCTAAATCTTCCTCGGAAGTATGAAAGCTATACAAATCTTTCATCAAGAACTCACGTCCACGCAAAATCCCAGATTTCGCCCTAAGTTCATTGCGGAACTTCGTCTGAAATTGATATACATAGAGCGGCAAATCTTTATAGCTAGAGATATAAGATTTTAGCATATTAGTGATCGGCTCTTCGTGCGTAGGTGCTAAACCCAATTCTCCGCCACTAGATAGATTAGTTTTAAACCAAATATCTACTTCTTGATCTGAAAATCTGCCAGTTTTCTCCCATGGCTCTGGGTTTTGCAGCGCAGACATCTGCACCTCTTCACAACCTAGCTTATTTAGCTCTTCACGAATCACACGCTTAATGTTTTCAATTATGCGAAGTCCTAGTGGCAAATAATCATACACCCCGGCCATCTCTTTATGAATATAGCCTGCACGGGTAAGAAGTGCGCCATTTTTGGCGGTTTCATCCTTTGGCGCCGTGCGTAAAGTCTTGATAAAAGTTTTCGAAAATCTCATACTTCTCATTATACCACGCTCAATATAACAGAGGTAGTATTGACATTTTAGCTTATTTGTGCTATAATTAATAAGATACCTAGTATCTTATTGATTTTTTGCCAAAAATACGAGAAGGAGGTGTTTCTCTATGGCAAAAATATTGGTTTATCAGATTTGGGCTGGAGCTTGGCCTAGCCTCAGGGAGATGCAGTATCATCTAAAGCGCATAGCTGCCCTGGGCGCAAACTACGTTTGGCTTAGCGGCATATTAAAGTCGCCTCAGCATGACCATGGTTACGACGTTTCCGATTATCGGGCTATCGATCCACTATATGGTACTATGGAGGAATTCGACGATTTTGTCGAAACTGCACGTCGGTACAATATTGGGGTTCTACTGGATTTGGTTCTCAATCATACCTCTGTAGATCATCCATGGTTCCGCGAGCATCCAGAATATTATTGCTGGAGTAACTATGATCGTCCTGGTTGGAAAAATCTTTTTGACGAGGGCCCAGCATGGAAGTATGATGCACAGTATGGCCAGTACTATTGTCATCTTTTTCACGAAACTCAGGCCGACCTTAACTGGTTCCCGATAGACGATCATACGCCCGACCAAACACTAGTGCATGAGTTTCGCGATATTGTTAAATTCTGGACCAAAGAGTATCGCGTTGCGGGTTTTCGCCTGGATGTACCTCAGGGTATTAACAAAGATTTTTATCGTGATACCTTGAAGTTTAACGATTTAATCTTCCGCATGCAGGCGCCCAAAGTACTCAATGCAATTTTTCCTAGCCATCTCAGTCATCCGTTCTTGATGATGGAATGCTTTGATCCTACTTTCGGTGACATAGCAGACTACTATGCGGCCAATACTCAGGTTGATTTTGTAATGAATGTTTTATTAAAATCAACCATCAATTCGGGCGCGAAAGAGTTCAAGCAAAAGCTAAAAAACTCGGCATTAAACCCGAAATATATGGTCGACATTGAATCGCACGATAGTCCGCGGTTCTCTCACGGGTGCTGGAATTCTATCTGGGGTACGCACCAGATATTTCAGGCTAATCCTCGTGCCGTCTGCATCTATCAGGGGCAAGAGCTTGGATTAGCTAATCCTACACCAGAGCAGCTGACTTACGCTAACATGATAGGTCTGGACGCAGAGACGGCCATGAAAGTCTGTAGGGGAGTGCCGCTAGAATCGTTGCGTTCTACTTCGCGCGCTAACGCACGTGTACCTCTTCCGCTCGACAAATATGATAAGCAAGAAAACGATCCTAAATCTTGCCTGAATCTCGTTAAACTTGAAATTCAGAATTGGCGGCTAAAGCGATAAGCCAGCCAATTCAAAGCTCGCGCTTGTCGCGGGCTTTTTTATGTCTTCTCGCGCACTGCAAAGTATACTCTTTACCCTATACCTAAAATATATAGTAGGTAAAATGCTACTCCGTTCTTTATCATGTGGGTCAAAATACCAGCATATACGGTACCAGTAATTTCACGCAGCCCACATAATACTATAGACATTGCAAATACATTCACCCCTACATTCCATTGTAAATGCACAATGCCAAAAAGTAACGACACCAGGAATATAGAAATCAGCATCGACGCGCGGTCGGACATCCTGACAGAAAGCATCGGGCGCAATTTCCCGTACAGCCAGCCACGAAAAATCAATTCTTCAGCGATTGGCGCTATGACTACCAATATGATAAAAGCCACCACCCGATCTATCCCCGCTAGATACACGCTAAAACCTACTTCTTGAGTCTGTTCAGCATCAAACCATGGAAATAAATTAAAGATTGCTACTAGCCCAGCTGCTAGGAGCGTAGAAATAATAAAGCCCACCGGCGCCAAGCCAATATCTGTCCAGGTAGGCGTAT
>JAFOJM010000032.1 GCA_017420185.1 Candidatus Saccharimonadota bacterium | reverse complement strand
TTTTCCACAAGTAAACATTTTTTATAAAAAAAGTCTCAAAAAGTACTTGACAATATAAAGTTTATGTATATAATAAGGGGTACAAAGGTCTAACACAAAAATAATAACAAAAAGGAAAAACATGATAAAACTATCAAAAATCAAAATTTTTAAACGTGCTACGCTGTCTGTGCTCGGTATAGCTTTTATAGCTGGCGGTGTATTTATGGCAACCAAAATAGCGAGCATATTTCACGTCAACGCAGCCGATCCTGCCAACGGCAATGAGGGCACGGTTACGATAAGAGCCCCAAAAGATAGCTGGGTGCTCTATAACGCGTCTGCCAGCGGTAATGACGATATAAACTGGCGACTCAGTACCCCGACTATTGGCGTATCGGACGCAAATGGCCAGACGATAAAATACGATGCGTATTGCATAGAACCGACAGAACAAGCTCCAGGTCAAGAAGAGGGTGGGGCACAGTATACTAGATACCCGCTAGACAATGACAAGATAAAACTAGCAATCTATATGTCGTCAGTCTATGGCACAGAAGCTGGAGACATTCGTGTGGATGGTACTACTATTAATGCTATTATGGATGGATGGTTTGACTTTTCCGATACTGCAAAATGGAGTTCGAGCAGATGGAATGGTCTTTCTGCACCTGGATCAGGTGTTAGCGGCTATATCCCGAATGTATCTAACGCTGCTGGCAAAAAGAATCTCAAATACCTATTTATGCATTTATTGGTGGCATATCTGTATGGTGGTGGCCTTCCAAGTGATATCACGGCGGACGAAACGGCACTGATAAATGCGATGAATGAATATTTAACCAGGGCGATAAATAATTCAGAGGATACATGGTTAATGGCACAAAATTATGTGTTATATCAAATAGATCCCAAGAATCCAGATGGTGACCCCAGCATCCAGAACGTAGTCTGGATCGAGGATGGCAATCCAGAATATGGCAATATAGAAGTAAAAAAATGCGACAGCAAAACTCAAAGTAAATGTTCTGGTGAAGAATTTGACGGTATTAAGTTTACGCTTTACAATAATTCTGGTCACCGAATTTACGCAGCAGGAATCAATGAGAATGGAGGACCATTCTTTGATAACGGGGCTAAGATGCTAGAAGCAACAATAACTGACGGTACTGGCAAAGTTACATTTAAAAATCTCCCGTTAGGAGTTGAATACAGGATAGAAGAGTCTGGCACCAATAATTATTATATACTTACTCCACCTACCTCAAAAACGATTACGCTTGACCGAAATGGTGGCACAGGGCACTTAACATTCAACAATAAAGGTGTCTCCCTAGACACTACTGCTACCGATGCAGAAGACGGTGACAAGTTCGTCCAGGCAGGTACCACCTCATACATCAAAGATGTCGTAGAATACTGTGTCGTTCCTAACAAGGAATATACAATCAAAGGTAAGCTCATGGATAAATCTACGGGCAAAGAGCTTCTCATCGGAGGAGAGCCGGTCACAAGCGAAGTAACCTTTACCCCCACCACAAGCTGTGGTACCGCAGAAATGACCTTTGAATTCGACAGCAGTGAGCTCGGTGGCAAGGATCTAGTTGTATTTGAATCTCTCTATCTTGACAATGAGCTTATTACCTCGCATGAGGAGATAGATGATCCAGACCAGACTATCAGAGTAGTCTCCTTAGGCACTACGGCTACAGATGCTAGCGATGGCGATAAGACTATCATCGCGGATGGGGAGGCTACTATAAATGACCGTATTAAGTACTGCCTAGTGGCTGGCAAAGAATATACCATCATAGGTACTCTTATGAACAAGTCAACTGGTGAACCAATTAAGTCCAACAATGAAGTTGTGTCCAAGTCTATCACAATTACTCCAGAGGAAGACTGCGGCGAAGTAGATATGGAATTCAAGTTTGATGCAACTGGCCTCGGCGGCACCGATGTAGTAGTATTTGAAAAAGCATTGATTTTAAATTCCACCACAGACGACTATGACACCATAGTATCCCATGAGGATCTAGACGACGAAGGTCAAACTATCAAGATAGCAGACAAAGCTCCGGAAACTGGTATGTTTACAGGCAGCGCATCTAGCACCACTGGCGGCATAAATATTCCTACCATTATCGCCATAAGCATTTCTGCAATTTCCGTAGGAACGTACATTGTGGCAAGGTCCACCGCCAAAAAACGTTTCTTTGGTAGAAGATAAATATCATGTGTCAAATAGCCGGTCCATAGACCGGCTATTTTTTTCGCTTTCCCTGTCCAGTCTTGACTTTTTGTCTAAATTATGATACAATTAAAAAGGGGAGCACATTTATATTAAGGAGTGATAATTACGGAATATAAGCTTAAATTTTCGGGCAAAGTCCGAGACGTGTACGAAAGCACAGACAGCACCAAACTTATCTTATGTGCTACTGACAGAGTGTCTGCATTCGACAAAATTTTGAACGCAGAAATACCCGGCAAAGGCAAATACTTGACTGCCTTGTCGGCCTTCTGGTCTATCTGGGCAGAAAGCGAAGGTTACGATACGGCATACTGTTGTTGCAATGTAGACACGATCCCACTTATCAATCCGTACGGAAAGCTTGACGATCCAGAGTTTAATACCAAAGAGCTTGCGGGCAGATGCACCAAAATGGAAAAACTCAAAATGTTCCCTATCGAGTGTATCGTGCGCGGCCGTATGTACGGTAGCCTCTGGACTGCCTACCAGCAAGGTCAATACGTATTCTGTGGCGAAACTTTGCCGAGAGGCCTCAAAAAAGGCGATGAATTAGAGCCAATCTTCACGCCTACCACCAAGGCGCCTCAGGGCCAACACGACGAAAACATCACCTTCGATGAATTTGCTAACATCCTTTGCGCCGAAGGCCATTCAGCCGATACAGCCGAAACTGTCCGTGAGTTGTGCATCAACCTTTACAAAGATGCATATCAATATGTAGCTCAGCGCGGCCTCATACTGATGGATACCAAGTTTGAGCTTGGCGTCGACCGCTACGGCACAATCCGATTCGGCGACGAGTTGCTTACACCGGATTCGTCGCGGTATATGTACGAGACGAAAGATGTTTCTGGCCGCAAAAAATTCAAATCGATGGACAAGCAAATTATCAGAGATTTTATCGCAGAACAAAAGACTCTTGGTATCGAGCATCCCGAGCTTACGCCCGAGATAATTGAGGCAACGGCGCGCGCCTATGCTGCTCTTATTGAAAGACTTACCCGCTGTACATTATAAAATTCACGACATGACATTACTATCGCTCCCCCCTGTAATCCCCGCTTCTATAGAAGTGGGGATTTCTTTTGTCAACAAAAAATCGGGCGCTAAACCCGATTTTTGTACTTTCTTGAGCTACTTAGAGTTCCTCTTCTCTATGATCTCATTAGCCACATTAGGTGGTACTTCCTCGTAGCCGTATAGCTCCATGCTAGAAGCTGCACGGCCCTGTGTCATACCGCGCAAGTCACCAGTGTAGCCAAATAGATTTGCTAGTGGACAAAATGCCTTGATTAGCTTGGCGCCACCGTTCAAATCTTCCATTTCGTCTATGCGTCCACGGCGAGAGTTGATGTCACCAATTACGTCGCCCATGAATTCTTCCGGTGTAGTAATATCTAGCTTCATCACAGGCTCTAATAGTACTGGATTGGCACGTTTAATACCCTCACGTGTAGCTAGTGCGCCAGCCAAAGTAAAGGCAAGCTCGCTCGAGTCTACATCATGGTAGCTACCATCATACAGTGTAGCCTTGATGTCTACTACTGGGTATCCGGCAATTACGCCACCAGCGAGTGTATCTTCTACGCCTTTTTGTACTGGCTTTCGGTATTCCTGTGGCACCACGCCACCCTTAATCTGGTCGATAAACTCAAAGCCCTTCCCCGCTTCATTTGGCTCAAACTTAATCCATACGTCACCATATTGACCACGACCGCCAGACTGCTTGATGTGCTTACCTTGCGCCTCGGCGGTACCACGAATGGTTTCACGATATGCTACCTGTGGGGCACCGGTGTTGGCCTCAACATTATGCTCCCTCTTCAAGCGATCGATGATAATCTCTAGGTGTAGCTCACCCATACCAGAAATAATGGTTTGGCCAGTTTCTTCGTCGGTATGCACGCGGAAAGTTGGGTCTTCCTCAGCCATTTTAGATAGCCCGATACCCATTTTCTCTTGGTCGGCCTTGGTCTTAGGCTCTACAGCAATAGATACTGGTGGATCTGGGAAATCTATAGACTCTAGCAGTATCGGGTGTGCAGGATCGCAAAGTGTAGTACCAGTAGTACAGTTCTTTAAGCCTACCACCGCGGCTATATCACCTGCGCCGATTTCGTTGATATCTTTACGATCGTTGGCATGCATTCGTACCAAGCGCCCTATACGCTCTTTATCCCCAGTGGTAGCATTGTATACCGTGTCGCCAGATTTCAGTTTACCAGCATATACACGAATAAAGATTAGCTTACCCACAAATGGGTCTGTAGCAATTTTGAATGCTAGCGCAGTCAAAGGTTCAGAATTGTCAGCTTTGCGTACAATCTGGTCGCCAGTCTTAGGGTCTGTCCCTACCGTTTGGCCCTGGTCACGGTCTAATGGGCTAGGCAAATAATCGGTCATGAGGTCTAGTACCTTTTCTACTATCACACCGCGGCCGTCACCACCGGTTACTAGGAAGAAATCACCATCAAGCACACGCTTGCGTAGAGCCGCTTTTAGCTCGTCTGTCGTGATAGCGTCTTCCCCCTCTTCGAAGAATTTGTTCATTAGGTCTTCATCGGCCTGTACAGCTTCCTCTATTAGCATAGAGCGAGCATTCTTGGCCTTTTCCTTCATATCTTCTGGGATCTCACCCACTGTAAGCTCGTGGTCGGCATAATCTTTGTAAGTGTAGGCCTTCATATCCACCAAGTCTACTACGCCGCAGATATCTTTTTCAAACCCTATCGGCAAGTGTATTGCTACGGCATTTTTGGATAGTCTCTTATGAATAGACTCCAAAGATTTGTAAAAATCTCCACCGATTTGATTAATTTTATTGACAAAACAAATACGTGGGATACCGTACTTGGTAGCCTGTCGCCACACGGTCTCAGACTGTGCCTCTACGCCCATTTTGCCGTCGAATACCACTACAGCACCATCGAGCACGCGAAGTGAACGCTCCACCTCAGCGGTAAAGTCGATATGCCCTGGGGTATCGATAATATTAATCTGATGGTTTTTCCAATATACCGTCACAGCTGCAGAGGTAATGGTAATACCACGTTCTTTTTCCTGCTCCATCCAGTCGGTGTCAGCGCCGCCGGTGCCGCCCTTTACTAGGTCAATTTTGTGTTTAAGCCCCGTACGATATAGTATCGCTTCCGAGGTAGTAGTTTTGCCTGCGTCAATATGGGCAATGATACCGATATTGCGTAGTTTTGCTAAATCTTTTACTTCAGCCATATACTCCTTTATTATTTATTAACTTAGGTCTTTGTAGTTTTACATTAAAAACAAGACATCTCTACACGATTATATCATATTTTTTTTATTTTTAAACCAAGAAAAACCCCAACACTGCTGCGCTGGGGCTTTTAATAAGTCGCGGACACACACTGCCTCTTCTGGCACCATTTGGGACTTGATAAAGGATGGGTAAAGAAGTAAGGTGTTAAGGAGGTGTTGAACGTCAATGGGGCTAGTGCCAGCCAGAGTTCTGCATGTCTGCTAAAGTGCGGATGGTGCTATTAAAACGAAAAAGTAAAAACGATGTGTGTGCAAATGTGCTTTGCTGTAGTCTTGAAGCGATTTGGTAAAATACCTATAGTCTTGCGCACATATAAACATGCACTGCAAGTAAAGCCTGTGGATTACCACCGAGCCTACCAAACCCTCGGAAGCCACAATGCGGGCTCAGTAGCCTCCAAAGCTAGGTCGGCGCCACCTTATAAAGGTAGGCGACGAATAACTTCTTAAGCTGTGACTTCTCGATGTGGTGTGCAGGCGGGGTCGTCCAGTTGTCTGGGACTATAGCCCATAAGCCAAGATTGGCGCGGCTATTCACCGCCGTCGCCATCTCATTGATCGGCATAGGAAACGCTAATAATCCTATTATCAATACAAGACCCCCCTTCTTTTTCGGATGAATCGTTTTAATAACACAAGGGAAACATAGATAATGTTTCACCTATCCCATTATTCTATCGCACATACAGTTCAATGTCAACTGCTTATGCTAACTTTTTTCGTAAAATCTCTTGCACCGCAGACGGATTAGCCTTACCATGGGACTCTTTCATCACCTGTCCCACCAGGAATCCAATCACTTTTTCTTCGCCCGCCTTGTAGTCAGCCTGTGCTTTCTGAGTTTCCGGCTTTGCTAGCACGGTATCTACTATTACTTCTAGCGCGCCAAAATCATTTTCTTGTATTAGCCCCAACTCTTTCGCGATATTTTTCGTTCCGCGGCCTTTCATTTGTGGGTCAAATAACCTTAAGAATACTTCCTTAGTGGCGGTAGAGCTCAGCTCTTTCTTCTCGTTCATCTCGACTAGTTCATTCAAATCTTTGGCACTTGGTAAATCATTCAGGTATTCCGCTGACTTTTCTTCAGCCAGCAATACAGATGTGAATAAATTCGCAATTGCGACGGTATGTGCTTTGTCGATTTCGTTTAATCTATACATCAAGCTAGGATAATCCAACAATATTTCTAAAATATCACCTTTTAGCACTCCGCCAAACTTTTCACGGTAGTCTACAGGCATCATAGGCAGTTTCTCCGCCTCAGTTGCAACAAATTCGGCGGTCAAATTTATCGGTGGCAAATCCGGCTCCGGCATATAGCGGTAATCTTTTGCCTCCTCTTTACTCCTCTGTCCTGTGGTCTCGCCGGTGGCATCATTCCAGCCTCTGGTTTCTTGTATTACTTTTTCACCTTTTTCGAGCAACTTTGTTTGTCGTTTTATCTCATAAGCCACTGCGCGCTCTACGGATTTGAATGAATTTAAATTCTTCACCTCTGTTCTGGTGCCGAGCTCGTCGGATCCTTCTGGGGCAATAGAGGTATTAATGTCAAAACGCATATTACCATTATATAAGTCGCCATTCGTGACTCCTGCAAAACACATTAGCCTCCACAGCTCCCTGCAATAATCTCGCGCATCCTCCGCCGAATGTATATCTGGCATTGATACTATTTCTATCAGTGGCGTGTCTACGCGATTAAAATCCACTAAAGAATAATTATCAAAATGTGTTAGCTTCGCAGCATCGCCTTCCAAATGCGCATGCTCTATACGTATCCTTGTGCCAGACGGCAACTTTACATAGCCTTCGCCGATAATCGGATGATAAAATTGTGTAATTTGATACCCCTTAGGCGAATCCGGGTAAAAATAATGTTTGCGGTCAAATCTAGAGTATGTATTTATCTCGCAATTCATAGCTTTGCCTGCCAGTATGGCATATTGAATAGCCTTGCCGTTTAGTCGTGGCAGCATCCCAGGCAGAGCGTAATCTACCGGTGATACGCATGAATTCGGCTCCTTGCCTCTAGCATCATTGTCTACTTCGGAAAATAATTTTGTCTTGGTGGCCAGCTGTACGTGGCATTCTACGCCAATAGTTGGAATGTATTTTGTCATATCGCTCCTAAATCCTTTAAAGCTTGCTTATAAATAGCTAGTGCATTGTGCGCTTGCTTGTACCCTACTTCTAGTCCAGGCTCATGCGCTATGGCATTGCGTAGTTTATGTGCTCGCCATACGGCATTTAGCTCGGTAAATCTGCCACCAGATCTCTTTAGTCTATCTCCCATAGTTTTGCCCGGCAATCCAGCCTCCATCATAGCTTTGTCTAACAATTTATCGGCCTCTATTACGGTAGTCATATAAGTAGCTGAGTTGTCTTTGTTTAGCTTATTCTCTATCTCTAAAAATCTCGCCTGGTATGCCTCTACATTAAAATGATGCCCACGTTTCCCTGTCAGCAGTATCGCTACAAATATAAACACCGCCACTATTAGTACCGCCAAAATAAATATTACTACGCCGCCGTCCATTAGTCGCACCTCCTGTACAAGTTACTATATGATTTATTGTTATCGAGGAACAAGACACGTCGCGTATTGACTTTTTTACAAAAGTATGATATAATTATAAGATAACTATTCATCTTGTAACTCCTTAGCAAATGCAATCAATGCTTTATCACTTCTTCGTGGTCCTACCAGCTGTAGCCCTAGCGCTATCCCATCCTCTGTCTTGCCTGCGGGGATAGTTAGCCCTGGAACCCCAGCCAAATTTAGCGGTACCGTCATGGCGTCCTCCAGATACATTGCTACTGGGTCATTAGTTTTTGCGCCAAGCTTGAATGCGGGGCTAGGCGTCACTGGGGACAATATATAGTCGCATTTTTCAAAAGCCTTTTCGTATTCTTGCACTATCAGGGTACGTACTTTGGCTGCCTTCAGGAAATATGCATCATAAAATCCACTAGATAGTACAAAATTCCCTATCATTATCCGACGCTTGTTCTCTGGCATAAATCCTTCACTGCGGGTGTTTTTATATAGTGCATCCAAATCCTCTGATTTTTCTGACCGAAACCCATAGCGTACCCCATCGTAGCGCGATAAGTTGCTGGCGATCTCTGCTGGTACTATAATGTAGTACGCCGCTAAAGCATATTTGAGGGTCGGCATCTCTAGCTCTACTATCTCGTGCCCTTTAGTCTTCAGCGAGTTTATCTTCCTAGTCAACGCCTTACGAATATCTGGATCTACCGACTCATTATCAAAATCCTTTATTATGCCAATTTTAACATTTTTATTGGTCAATTTAGTTGTATTGTAATAGTCCGGCAAAGTCGTCATGTCCTTTGGATCTTGCCCGCTAGCTATTTCCATTAGCAGATTAATGTCTTCTGGGGTATTTGCAAAAAATCCAATACAATCCGTAGATGATGCCATCGCTACTACTCCGTAGCGAGAGATAGTGCCATACGTAGGCTTCAGTCCATATACGCCGTTAAATGACGCCGGCTGTCGTATAGAGCCACCAGTATCCGTGCCAGTAGCGAATTCTACTATACCTAGCGCTACGGCTACTGCGGACCCACCAGACGACCCGCCGGCTACACGTTCGCGGTCGTGAGCGTTTAAAGTTGGCCCGTAATATGAACTTTCGGTAGACGACCCGTGCGCAAAAGCGTCCATATTTGTACGTCCTATCATGATGGCGCCTTCGTCTTCTAGTTTCTTCACTGCCGTGGCCGTCACTGGTGACACAAATCCTTCCAGAATGTGTGCGCTAGCCGTAGTCTGCCCTTCTGGGCTAAGGAAATTATCTTTCAGTGCATATGGCACTCCGGCCAGTCGTCCTACTTCCTCGCCGCGCGCTATTTTTTCATCTATCTCACGCGCCTTTTTTATGGCATTCTCTTCATTCAAAAAAGTAAATATATTATAGTCTGCATATTGTTTTGCTTTCATCAATGCTTCGCGCACCATTTTTTCTGCGCTTGTTTTTTTGTCTGCTATCTTCATAATACCTTCGGCACCTTTACTTGATTATCTTTTTCTTCTTTTGCAGTTGCTAATAGCTCTTCACGTGTGGCATCTTGTGTCGATATCTCATCCGCCCTCCATACGTTTTTCATTTCAAACACCTGGTAAGTCGGCTCAACCTTGTCCGTATCTAGCTCTTCTAGCTGCGAAATATATCCTATAATCCCCTTCAAGTCGCTTTCCAAAGATTCTGCCTCTTTATCACTCAGCGTAAAATCTGACAAATTCGCCAAATGCGCTATATCTTCGCGTGCTATCTCCATAGCTACCATTATAACACTACTTCAGGAGTTTGCAAGCAAAACGCCCACAATTAAAGTCATGTGGACAGTTTTGCGGTTTTTAATATATGCTCTAGAAGCCAATTCGTTTGCGAATAAGGATTTTTCTTCCGCATGCATAGAATAGTATAGACATCATCGTTATAATAAGTACTGGTGAAAGATATGAAATAAATGAAATGTTATCTTTGTCTTCTCTTGTCATGGAACCAGTATCTGGTGTCTTTACCTCAGCGTCTGTAGTCTTATCAGTTTTCACTGAAGTATCTGGAACAACCGTATCGTCAGCGTCGTCGTCATCGCCCGGGTTGGATTGATCAACTTCCCCTAACCTTAATTTGAAATTTTTATAATCACTTAGCTCCTTGCTGGCATCTTTTGGAGAAACGACTGCAAAGCCACCAGTCGCAGCGAAATTGTTTACTGTCAATTTCTTGTTAGTACCATTGTAAGTATAGTTATTAGTATTATTTATGGTAGTATTGCCCTCGTCAGAAATAAATTTAAGACCTGTCAAATCGAACTCTGCCTCCCCGGAAGATAAACTCATATTTTCAATCCCAGCAGTAACCAAAATATTATCCACATAGAGATGCTTTAGTTCTGGGTTGCTACTTACCGTTAGTTCGGTTAGATTATTCTCATGAACTGATAGAAGCTCAAGTGCCGTATTTCTACTGACGTCTAAAGTAGTCAAAAGATTATTGTGCAGGTATACCATTGTTAACTCGGGGTTATTCCTTAGGTTAACGGAGGTGAGCTTATTATCAGACAAGACTAAAAGAGCCAGAGCGGTACAGTTACTAGTATTTATTGACGCCAAACTGTTGTTCTGTGCATATATCTGCAATAATTTAGTATTATTAGTCGCATCTATGGATGTGAGTTTGTTCCTATATACAGCCAGTTGTGTTAACTCGGTATTTTTGCTTACATCTAAAGACGAGATATTATTGTCATATAGCGCAAGGGTTTTTAAATTCGTATTGTTCCTGACATCTATTGATGACAGTTGATTATCGGATACGTCAATCCTGACTAAGTCCGTGTTGCTGGCCACATTTATTGCGGATATCTTATTAGAATGCAATTTCAGATCGTATAACTCGTACATTTTCTGTAGTCCAGTTAAATCTGTAATTTTTTGGTTGTCCTGTGCGTTCGCGCCATTGCAATCCAAGGTTTTAATTTTGGCTAATTGGGAGTCAGTGAGACCAGAGGATGCCACGGTTTCGTCTGGGTACTCTGATTGAAACTCCGCCAACACGCAATTATAAAAATTCTGGTCATTAAATCCAGACGGCACACCTGCCGCAAAACTGTCGTTTGCGGAGATCAATGTAGTTGTTGCAGCTACGACTGACGGTAATGCAACCGCAGAAACGGCAGCCACAGACAACGCAATTTTTTTTGTTTTATTAATGTGTAACATCTTTTTCCTTTCTTTTTATTTTTATT
>JAFOJM010000031.1 GCA_017420185.1 Candidatus Saccharimonadota bacterium | reverse complement strand
GATTCTTTTTTCCGCCTCAATTCTATTCATTATCTATATTTTATCATAATCAAAAAGAAAAAACAGAATTCACTTCTGTTTTTCACGCTCATTTCTTCAAGCTTTTTACTAAAAATCTCAGCCCTCGTAATTAAGCATCCATCTATAATACAAGTAAAAATACGCCGACAAATACATCACGGTAAAACAAGTCATCACATTCAAGCATACCGGCACAAAAGGTATTTCGCTAGTCCATTCAAACGTATTCATCCATAGATCAAACACTATCAATGGCACCATTATCACTATCCACATTACTACTAACACCAAAGCCAACGCCACTATCCTCAATACAAACTTTACTCTCCTTCCCATCATCAAATCACTCGCGGCGTGCATTGCTTTCATCGGATACAAGCCCGGCGCCGTCACAGCCACCAAGGCCATTATCGTACTGGACAACAAATACCCCGAAATTAATATCATCAAAGCCGCAAATATGAAAAATACCAGTGCATAGAATGGCGTCGCTAAGAACTCCGTCTGCACTGCTGCCGAATACACTATTATCAAAACAAATATAGGTATACACTGTACTACCGCCACAGCAAACACCACAAATGTAGATATCAGCGGCGTCATAGCATTATACAATCCATCACGCAATTTTACCTTATGGCCAGCCAGCCTATGTCTTAGCAAAAATATCGTCGTCAACCATATCATCAAAAACACTATTACACCAAATATCGTTGCAGCCTCCGAAGATTCACCAGATAAGCCCCCCGTAGTCACCGTAGATATCAAAAGTAATCCAGCCTTTGCCACATTGCCTATATCTCCCCCCGCCACTTGCGTAGTAGTTTCGTCTAGCACATCCTGAAATTGCTTATACGAAGACTCACTCATTATGCCTACTAATACTACATTCATCAATACTACTATCACTAGCAACGGCACAAATAGTTTCCAGTTCTTAAAAATTACCCTAAACGCCGCAAATACGTGATACATTATGCCGGGCACCTCTAAGTCACGTCGATAATCTTCCCTATAAGACCGCCTAAAAGTCCTGTGCAGTCTCACTCGCTTAGCTCGCTTTTCTTTTGATTTACCTTTTATCTCAAGTAATCTTATCCTTACGCCTTTTTTCTCACGCTCTACTTTGGCCGGTCTCTCTTCCTTGGCCAACATTTTCTCCACTGTCTTATCCTTTACTCTTCTCTGCTTACTAGTCCCACGCGAAGAAACCGACATAGCAGTATGAACAACGCCCGGTCTAGCTTGGTGATGCGTAACTCCACGTCTACGTTTCTCAAAATGTTTGTTTGCCATGTTCTAGCCTTTCTATTCTCTTTTCTATTGGCGGGTGTGAGCTAAACAAGTTGCTAAATAATCCCTTTCTCAGCGGATTATTAATATACATAGCTTCAGTCGCAATATTCTGACTTTTCATTGGCTGCGTATGCGACTGCAACTTCTTAAGTGCATCTATCATCCCCTCTGGATATCTAGTAATATTCACGGCTGATGCATCAGCCAGATATTCACGTTGCCGCGATACAGCCATTTGCGCAATACTAGCCACTATTGGCGAAAGTATTGCCACTATCAAAATCAGCACATATCCCACCGGGCTGCCTTCGTTATCACGTCGTCTGTTTCCGTAATACATAAATCTAAACCCAAAATCAGATATTAGCCCTACTACGCATACTAGCCCAAACACTATCATACTTACTCTTATATCGTAATTCTTTACATGTGACATCTCATGTGCCATTACCGCCGTCAATTCTTTGTCGTTCATAATATCTAGTAGCCCAGTCGTGGCCGCCACTGCTGCATGTTTTGGGTCTCGCCCGGTAGCAAAAGCATTTGGCGCTTTATCGTCTATTACATACACCTTAGGCATAGGCAACCCAGTAGTAATAGAAAGATTTTCTACTATATTATATAGTCTTGGGTTATCTTTTTTAGTAACCTCTCTCGCGCCAGTCATAGCCATCGCTATACTTCCAGCGCAACAATACTGCACCAAGGCGTAAATTACTGACACCACTACAGTCCATACAGCTATCCATGGGTCTCTATACAAATAGGCAAACACTCCCGCAATCGCGCCAACCATCACTACAAACCCCAATATTATAAAAATAGTTCTGCGCTTGTTTTCGGCAATTTGTTTATACATATCGTATCCCTTACGCCTATAAGACTTGCTAGAATTTTACTTCTGGAGCATTCTGAACTTTAAGTTTTTCCGCTTCATCCACCTCATAATACTCGCGTTTTTTAAAATGCCCCACGAGATTATTAATGATGTTGGTTGGGAAAGTCTTTATCTTAGTATTAAGTTCCTTTGCGCCAGCATTATAAAATCTCCTTGCTGCCTGAATTTTATCTTCCGTGTCAGAAAGCTCAGCGGTCAGCTGCTGAAAATTCGTATCAGCCTTTAGCTCTGGGTAAGACTCTGTCACCGCCATAATTCGCGACAAAGCACCTAGCATGCTCTTGTCTGCCTCAGCAGTACTTTCTACGCTTCTCGCACCCATCATCTTCGCTCTAGCATCAGACACCTGCTTGATTGCTTCAGACTCGTGCTTGGTGTACCCCTTTACGGTTTCTACAAGATTCGGAATCAAATCCGACCTGCGCTTAAGTTGTACGGTAATATCAGACCAAGCCTCATTCACGCGCTCGTCTAACTTTACCAGGCCATTGTAGGCCGCAATAATCGCAATGATGATTATTATTACTACTACGACAATCACAATTGCTATAATTCCACCTGTGGACATATTTTCTCCTTTTAATTTATATAACCATTATAACATATAATTTTTCACAAAAAATAAAAATCTATGCTATAATAAGACTACATGCGAGCGTAGCTCAGTTGTTTAGAGCGCTTCCTTGCCAAGGAAGAGGTCGAGAGTTAGAGTCTCTTCGCTCGCACCATATTGCATATACACCTTGGAGTACGTATTTTATAAAACGAGAGTCCAGCTCTCGTTTTTTAGAGCAAAGCAAAGATTATGCTATCCCACCGCTCCGTTAAATCTGCTCGTCTTCCCCTGTCTCAATATACTCTACTATCTTGTCGTCTTCCTTTAGCTCATCAAATCTTTCCTCAAACTCCGTAAATGGCACTTTTATAGACACAAAATCCACCTCCGACTCGTCTTTTTTAATCAACTTTACAAAATAATATCCATCGCCATTGGAAGATACAAATTTACCACTACTCTGGTCTGGCTCTAGCCGCATTGCTTCCGCCGCTCTACCTCCGTCAATATTTTTGTCATCCACCATCCCACCAGTCTCCTCATACGAAATCTCATCTCCTAGTTGCTCCGCCACGCTCTTGTAGTCATTACCATTCTCGACCAGCATCTTTTCTACCTTGTCAGCCGTTTTATTTGCCTTTTCATCTATAGCTATCTCCACTTTCGCCTTCATTAGCGTCAAATACAGCATCCTCTCATATTCGCTCTTACTCAAGCCAAAATTATCCCGAATTATCTTCAAAAATCCTTCCTCACTACGGTCCACCCCGCCAATGTTCAAATGTCTATTAAATTCTTCATTTATCTCTTCTTGTGTTACGGTAATATTTTGTTCCTTTGCCAACTTTATCGCATAAGTATATTTCTCTGCCTCGGTCAACGCTGCGCGTTTATACTTTGCTCTCAATTCGTCAAAAGATTCCTCATCAAATTGGCTCCCAGACTGCCGCTCTATAGATATCATGCTACTACGATAAAACATCAAATAATCCGAAAACCTCACCTTTTCCTCGTCTACCGACGCTACCGATAGTGGCACTACCTTAGTCACATTAAAAAGCAAGTCATCCGTCATCCCCACACGATACAGCGCCAACCACACCCCCATCACTACCATCGTAAATACCACCAAAGCTATCAACACAGTATTTATCACTACGCGATACCGCGTCCACTGCAGAGGGTACTTAAACTTTCGCCCTGCTGCCAGTACCTCCTCGCGCCGCGCCTCTATTTTTTCTTCTTCTGTTTTTTTTACTTCTTTCTTTGAGAATAATTTCATGTTATAATTATATCACATATTATTTAACACACTATGGCTCCGTAGCTCAATGGATAGAGCAATTCCGTCCTAAGGAAAAGGTTGTGCGTTCGACTCGCACCGGAGTCACCAAGCATAAAAAGAAGTCCTTTTGGACTTGTTTTTATGTTTAGGATAATATCTAGTGCGAGGAGAACGCTAGTTCGCCCGCTGTAGGAGTTGAGGTCAAATCTAGAATTTATTCTAGATTTACCGAAACGACGCCCAACGGAAAGACTTCGCATAGCGAAGGCTTACTCGCACCGGAGTCACCGAGCATAAAAAGAAGTCCTTTTGGACTTGTTTTTATGTTTAGCAATTCATGTTATAATACTCTTATGGCAATAGCAGAAATGTTTATCTGGTGGTATTCTCATGGCTGGCTTGTTTTTATGAGGCGCCTTCGCTCTACTTTATCTAGCATTACAGATTTTTTCTCTATGAGCTCCCTTATTCGTACTCTCTTCAAGCCTTACCGTCAAATCTCCGCCAGCACCGCCTCTAGCTCCGCTTCTCTAGACCTTAGATTCCACATGTTTCTAGACAGGCTCGTATCTCGTGTCATCGGGTTTATTTCACGATTATTATTACTCATTGCCGGCACCATCATTATAATAATCGGCGGTATTTTTAGCTTACTACTTATTATTCTTTGGCCTTTTATCCCACTACTTCCCATCGTTGGCATTATTCTTACCATCACAGGGTTCACACTATGAAAGATTCTTTCGACCCCCACAATCCTCGTGTACGCAAAGCTCACCAAAAGCACATTTTGCGCACGCCACCCGTACTTGCCCTCACTTTGATGGTCTTTATCGCTTTGCTCGCTGGAGGCATCGCACTATTATATTTTCAGTCTCCTGTCGGCTGGACTTTGCTCGGCTGTTCCGTCTTACCAGCCATGCTAATTTTCTGGATTCAGACCGCCCTCGCCGATATTCCCATCGGCCCATCCGGCACTTTCACCGACGTCATCTCCGAAGATCTCTTACTGCTACTTTCCAGCCGCACCACCCCTGCAGATTTCGTACAAATCCTCCCCAAGACCACCAGCGGCACTTTTATCATGGCGCGTTTTGGCTTACCTCTTCCTCTTTTTACAGAAATATCACAGTTCTTGCCAGCTACCACCGAACCAATTTACCACACCGCTCACGCTATTCGCGAAGCCACTCAGTCCGAAGAAATCACCGGCGCCGTCCTCGCTGTAGCTATCATCGCCAGCTTGCCCGGCTACGACTCTCTTCTAGCCCAATTCCAGCTCACCATGGACGACTTACACCAAGGTATCATCTGGTTTAATTACCTCAATGGCTTAGTCAAAGATGCCCGCAAGCCCGTCCACACCGGCGGCATCGCCAGAGACCTCGCCTTCGGCTACACGCCCACATTGCAAAAATTCGCTATTAATCTATCCGAACGCTACTCCGGCACTCGCACACATTTGCAGCAGGCCGACCACACCAAGATTATCAGCCAAATTATCGACATCTTCACCCACGGCGGCCGCCAAAACGTCGCCCTTGTTGGCGCCTACGGCAGCGGCCGGTCCACCATCGTAAATGCCCTCGCCGAGCTCCTTATGAATGCCGACAGCGACATCCCCGCCTCCCTCAAATACCGCCAAATTTACTCCCTCGACGCTCCCAGTCTTATCTCTGCCACTAGCAACGAAAGCGAGCTCGAGTACACCATCATCAATATTTTCAACGAAATCTACTCCGCCAAAAACATCATCCTCTGCCTAGACAATGCCCATCTTTTCTTCGAAGATGGCCCCGGCTCAGTCAATATTTCCAGTGCTCTGCTCCCAGTGTTAGAGTCCGGCAGTATTCGTACTATTCTCATCATGGACGACCAAAAATTCCTTGAGATTTCTGCCGCAAATCCTTCTCTTGCCAACGCTCTCAACAAAATCACCGTCGTTCCTAGCGGCCACGCCGAGACCATCAAGATCCTCATGGATCAAGTCCCCCTGCTCGAACACCAAAAGCATGTTATCTACACCTACCAGTCCCTCACCGAAGCCTACCGCCTTAGTGAGCAATACATTCATGACGTAGAAATGCCCGGCAAAGCCAAGCTCCTGCTCGAATCCGCCGCCAGCTACGCCGAAGGCGGCCTAGTCACTGCCATCTCTGTCCAGACCGCCGTCGAGAAATCTTACGGCGTCAAGATCAAAGTCGCCTCCGACGCCGAAGACCGCACCAAGCTACTCAATCTAGAGTCTCTCATTCACGAGCGTATGATAGACCAGTCCGAGGCCGTCTCAGCCGTATCGGGCGCCTTGCGTCGTGCCGCTGCCGGCGTCAAGCACGCTAGCCGCCCCATCGGCACCTT
>JAFOJM010000030.1 GCA_017420185.1 Candidatus Saccharimonadota bacterium | reverse complement strand
AGGTACATCAGGAAATAACTCATACTGGAATATGAGATTAACCCAGGGTACGGCTACAGGACCAACCAGCTATCTCCCCACTATGGTAAACGAATTTACTACTAGCACCACCATTCCAAACGACTATACCAAAGTAGCCTACCGAGACTCTAGTACTATCTCGCAAAACCAAGATCCTACAGAAACAGGTTCTTACTTTACTACCACTTATGCAGCACATGTTAGCACTACTCAACCAGCTGGCATCTACACCGGTCAAGTCCAATATGTGATGGTGCACCCAGCTGGGGCGCCAGCGCCAGAAATACCAAATATAGGCCAACTTACCTACTTGCAAGATTTTGCGAGATTAACTGAGCAAGAAAAAGCGAGCATTATAAAAAATACTGGTACTGAAGTTGTTTATACCCTAAAAGATCAACGTGATAATCAGGATTACACTGTAGCCAAGTTAAGGGATGGTAAAATCTGGATGACTAAGAATCTTAATCTTGCAGGTGGTGCTGAAATTAATAGTGAATTATCTGACGTACCGGACGGCTATGTTTTACCTACTGCGAATAACTTCCAGTCTGGCAATAGGCTTCCGGATTCCGACACATATGGTTTCAATAATAGTGCTAAGGCTTTTGTCTACAATAGCACCAAGGTTACTGGCGCAGATTGTTCTTCTCCTGGTTGCTATTCTTACTACTCTTGGACTGCCGCTACTGCTGGGTCGGGTTTAGAAATTAGTACGAAGGACACAGACACCCTATACAGTATCTGTCCTAAGGGTTGGAAATTACCGAATTCTAGAAGTACTGTAGTTGGGAATTCGGATTTCTACCAGTTGGCTGTAGCTTATGGTATGAATCCGAGCAGTACTGCGGGATATGGCTCCGACTTTTATAGTCACGCTGGTTTAGGTACTGTTCCTAATTTTGTCTTTTCTGGGCGTTACGACTATGGTCCGTGGTTTGGTAACTATGACACGGGATTTTATTGGTCTTCAACTTCTGCTGGAACTTCTAGCGCACTGCGTTTTTGGTTTATGGCGTCACAAGTAGTTACAAACGAGGGAGTGTCACGTTTGGACGGCTATGCAGTTCGTTGTATAGTTAAGTAAATAGTTGAATTGTGGTAAAATTTTTTCTTTTTTCGAGAAGCGCAAAATGAATAGCATTATTCTAAAGACTCATTGATTTAAACTACATGGGTTTATAGGTTAGCAATATTATATTTTGCCTATTAAACTAATTTTTCGGTTTTTGCCTTATTTGAGTATATGGGATTAAGTACTTATGTAAACTGATGAAAGAGCAGAAAAGTATTAATAATTACATTTTTCATGCAGAGTGTGATATGGTGCGGATGGTATATTAATTTAGCTTTGATGAGATTTGCGGCGGGAGCGGGTGCGGAAGACGAGCGCAAAGATGATGCTAAAAATAGTAAAAGTGATAAGGACCAAGAACCAAACCGGGCAGAGCACAAGGATTCCAGAGAATGTAGTATCTGTACCATTGTAGGTGACTGTTTGGGTGACTTGCACAGCGCCGAGGGCTGGCAAGCCCTCTAGCTGGCGGACGAGGAGCCGGGTGGAGCTAGGCATGATGACTTCGCTGAAGGTATCTGGCTGATCGGACTTGGGGAAGATGCGCTCGCCAGTGACGTTATTCACTACGGATAGCTTGACACTGGCTGTTTCGTGGACATTGCCAGTATTGGTGATAGTAGTAGCTATGGATACAGGAGTTACGAAAGAAAAGCCTGGCATGGATGTGTCTAGTACTTCGCCAGAATGGGTAGTCTCGCCGGCAACGTCGGCATAGATGATGCTGGCCATGCCTACTACACTACTGACGGAACTATCTACGGCAGAAGATTGGCTAACTACGATGGTGGCGTATTGGCCGCCAGCTGGTGCGTCGGCTGGTACGGTGATAGTAAATGGTATCTCGGTAGTGGAATTAGGCGCGATGGTGCCAGTGGGTGTATCTAGCTTGACCCAATCTACTATCTGGGAGAAATTGGATACAGTAGCGAGATCGGCTTGGTATTCTTGGCCAATAACACTATATGGGGTGACACGTGCAGAAAATTCAAGATTAGCAGTAGAGCCAGAGGGATTGACGACTTTGATGCTGCCAGAATAAGTTTGGCCAGGCGTAAGAGAGATAAATTGGCTCATAGGAGATACAATAAAAGTATTCTGTTCCATAGCATATATTATAACACGATTGCACCATTTGCTACGTTTCGGAAGTATTAAAGGATTACATTATCTACTGTATTTCGGAAGCTACGTGATGTGATAATCGAAGAATATATCACATCACTTCACCCCTTCGGCGGCAAAATATACCTAAAGGTAAATTTTGCCTTAATGTTCCTCAATTACAGTAGATAATGTAATTTTTACGTATCGGTGGATTATACGGCAATGTTAAGAAATAGTGGTATAATGATGATATGTTAGACGTGAAATTTATACGAGAAAATAAAGAATTGGTGGAGAAATCTGCCAAGGAAAAGGGCTACGCGGTAGACATATCGGAGCTGATAGCTTTGGATGATACGCGAAAAGCCGAGCTAGTAAAAGTGGAGGAGCTTCGCAAAAAGCGCAATGAGATAGCTGCCAAGATGAAGGGCGGTAAGCCGGATGCTGCACAGATAGAAGCCGGTAAAGCCGTAAAAGCAGAGCTAGCGGAACGCGAAGAGGTGCTAGCGCAAGCAGAGACGAAGCTAAAGGCAGCGATAGCTTTGGTGCCAAATATAATATTATCCGATGTACCGCTAGGGGATGAAGATTGTTCTGTAGAGGTACGCAAGTGGGGTGAACCGCATGAGACTGGCGTGGACCACCTGGACTATGCCGTGAGTCGCGACTGGGTGGACTTTGAGCGTGGGGCTAAGGTAGCAGGGGCGAAATTTTACTATCTCAAGAATGAGCTGGCTTTGCTAGAGAACGCACTGTTGCAATATGCGCTGAAAAAAGTATTGGAGCATGGGTTTACTTTTGTGACGGTACCAGACATGGTAAGCTCTAGGGTACTAGAGGGTTGCGGATTTAATCCGCGCACCAGTGACCAGTCTGATGAATATTTTATAGAAGGTGAAGATTTGGCTATGATAGCTACGGCCGAGATGCCGCTCACGGGCTACCATATGGATGAAATAATAGACGAAGACAAGCTGCCACTACTATATTCTGGGTATTCGGCATGTTTTCGTAAGGAGGCAGGTACATATGGTAAATACACTAGAGGGCTTTTCCGGGTGCATCAATTTAATAAGTTAGAGATGTACGTATTTTGCTTGCCGGAGCAGAGTGAGGAGATTCATGAGAAGATATTAGCTGTAGAAGAAGAGATCTGGCAAGAGTTAGGTATACCATATCATGTGATAAATATTGCGGCAGGCGACCTTGGCGCGCCGGCAGCGAAAAAATACGATATAGAGTATTGGTCGCCAGTGAATAAGAAATACCAGGAAATCACTAGCTGTAGTAATTGTACGGACTTTCAGGCTAGAGCAGTAAACGCAAGGGTACGTCGTAAGGACGGTACAGTGGAATGTATGCACACGCTTAATGGTACAGCTGTGTCGCTAGCTAGAGCGATGGTGGCAATGATAGAAAATTATGCCAAAGAAGGTGGTAAAATGTATATACCAGAGCCGCTAAGGCCGTATTTAAATAATAAGGAAGAAATATAAGGAGGAATATATGATAGAAAAAATAGATGTAAGAGGCGATGACTATAAAATAGAAGAGCCACTTAAGAAATACGTAGAAAAACGTATAGGTAAACTAGATAGATATTTGCCGCGCGGTAGCAAAAAAGACGTAGTAGCCAAGGTAGTGGTATCAGAAATTGGTAAAAACAAGAGTGAAAAGTATAATATTTCTGTGGCTATGGAGCTAGTAGGTGGTAAGGTGATAGCCGCGCATGATGAATGTAGCAATGTCTTTGCCGGGGTAGATTTGGTGGAAGCTAAGCTAATGGGGCAGATTCGACGATACAAGCTGGAGGTACAACCGCATCGTCAGAAGAAATCCTGGAAAAATCTCTTTATCAAGCGAAAATAGTGTGGTACAATAGGGGGTAGATTGGAGTTATATGGCAAAAAAAGAGAAGAAGCCTACTGATAAGTTGGCAGATAAGACCGCATTGACTAAATTCTTGCAAGGAATTTTTGGTGATGCTCAGAAAAAAATATTAAAGCGCATGTGGAAGAAGGCGCAAGATATAAATAAGCTCGAGTCAAAATACGAAGTAATGAGCGATGATGAATTGGCTGAGCAAACGGAAATATTCAAGAAAAAAATAGACAAAGCCTTAAAAGTAGCGCGAGCTGAGCAAGGCATAAATAAGACTGGCAAAAAACGTCCGCCGGTGGATGACACGAAGATATTGAATGATTTGTTACCAGAGGTGTTTGCGGTGGCTAGGGAGGCATCGAAAAGAATATTGGGGCTTCGCCCATATGATGTACAGTTGATAGGTGGTATTGCGCTGCACGAGGGAAATGTGGCTGAGATGAAGACTGGTGAAGGTAAGACTTTGGTGGCGATGTTGCCTGCGTATCTCAATGGCTTGACTGGACGTGGTGTGCATGTAGTGACGGTAAATGATTATCTAGCGCAGCGTGATGCGGGTTGGAATGGACCGATATATGATTTTCTAGGGATGAGCGTAGGAGTGATTATAAACAACGCTTCGTTTGTGTATGATGCTGAATATGAAAATACCGAGCATGACGATGAAAGATTCCGCCATCTAAGGCCGGCTACCAGGAAAGAAGCTTATGCCGCAGACATTACTTATGGTACAAATAATGAATTTGGCTTTGATTATTTGCGCGATAATATGACGAGCGAAGTACAGTATTTGCGTCAGAGAGGGTTAAACTTTGCTATAGTAGATGAGGTGGATTCTATACTTATAGACGAGGCTAGAACGCCGCTGATTATTTCGGCGCCAGCTGGTGATAATCCGGATTCGTACTATCAGTTTGCTAAAATTGCGGCAAGATTAGTGCCGGATGATTATATATTTGATGAAAAGCGTCGTAGCGTAACTTTGACTGATGCTGGTATAGAAAAAGTACAAGAGATGTTGGGTGTAGATAATCTCTATTCCACTAAGAATACACGGCTAGTGTATCACCTGGAACAAGCGATACGTGCAGAGGTGGTGTTCAAACGCGATAAAGATTACGTGGTAACGAACTCTGGTGAGGTGATAATAGTAGACGAGCATACCGGGCGGCTAATGCAAGGCCGACGATATAATGAGGGACTACATCAGGCGATTGAGGCAAAAGAAGGTGTAGTAGTGAAGCAGGAATCCATGACACTGGCTACGATATCGTTCCAGAATTTCTTCCGACTATACACGAAGCTTTCTGGGATGACCGGTACGGCGTTTACCGAGGCGGAAGAATTTCAGCAGATATATGCGCTAGATGTAATACAAATACCGCCGAATAAGCCAATAGCGCGTGTAGACAAGGATGATTTGATTTACAAGACTAAGGCTGCTAAATTGAAAGCTATTGCGAACGAGATTCGCAAATATCATGAGAAAGGCCAGCCAGTACTGGTAGGGTCTGGATCTATTGCAAATAACGAAGAAATCGCCAGATATCTAGATGCTGAAAATATACCGTATGAGATACTTAATGCTAAAAACAACGAGCGTGAGGCTGCTATTATTGAGAAGGCCGGCGAGAAAGGCGCTATTACATTGGCTACCAATATGGCAGGGCGTGGTACTGATATTAAGCTAGGCGAAGGCGTGAAAGAGCTAGGCGGGTTAGTGGTGATAGGGTCGGAGCGTCATGATTCTAGACGAGTAGACAATCAGCTGCGCGGCCGTGGTGGTAGACAGGGTGACCCTGGCACGACGCAATTCTTTGTGAGTTGTGAAGATGATTTGATGCGAATATTCCAGGGTGACAGAGTAAAAATGCTGATGACGCGACTGGGGGTGGATGATGACATGCCAATACAAACGAAAGCTATATCCAAGACTCTAGAGTCAGCGCAAAAGCGCATAGAAGGATTTAACTTTGATTCGCGTAAGAATGTGGTGCAGTACGATAACGTGATTAACCGGCATCGTAAGGTAGTATATATGATGCGTAGGAAGATTTTGGAAGGCGATGACATCTATCCGGAAATAAAGAGGCTAATGCGTGATGAGACTAAAATGTTGACAGAATTCTCATCAAGGGTAAATAAGAAATTTGACGAAGAATTTAAGGCGGTGTTTGACTTTGACGAAGACTTGATACACGGTATTGGGATAATGCGCAAGGAGAAGGACCGCGAAAAGCGTGCGCTAGAGGCAGTAGAAGAGGCCTATAAAGCTAAGGAAGAAGAATTTGGTGCTGAAACGATGCGCAAGGTAGAGCGTGAGGTATATTTGAAAGTGCTAGACACGTTGTGGATGCAGCATTTGGAAAATATGCAACATTTACGTGAGGGTATACATTGGCGTAGTGTGGGGCAAAGAGACCCATTGGTGGAATATCGTAGTGAATCACAGAAGCTATTTGATGGATTGCAGAGAAATCTGCGTGAAGAGGTGCTGAAGATACTACTGTCTATTACTCCATCGGAAGCGGCGGCAGATAATGTAACGGACGGAGAGGAATATGAGAGTGAACTTACTAAGATGGCAGAGGGGCAGACGGAAAAAGGCGTAAATGAAATATCTGCTGGCGACAAGAATATGGATGACGAATTTCGCACAAAGGTGACTGTACGTAAAAATGTAAAGCCCGCCGCCAGTAGGGCAGTGCTGAAAAAGAAGTCCAAAAAGAAGAAATCAAAATCCAAACGGAAATGATTCCGATGTTGGCATTATAGCATAAGTGCTTTGAATTGTCAATAGGTTAGGTGAAGCGAGGTAATAAAATGAAGCATTCAGTGGAGGAAATAAAGCTAAAAAATGGAGCCAAGGGGCTATTAATAGATATCCCTGGGGCTAGCGTGATGTCTACCAGGGTGCAATTTCGGGCAGGGATGATGTACGCCAAGAAAAAGGATGTTTATGAAATTCCGCACTTGGTAGAGCATTTGGCTTTTGGCGCAAATGCAAAATACAAGGACGAACAGGCCTACGAAGCTGAGTTTACTAAAAATGGTGCGTATCATAATGCTTGGACGAGTGACATATCGGTGTGTTATGAGACCGAATGTGCTGATTTTGAATGGGAAAGGATAATGGATTTGCAGCGTGTGTCTATATGCCAGCCAAAGTTTAATGAGGAAGAGTTGAAAAGCGAAAAGGCCAATGTAAAGAGTGAACTTACTGGATATATGAATGATTACTATAGGCTGCTTTGGCCGCGCGTACAGCAAGCAGTGGGTGAAGACATCTTGGACTTGTCTGAGCGTATTAAGACGATTCCGAATATAGAATTAAAGGATATACGTGAACATTATCGACGAACACATACGGCTAAGAATATGTTGTTTATTATAGCAGGCAAGATGAAGAGCCGTAAGCATAAGATAATGAAGATGCTAAACGAGTGGGAGCTTAAGGAGGGTGAGAAATTTGAGATACCGCAAGCGAATTTGCACGCTGGTGAAGCAGTATCAATAAGGCGTAAAGATGCAAACAATATTACATTTGGTTTTTCTCTGGTGACGCCGAGACATCTGGAGCCTAGTGAAGTATTTGCGATGAACTGTCTAAACCACATACTCAATGGTACAACAAACTCAAAGATATTTGGAGCAGCAAGGAAACGTGGGCTAGTCTATGGGATGGGGAGCTCGGTGGCTAGCAATACAAATAATTCATACTGGGATTTTGATGGTGAAGTAAACGTGGAGAATGCCGAAGCGTTATTTGAGCTAATACAGACAGAAATGATGAAAACACTGAATGGTGAGATATTAGATATGGATTTTTTGGCGGCCAAATCGTATGCGTTAGGTAGATTCCAGATGGGGGCGCAAACGCCGTCGCAGATAGCGGATTACTATGCGGAGAGTTATTTTACTAGCGAAACAGTGGAAAAGTATGATAATATGCCAAATTTGATAAAGTCTATAGATAAATTTAAGATGATAGAGCTGGCGCGAGAGTTTGCGGATAGCGGTATCAAAGGGTTTGCCGCGGTATCGTCTGCAGAGAAGGCGTTTATTAATAGCCTAGAGGCGAGACTGAATTTTTAAATTCATTTCTTCTGGGGGAAAAGTTGCATGATATGCATATTGCTCCACACACTACATTTCGGAAGCTATGTGATGTGATAATCAAAGATTGTATCACATCACTTCGCCCCTAACGCTCGCTTAGCTTTGCTAGAGCGTCCCAAGGGGCTTACGGCGACCAAACTCGCTAAAGCCAAGTTTGGCCTTAATGTTCCTCAATTGTAGTGTGTGAGGCAATATGATCTTGCTTTTTGAATTTGATTAAAGGCTAGGTTTGATCTTAATGTTCTTTGATGAAATGAATTATATAGCTTAAGAAAGATTTTTTATGATATTTTGGTATTGATTTCCGCGGTCGTAGACGTTGTCGAACATGTCGAAGGATGCGGCGGCAGGGGACATGACTACTACGGCTGGAGTGATAGCTTCGGCAAATTCTCGAGCAGCAGCTACAGCTTGGTCTAATGAGCCTGCTGTTGTGAATCTGTCATCTGCGTAGCGATTGGCTAGCTCGTGACCGGATTCGCCGATAAGAACAATATGCTTAATCTGTGGGGCTTGTAAAATTTCGTAGATTTCGGGGAGATCTTCGTAGTGGGTTTTGTCGCGGCCGCCAATAATGACAACGATATTGCTATTTGGAAAAGAATTAACTGCTACACGAGTGGAGGATGGGTTGGTGGAAAAATTGTCGTCGTAGTATTTTACATTGTTAAATTCGCGGAGAAATTCTAGGCGGTGTGGTAGGCCGTGGAAATGCTTGAGACCTGCAATGATTTGTGATTTTTTCTCTCTGATAAATTCATCTGGTGATATATTGTAGTAACTAGCTACGGCGGCGATGGCGGCTAGAGCATTTTGCTGATTGTGCTGGCCAGGAAGCTGGACGGCGGCTAAGATATCTGCTGGAACTTGATATGGGTAGGGGACTTTGCGGGCTTTAGAAGTATTGGCGATTTTGACTGTTTCTGGATTAGTAGAATTGTAGATTAGATAGTCACTAGGGGATTGGTGACTGGTGATGTTGGCTTTGGCGGCTAGATAGTCGGCGTAATCTTTGTGAACATTGAGGTGATCTGGCTCTAGGTGGCCAATGACGGCGATATGGGGGGATTTATGGAGGTCCCAGAGTTGAAAACTAGACATTTCGTAGACTACTATTGAAGTGGGCGAGAGTTGATCTAGCACTTCTATGGCTGGGGTGCCAATATTTCCTACGAGATAAGCGTTTTTGCCTAGAGCGTCTAAGATAGATTTGATGAATGAGCAGGTGGTGCCTTTGCCTTTGGTGGCGGTGACGCCGATAATGGGGCATGGGCAGTGGTTAAAAAAGTATTTAGTAAGGCTGGATTCATTTTTTACTCCTAATGGCGGGACGCTAGGGGAGCGTAAGACTATATCGTAGAGTGAATAATCTCTCTGTTTTATTTCGTCATAGGTAAAATTATCAAAAATATCAAAAGTGGAGCCAGGGAATTTGGCTTTAAAGTATTTTTCGGCGGCTTGGCCTTCTTTGCCGTAGCCCAATAGTGCTATTTTCATAGCTTTATTATATCACGTACTTCGGGGATGAAGTGGGTGTCCATAAGTTTGGTGCGGAGATCTTTGGCACCTGGGAAATTGTTGATGTAGATTTTAAAGAAGTGTTTGAGGGTTTCGTAGGAAATGTAATATTTTTGGGATTGTTTTTCGTATAAGTCTAAGTGTAATTTTAGAAGGTCTGTTAATTCTTCCTTGGTGGGGATATGATCGGTAAAACAATAAGGGTTAGCAAAAACGCCGCGGCCAATCATGAAGCCATCTACCTCGGGATATTTGGCATGCAATTCTAGTGCGTGAGTGCGATTTTTGATGTCGCCATTAATGATGAGCTTGGTGGCAGGGCTGATTTGATTGCGCAACTTAGCTATTTCTGGGACCAGTTCGTAATGAGCAGGGACTTTACTCATTTCTTTGCGGGTGCGGAGGTGTACGGTGAGGGCTGCTGGGCGCTCGGATAGTAAAATTGGCAGCCAAGATTGATATTCTGTTGGATCGCTCCAGCCAAGGCGAGTCTTGATGGAAACGGGCAAAATAGTGGATTTTCTAGCGTTATGGAAGCATTCTATGGCGAGATCGGGGGTGCGGATCATGGCAGCGCCACCGCCGGCTTTGTTGACGTGCTTGTCTGGGCAGCCAAAATTGAGGTCTACGCCAGAAAAGCCAAGGTTGCTAAGCGCCTGGCAGGTTTCCGAAAAATGGTCGGGATTCTTGCCCCAAATCTGCGCAATAATAGGATTATCTGAAGGGGCTATTTCTAGGCGTTCCAGGGCATTGTGGCGACCTTTATCGGAAGCGTAGCTAGAGACATTGGTAAATTCTGTAAAGAATAAATCTGGGCGGCCGGCATGAGCAATAACCTGGCGAAACATAATGTCGGTAACGCCTTCCATAGGGGCTAAAATTAAGAATGGTGTTGGTAGGGTATCCCAAATATTCATTTTATTATTATACCATTTTTTGTAATGTATGTAAAAGCCCCGATGTAAAGGATCGGGGCTGGATAGGATTATTCTTGTATGTAAGTTGATGTGGTAGCGTAACCGTTGTATGAATCATATAGAATGCAGGCTGTCGTCGACTGCATGTCTTGGGGAGAGAACAAGAAGAAGCTTCCTTTTGCGTCCTTTAGCATATAAACCCCACGCATTTTCTCGAAATGCTCAGTGCAGATTCTATAAGTGTCCACGATGCCTATTTTTGACGGCCTTTTGATATATACTATATCTGCTGATGTGATGACGCGTCTGCTGCCAAAATCTTCGGATCCTCTAATTTTAAAGGCCCCATTTACCCTAAAGAAATCTTGATAACCATAGAGAAAATTAACAAATGATTTGGCTAATTTTCGATGTTCTATGGGGCTATCATTCTTATCGAAGACGAAGTCCCAATTTTTAAGTCTTTTCAATAATATCACCTCTCTAAAATATTGAATAATCCTGTTAAAGTGCTACATTATAATAACATACAATTGCTAAAAAATCAATTGTGGCGTTGTAAAAAGCGTGCTATAATGATAGTGCTCGTGCTATACTACGGTCACTGGCATAGAGAAAAGTTAAAAGTTGCGCGGTATTGTCATTTATGCCCGTAGCCAGGAGCCAATAAAACGGGCTCACATAAATGACTCTAATATTAATAAATAAAGGAGTCAATTATGAAAAAAACTAACAAAAATACAGAGCAGGTCGAAGTAATGGCGCTCTTCGGATACGAAATGACGCCCTGTCAGCCACTTACCTTTCGGCGACGAGGAGAAAGCGAAACCGAAGTGACGGAACTGCTGCGCACGCAAATAAAATTTGTAGGCGGGGTGGCATTACATATATTTGACGTGCTTGTAGGTCGGGAGAAAATGCGGCTGGAGTTTAACTCGCGCGATTTGTCTTGGCACCTCACACAACACTAGCTTAAACTTTCTTTCGAAGAAAGAAAGTTTAGCAAAGAAAGCTAGTAAGAAAATTAAGATGGAAGTCAATCCCATCTTAATTTTTGTTTATGATTCTGATGATTTAGCGGAAGCTAAGAGGTACATAAATATAAGGAAGTATGAAAAAGGCGGCCAGATGGCCGCCAGGTGAGCAGTTTAGAGAGGTGCTCGGCTCTAAAAAAGTGTGCTTAGGGGTCGATTTCGCAGAGAAGGCCGATGTCATTGCCGGACTCATCGCAGACGATATAATCCTTGTAAGATCTTTCTGACTTCTTCAAGATATTTGCGTCGGGAGTTCCGTCGGGGTTTACGCCGTAAAGTACCCAATAGGCTTCGCCGGGAAAACCAGTGGGAGTGCCCCATTCGGTTTTGATAGACCAGGAGCCGTCGTCATTGTGGGTGATCTCGGCGCCGCTGCCGATAAAATCGGGATATTCATCCGTTATGCCCTACATTTACGTCGTTTGCTATGGCGTAGAAGAGATATGGTATAATGAAGATATGCAAGAGCTGGAAAAAAGACTGGTGGAACTTGAGGTAGAGTTCTCGAAGATATATGAGAAATTGGAGGTTAAAGAGAAACTAAAGAAGATTGCCGAGCTAGAAAAAGAAGTAGCCGAGCCGGATATTTGGAAAAATGTAGCAGAGGCAACGGCGAAAAACCAGGAGCTGGCGAGGCTTCAGGACGAGACTGGAGCATATGAGTTGCTTAGGTTGCAGATAGAGGATATGAGAGAACTGATGGAGCTATCTGATGATGATATGAAAGATGAAATTGCGGCGCAGATAGGGGCAATGGAGGGGCAATTTGCAGAGCTTAGAAAAACGCTGAGATTTACTGGGCCGTATGACGGAAAGGATGCTATCATAAGGATTACATCTGGTGCTGGCGGTACAGAGGCAATGGACTGGGCTGGAATGCTTGAGCGGATGTATTTGAGATTTTTCGAGAAAAACAATATGAAGGCGGTAAAGCTAGAGCGGGTAGAGGGCGAAGAGGCTGGTATAAAGACCGCAGTGTACGAGGTGAATGGCGTAAATGCTTATGGGCTATTGAAGTCAGAACATGGGGTACATAGATTGGTAAGGTTGTCGCCTTTTAATGCGAATAATCTAAGACAGACTTCTTTTGCCCTGATAGAGATATTGCCGGTAATAAAGGCTGATACAGAGGTGCAGATAGATGATAAGGATCTGCGTATAGACGTGTATCATTCTGGTGGACATGGTGGGCAGAGTGTAAATACTACAAATTCAGCGGTAAGGGTCACGCATTTGCCGACAAATACAGTAGTAGCTATACAAAATGAGCGGAGCCAACTACAAAATAAAGAGAAGGCTATGGAGATACTGAGGGGCAAATTGGTGCAGATGCAACTAGAACAGCACGCGGCTACTATTGGGGAGCTTAGAGCAGGTGAATCGGCTGGCTGGGGACAGCAGATACGGAATTATGTGTTGCAACCGTATAAGCTAGTGAAAGACACCAGGACGGGATATGAAGAGACTGACCCGGATGCAGTGCTGGATGGTAAGATTGATGGGTTTATAGATAGATATTTGGAAATGTAGGGTTATATAAAAATGAACCTCTAGCATAGCCGGTGGGCTTGCATTTTGTGAAAAATATAGTATAATTATGTAGACTGCAAGATTTTAACTATTTCGTACATGAACAATTGAAAAAATGAAAGGGCGGTATAAATGTCAATGGAATGCAATGTTTTGATAAATTGGAATTTTTACTTCGAAAATCCTCAGTTTCAGGTAAGTTTTTATGATTTCTTTGCGGAATTTATAAGGTCAAAGCGGAAGAAGCTAAGGACCCCGTCTGAATATGAAGCGCATTTGGTAGGGAATATGCTCAATGAAGACGGCGTAACGTATGGTAAGAGAACGGTTTGCACTGCGCAGGTGATTTATATCAAGAAGGTCGGATGCAAGGAATATGCCAAAAAGACTGGTTTAGGTGAACACAACGTGATTGGGGTGAGAAATATTTATTGCATAAAGACGCAGGATAAAAGGAAATTTTATCTTAGACTGAGAGATCTTTCGTCTGAGGCGGTGTATCGAGTGAATTACATTAACAATACGAGTAGTTAAAATTTAAGGTCAGTGCCTCGACGAGTTGCCGGGGCTTTTTGCTATGACGAGACGGGTGCCCTTGACATTTTATACTGTTTGTGCTATAATGTGAATGTTCAAGGCTTTTTGCCGGTTGGACTTATTGTACGTTAATATTCCCTGAAACACCCAAGGAAAGGAGTGGTAGACATGGGTGAAATTGTAAGGTTTGATAGCCAACAGCTGGCTCTCATGCAACAAATCATTGATAAGAACAATGAAAGGTGGCAGGAGCTTGCTGAAGCTTATGACTGGGCGCTCGATCGTCAGAGAGAGTTGCAATTTATGGCACAGCCCGTCCATATGACTTTTTCCAGAGGCGACTATGTGGATGATGGAGATGGTTTTACCATATCTATTTTTTACAAAAAATCTACTGGTGAAGCGCTGCTTCGCAGAGACTGGACAGACCGAATGGCGGTTTCGTATAATATTTTGACAAATTTTGGCGAAATTGCCAGGATAGCGCCTAAATCTCTAGAGCTGATGCTCCGTAATGGGCTTAGGCTCAAAGAAGAATGGGAAGATAAACACTGAAAAAGCCCCCGAGCAATCGGGGGCTTAAAATTGAGCTAGATTAATCCTTGAAGGAGTCAATAGCTTGTTGGGGGTCTGAATAAACGGTCCCATTTTTTCCGCGATAAAGAGTCGCATCTTGCTGAGGGGTGTTCATATCTGATTCTGGTGCAGGGGCGTCGGATTTATTGATGTCTCTAACTTCTTTTGCGCTGTCTATTGGCTGTGAACCTGCCGTAGTAAAATTGCTACTAGCCTCAGCATCAGATAGGGGGACTGTGTTGGTTGGTTCATTTGGTGTGTTCTTTGTATGTGTGGTGGTGGCACTTTTGTTCTCGGATAATACGCGTTCGGCGCGCTCTTGCCCTTCTTTGATGATTGCCTCCATCATATCCAAATGCGCATTGGCCTCATTTATAGCATTGCGGGCCCCAACGAGTGCAAGATGGATCTTATTTTCGCGGTCATTTTCTTCGTATTCTGCGTTCCATTCGTCTTCGAATTTTTGGTTTTCTGACTGTAGCTTTTCTTCTTCGGCCCGATAGAGGGCATTGACGCGTTGGCCTGTCTGCATATTATGGTCGGCTGTACCGAGATCGTCATACCCCCTGCTGCGTCCCTTCGTATCGGGGCCATAGCCGGTTTCGTCTGAGGTGGGGCCGATTTTTTCCGATATGACTTCATCTTGGTCGAGCCTTTCTTCGTATTCGGTTGATGGTAAGATGGGTTCACCATTAGCTGAGTCTACTGGTGAGCTAAATGAATTGTAACTATCGTTCATAAAAGAACTCCTTATTAATTATGGTTATATTGTAGCATATTATTAGCATAAAAGTAAATTTTTTTGATATTTGCAGGCGTTATTGCATGGATTATGCGGTACCTGGTCGCACTTTTATTGGATACACTCCAGGAGTGCGATCTGGGACTATAATCTCAATAATAGAGGTGGCGATTACCTGGCTAGCAAATTACGCATTAGGGTCGCCGGGTGTAGGGAACTTTGACTATCGCGAAAATGATGTTAAATGTATTGACAAAATTAAGTATGTGTGGTATAATGAAAGTAGTGATGGAGTTTATCCATCGTTAGCTGTTTTACAATTTCTTCTTTATCCTTGATTATAAAGAAAGGAGGCGGGACTATGTTTAGTTCTGGCTTTGTCTGACATCATGCAGAGCTAATAGGCTCACAAGGCATTAGGTCTAGATGCTCTGCGTATGATTTTTGTAAAGAGTGGAGGTGAGAAGATGACGACAAAGAGCCTTGTTAGGGAAGAAGAATTAGTAACATTCTTTCATCGTTTGCGTACGCCTAGAAAAATCGGCGCAGAAGACGCGAGCAGTAGGAATCTTGCTATTATCTGGTCGTCTGGCTTTACCTAGCTTTGGGGGTTGCTCAGTGTATGGGGTCGAGAGGCCCAAAGCTTGACAACTCCGACGGCGGTAGCCGACAAAAGAAATTGAAAACAGCATTTGCGGCGAGTGTCGCACTTCGCTCCGGCTTTAGCCGGAGCTTTTTTATGGTAAAAATGTATAAAATAGGGCTAGGCAAGGAGTGGAAAGTGTGATATAATGTGAGTATTACCTAGACATAAGGTAAGGTCTGAGGTAGTGGACGCAAGTAAGCTACTAAGGAAACCGGCCTAAAAGTCTAGTTTTAATAGTGCAGTTTTACCTGTTGTACAGAGGTAAAACTGTGGTCGAAGGCAGAAGGGAGACTAATGCTGGAGGCGGCCGCCTAGAGGGCGGAAATAACAACTAACTAATAAAAGAAAGGAATAGGATGCAAGTCATTCTCGGCACCAAGATTGGTATGACCCAGATCATCGGTGAGGATGGCGTTGTGACTCCGGTTACAATCCTCCAGGCTGGCCCAATCACAGTGACTCAGATTAAAACTGTCGAAACCGACGGTTATAACGCTGTGCAGGTGGGTTATGGTCAGGGTAAGAATCTGAGCAAGTCGGTAGCTGGCCACGTAAAAAAGGCTGGCGAAAACGTAAATCCTAAAGTCCT
>JAFOJM010000029.1 GCA_017420185.1 Candidatus Saccharimonadota bacterium | reverse complement strand
CTCTTTTGTATTCTCATTATTTTTTTATTTTTATACATATCTGCTCCTTTTAATGTTTGTTTTTTGACCTTGTCTACTACGATAATAACGCTTATTTTTATAAAAGTCAATAGCCAGGTGTATACTTATCCTTTACTTTTTTGCTCATCTCTGATATAATTATCATTAATTATGAGTAAAAACGAATTACATCCAAAAGAATATCGCGATGTCGTCTTTTCAGACGAGGCCGCTGGCTTTTCGTTCTTAACTAAGTCTACAGCGAAAAGCGAAGAGACCATCAAGTGGACAGATGGCAAAGAATATCCTCTAGTCAAGGTGCAGATATCTTCCGCTTCCCACCCATTCTTTACCGGCGAAGAGAAGATTATCGATACCGAAGGCCGCGTGGATCGCTTTAAGGCTCGTGCTGCCAAGGCTGCCACTATGAAAGACGCCTTGGAAAACAAGGCCAAAAAAGCTGCCAAAGAAGCCGAGAAAAAAGCCAAAGAAGTAGCAGACAAGGCCTAGTTAGCCTAGCGCTACTGAGCTTATCTATGCCACTTACAAAAAATTGGAGACACTCTCCAATTTTTTTAGCTGATAATTCTTTTAACTACTTGGACGCTGTAGCCTTGTCTTTCTTGGTACGAATAATCAATGCCACCGCCACAGTAATAGCCGCTACAAACACGGCCAAGGCGGTTATTAATATGTCAGAATCTGAGATATTGCCTGTCCCCCAGAATCTACCAGTACCAGGTGCAACCGGGGTATCTTCTTTGGTGTCGCTACTATCATCGCCGCCATCGTCATCATCACTCTTTTTCTCGTTGTAGGTTAATTTGATAGTATATGGGGCACTTAGTTCCTCACCCTCAGAGTCTACCCCTACTATCTCGATGGTATATTCCCCAGATGGTAGCTCGTTTGCGGAAAAAGCCAAATTCAACTCATCTGCTGGTGGCACCACTTTTGCAGGGGATAAGGCCTCTACTAAGTTGCCATTAGCATCGTATACATTTACTACTATGGCTGCTAAATCTCCCGCCTCCTCATCATAGTATAATTTTAAGTTATATGACCCGTCCCCTTCGCCATCTGTTAGCGTGCTATAGACAGGGTAGAAGGAGAAAGCTACAGTATCTTCTGCAGTCACCCCGTCAAACCCAATGCCTTTAGTGACTACCTTGTACTCACCATAGCCATAGTCTGTACCTAGTAAGTCTAGCGGGTAAGCCTCTGAGGTACCAGGAACGTAATCAGGATCTACAGTATCTATAGTATATATATGCTCTGTACCGCTAGCGTCGGTATAACGCACCTCCGTAGTGGTGGTCTCGACGTTCTCATACTCAAAAGTGAAATATTGCGTAGGGTCTACAAATATTGTGTCGTTTTCTGGGTAGGTTAATTTTATCATCGGGACACTCCCCACTACGCGAACTTTTACTTCGTCGGTAATTGGATTAGTATCAAGAGCCGATGCTCCAGACTCCGGCAACAACACAGCCAGCACCGTCATCGCCACCACGAGCGTTAATCCGATAATACCTAATATTGTTTTTTTTGTTTTTTTCATATAACTCCTACCTTTTTATTTACCAGGATTCGCAATACCCTACACCGCCAATCTTGCGCGGCGTTCCTTACGCTTCCTAAGCATAATTGTAATCCAAACAATAATAATTGTCAACAAGATTATGCTAATAATTATAAAAGGAACTGGATTTATAAATATCATTTGGTCTATCGTCTGAGTTTCACCGGCCGCGGTTACTGTCCAGGTTGCTTTGTATAGTCCAAATATTGGCGTATCTTCCCATTCGTCCGACAATACTATTTCAGACTCTGGTATTACCGATATGCGAGCTTCATTTTCTGGAGTTTGATAATATCCACCACCGAATACGCTCTCCACCTTGAGTATAGCCGTGGCGTTAAAATCTATATTGCCAGTATTTTTTATCTTTGCACTCGCGTTAATGTGTCCATAGGTAGTTTGCTTACCATCTCCAGACTCTTTTGTTATGTTTTGGCTAAGATTCAAGTCGGAGATTTCGCCAGAAATAGTAGTCTCACCGCCTGTTCTACCATATATTATAAGTCCAGGGCTAGTTTCTGTCATAATTCCCTCGCCTGTCCACTGGTCTGCCGTACTGTGTACAAATATCACCGCATATTGCCCCCCAGCTGGCATATTCTCTGGCGCCGTGATACGGTAAGAAATGTCCATTTTGTCGTGACCATTTATAGTAAAATGAGGATTTTTGACGTAGTTGCCATTCGCATCTTTTATCCTGGTCCAACGAGTAATCTGCGTGTATGTGTTTTCGTTGGTAAAGCCAAGCACATATGAATCATTTTCTTCTGAGTGTATATAAGAATATGGCGCCACAAATACCTCAAAATTCACACTATCATCGCCATCGTTAGTTACCGTAAAAGTACTCTCGTACGGTGTCTCAGAAGATAGCTGTACTATCTCGCTAATAGGGCTAATGCTGATGTCAGACCCATATAAAATTATCTTTTGCTCACCTTGTATGCTAGGTGTAGCTTCTTCAGCGTATGTACTGGGTACATCAAGCATCCCAGCACAGCATGTCGCCAATGCTATACATGTATAAGCCAACCGTAAAAATTGTTTACTCATTTACCTCCTTATGTTTTTCTTATTATAGCATACTATTTTTAAATAATATAAAATTCAATCAAACAACCATTATATATGATATAATAATATTACGCGCCCGTGGTGGAATTGGTAGACACGCTACCTTGAGGTGGTAGTGGCCATATTTACGGCTGTGCTAGTTCAAATCTAGTCGGGCGCACCATCAAAATCAAGAAGCCCTGTCAGGGGTTATTTTTGTAGAATCGACGTTATAGACATTACGGAGTCTTATTTTTTAGGGCTTTTACGGCTGCCCAGTTGGTGACGTCTGTAAATCTGTCTAGTGCTGTTACTAGGCGTACATTGTTGCTATAGGTGCGAACATTGCGGTTGTAAAAGTAAGTAAGATTTGGCTGATATATCCCTATAGCGGGAACATCATTTACCCAGTATTCTAGGAAAGCCTCGTATTTCCTGGCGCGCAACTCTTCGTCCAGCGTATCGCGTGCACCCAAGAGCAAATCATCTACGAGCGCATTACGATAGTTAGACAAGTTCAGCCCAGCCTCAGAAGCCTGCGACGAGTGATAATACGGTAACAAATCCGGGTCTGCCCCTAACCCTATTTCGTATACTAAGATATCGTATGCGCGCTTGCTTACCACGTTGTTAATGAAATCTTGATTTTCTTCATAAGTAGACACATGCACCTGCAGACCTAGTTGCTCTAGCTCGGCCTTAAGAGCATTAGCTACCGTTGGTAAATATCCTGTGTTTATAGTAGCTACCTCTATATTGATAGGCCCGTCCGTAGTAAACTCAGCAATCTTTGCCGATGCTGCAGCTACATCTCTCTCTGGTATTTCTGGGTAATCCTTCAGCTCGATTTGGGATTCTAGTAATGGATGGTCTAGAGCGGTAACATTTGGTACCTCTGCGCGGATTTTATCCATATCTATACCCTGGCGAATAGCTGCACGCAGCTCGGCTTTTTTGACTGACGGATTGGCGGTATTAAAGAAAACATATGCACCCGAGCTGATGCTAGAGTCTTTCTGCTGGAACTGCCCGGCCACTATCTTGTCGCTGTCGGCACCAGATAATTCCGCCGTGGCTGTCACCGCCCCGGAATTTAGCGCGCTGATGACGGCCTCTTTGTTGTCGTAAGTGTGCACCGCAAAACTATTTAATAGCGGTCTTCCCTTGTAATAATGCGGATTGGCTGATAAGTAATATACTTTCTCATTGGTAGTGGCTGTGGTCTGCAGGGCATTAAAGCTAAACGCCCCAGACGTAACAGGCGCATTAGAGAAAGTGTCTTCGATAAGATTCTTAGGGTCACTGTCGTCTAGCTCGTGTTTTGGCACCACCGGTATATTCAGCGCCGAAACAAAGTCAGCATAAATAGACGGCAAGGAGAATATTATCTCGCCATTGTCGCCTTCGGTGATTTTAATATTCGTCAGGCTAGAGTCATAAACGGAATTCACTGCCGGGCTTTTGATTAACTCTAGCGTGAATATCACATCTTCATTGGTGATAGGTCGCCCATCAGACCATTTCAGTCCATCTCTTAGCTTCATAGTCCAGACTCTGCCATCTTCGCTAGGAAGAATCGACGCCGCTAGGCCCATACCTGGATGTCCAGAGTAGTCTATTTCAGAAATAGTAGCAAACATCAGTTTGCTCAGCACCCGCTCGCTATTAGTAGTGGCAAATAGTGGATTGAGAGAGGCAACATCACCAATTGTGGCTTCTGTATAATTCCCCCCGCCGGCGAATACCTCTTCTACATACGACTCTCTAAACCACACAGACTGCGTAATTGCCAGTAAAATCAATGCCGTCACCAGCAGCCCCCATTCCAGCACTAGCAAGCGGATATTCTCTACATGTGAAATCCGCCCGATTAAGTTTTCTTTTATATGCTCTTTGCTGTCTTCGCTCGCTTGTGAGGTAACGCGAAAAAATTTCCTTAAGAACTTTTGCCCACGCTTTTTTACAGAATCACTCATATTATGCCGGAATTAACAAAAGCCCCAATATAGATAATACAAATATCACTGCAAACACAATAGTTGCTACAAATAAAGATTTCTCCAGTCCACGGCGAGTGGTATATAGCTCACCAGAACTACCAAACCCAGCCCCTAGCGACGCTCCACGCTGCTGCAAAAGAATCAGCAAGATAGTAAGCGCTGCCGATACAAAAGTAACTACTTCTAAAAAACTTCCTAATTGCATATAATAACTCCTAATATCTACTTTAGCATACTCTTTCTTTTAAGTAAAGTATGATATGTGATAGCAAAACGGTGCGATTCCTCGTCTACGCGCGCTATAAGTCTTGCGATGTGCGAGCTACTAGGTAATACTAGCGTGTCTTTGCCTGGTATTACTATTTTAATCTCCGCAGACTTAGAATGGTCGCCAGATTTATCACGTCCTATTACCGGTATACCGTATGGCTCCACTAGTGGTAATACTGCATTTACTTGTGTAACTCCACCGTCTAGAATTATCAGGTCTGGATAATCCCACTCCTTGTGCTTGAGTCTCCTAGTTATTATCTCCTTCATGCTTTTGAGATCGTCATTGGTGCTGGTTCGTATCTTAAATTTGCGGTATTTATCTCTTGCTGCCGCGCCATTAACAAACACTACCATACTACCTACTGTGTCTGCACCGGATTGATGTGATATGTCGTACCCCTCTATTCGCCTTGGTGGGTTCGGTAAGTCTAGCAAATTCTGTAGCTGCTTCAGGGCTTTGTCTCCAGATATATCCAAAAACTCTTTATCCGAAAAAACAATCTTACGCTTAAGCTCCTTCAGGCCAAATAACTGATCTCTTGCCTCTGCCGCCAGCTCATAATTTCCTTTGGCGGCCTCGTCGTGCATGGTTTTTTCGAGGTCTTTGAGGAGCTTCTTCCTATCCCCCTCAAGATAGCGAATCAGCTTTCTGAGGTTTCGCTTGTATTCCTGAGGAGTAGTTTTGTCTATTTCTATCCCGGGAGTTAGCCCTAGGTCTGTATCCAAAGTCTTGTGCCCACTGTATGGTCGCGTATAGTACGGAAAAATTCGTCGCATCATCCGCACAGCCTTCTCTACCGCTGACTTTCCATAAAAAGGCCCTATGTACTTGGCTTTATCGTCTAGTGGCGTACGCGTAAAAGATATATATGGCACCTCCTCGTTCATATTAATACGAATATAGCTCACCGCCTTGTCATCGCGTAGGAGTATGTTCCATTTGGGCATATAGCGTTTTACCATCTCCGCCTCTAGAAAAAGCGCATCCATCTCGGTATCTACTACTATCCAGTCGGTGTCAGCAATCTCTGCCACTAGTGCTGCCGTCTTGGTGTCTTTTTTTGAATTCTGAAAATATTGTCGCACACGATTTTTGAGCACGGCAGCTTTACCTACGTATATTATCTCTCCCTCAGAGTTTTTATGAAAATAAACCCCCGGTGCGGCAGGGAGTTTAGCTAGTTTTTGTTTTAGAATAGTGTTCATCCTCTAATTATATCATACTTATGGCAAAATGTCAATCACTCCCCCTGGTTACCAACAGCTACACCTCATTTACTGATGTTGAAATATCCTGCATAATATCGGAAAAATCACTATACTCCAGTGGCTCTGGTATGCTCAGGCTAGATGGATAGCTAAAAGTAAAATCCAATTTTACAGCAATAGACGCCGGCGGAACGCAGTCGCATATCGCGCCGTCCGGACAGTCGCATTTAAATCCGCTCTGGACGGTATTCTCCACATATATACGTGCGAGACGGTCATTATCGTCTATTTCTATGTATATGTCAGGTAGCTTAGCAAGTATATCGGCTACATCTTTTTCACTCAGCTGAACATCGTCGTCGATATCAAGGCATGTATATATGTCTTTCACTATAGTGGTATTTTGTGCGGAATTTACAAAGTCAGCAAAAGCTGCAGCGTCAATGATTAGCTTGCGTACAGGGTATTGTTTGCTTGCAATTTGGATATCTTTATCCGTGGACGACAGAAAGGGGCTGTTCTTATAGAGCTCCGCGATGTTATTGCTGTTTGCGCTAAAATTTCTAACCAAAATCGATGCGCACGATGCATTTTCAGTAGATATTACCCCCTCTGGCAAGGCACTAAACGCATCGATAGGTACTCTCACCCATTCCCCATCAATTAGCTCCAGCGCATCTAGCACCGAAGAAATAATCATAGCAGTGCCCTCGTCTGACGATGCCTGGTCGCTATCTGCTATAGTTACAGAGTCTTCAGTAAGCGACTCGGTCTGGTCACAGGTCTCACCTTCCGGACAGTCTGCTGTACTAAGTCCCTCAGGCTGGCAGCCCTCCTCGCCACAATCCTCTACTTTTGGTAAATTCTCATCTATATTGAGCAAGTGGAGTATTTCAGATTCTTCTATTGCGTCGGTCAGCCCTTCGACCTTAAAGAAAATATCATCACCGGCGCCGTATGTTTCGCCCAGGTCAAACGAATACTCGCCTGAGTTTTTGATGGTCGTTGTGATGGTGGCGTTTGTACTGTTTATCAAAGATTTGGGCCGAATGGCAGATTGTAGCGAAATTTTTACCTCAGGAATGATTGCATATCTGTCATTAATAGAGATATCTATATCACCGTTAATAAGCATATTCTCAGGGGCGTCCCCACTTGCCATCTTAGTCATCGCTGCTATCAATGGGTCTTTTTTGCTAAGATTCTTAGCTATCACAATAGCAGCAATACTGCCACCAATTACCACTAGCGCAGCCACAATTATCCCTATTATTAGCCCAGTTTTGTGTTTTTTACCCGACTCTGCTGAGCTAGATGCTGGCGCCACCTGTTGCATTGGCCTGTCGGCCGACGCTAATGACTCCACTACTACGGAATTAGTATTCTGTATGGGCGCCACAGGGGCCACCGTGCTAGATGGTTGCTTCATATTACTCCTTAATATTCTACTTAAGTTTATTTTATCACATTTTGCCTAAATACGTTATAATGATTATATGGAAAAATTCACAATAAGCAATATTAGAGCTAGACAAGTATTGGATTCTAGAGGTAACCCTACCGTAGAAGCCGAAGTATTTTTAGATAATGGAGCTTTTGGTCGCGCCATCGTGCCATCCGGTGCGTCCACTGGTACGCTGGAGGCGTTGGAGCTTCGGGATGGTGATAAAAGCCGGTACGGCGGCAAGAGTGTACTAAAAGCCGTCTGGAATGTTAATTCCAATATCAAAGACGTCTTAGTTGGCAATACCTCCGACCTTCGCGCCGTAGACGAAATGATGCTAGAAATAGACGGCACCGACAACAAAAGCAATCTCGGCGCCAATGCTATTTTGGCAGTATCTCTTGCTACGGCCAAAGCCAACGCCAAAGCCCGTAAAATACCTTTCTATCAGTATATAGCAGAGCTGGCCGGCACAGAAAAAGACATGTCTATCCCTATGCCAATGATGAATGTTATGAACGGCGGCGAGCATGCCTCGTGGGCGACAGATTTTCAGGAATATATGATTATGCCGATAGGCGCTGGTAATATCGCCGAAGCTGTACAGATGGGTGCAGAAGTCTTTCACGCGCTCAAAAAAGTACTGGAAGAACGCAATTACCCTACCACCGTAGGCGATGAAGGTGGCTATGCTCCTAAGGTGCGAGATGGCAACAACGAGCCACTAGAGTGTATCAAGTATGCCGTAGACAAAACCAGCTATAGATTCGGCAAAGATATAGCTATCGCTATGGATATTGCGGCTAGTGAATTCTACGACAAAGACCATTATGTGCTCAAGACCAATGGCGACTGGAAATCTGCCGATGACCTTATCAATTGGTACACTTGGATTATAGACAATTACCCGGTAGTCTCCATCGAGGACGGCCTAGCTGAGAACGACTGGGCCAACTGGCGCATTATGACCGAGCGTCTAGGCAGCCGCGTGCAGCTGGTGGGCGATGATCTGTTTGTCACCAACGTCAAGCTGCTGGAGCGCGGTATTACCGAGCACGCCGCCAATGCCATCCTTATCAAGCCCAACCAAATCGGTACTCTTAGCGAGACTATAGACGCTGTGCTCCTCGCCAAAAAATCAGGATATCGCACCGTAATGTCGCATCGCTCCGGTGAAACCGAAGATGTATCTATCGCTCATCTTGCTGTCGGGCTTGGTACCGGGCAAATCAAAACCGGTTCACTTTCTCGCAGCGAACGCATAGCCAAATACAACGAACTCATCCGTATAGCCGAGAGCAATTCCAGGCTAGGCCTAAAGAGCCCATTTTAGGGCTCGGTCTATTTGGCAAGCATTTTTTCGATAGCACTCGCCTCGCGAAATCCATCGTAAAAATTCTCGGATATTTTGGGGTGACCGATTTTGTCGGCTGCTTTTACTACGTCGCTTAGCCTATTGGTGACAGTAAAAATCTGAGCATCGCCCACGTTTACCAATTTCATCAGCAGCATCTTGCCGATAATCTTATCAAAGCCCCTCCAGTAATCTTTCCCTATCAAGAATACTGGCATTTTGGGCATTTTGGATTCCTGCATCAGGCATAATATTTCAGACAATTCATCCATAGTGCCAAACCCGCCCGGGAAAAACACAAATACTTTAGCCGCCATAGCCAGAGATACTTTGCGTGCAAAAAAATACTCAAAAGTAATACAATCAGTGAGATATGGATTGGGGTGCTGCTCGTGTTTGAGGGTAATATTTAGGCCGATAGACCTTCCGCCTATCTCATACGCACCGTGGTTGGCTGCCTCCATTATGCCGGGGCCGCCACCAGTTATCACGGTATGGCCGTGTTCTGCCAGCATACGCCCAAGATCAAAGGCTTCTTTGCAATATTTATCACTTTGTGATAGTCTCGCCGAGCCAAATATTGTTACTCCCTGCGGGAATGTTCTCACCGTCTGGAGTCCTCTCCCTAAATCCTTCGCATAAGCATTTGCGCGCTCTAGGTCGGCGATTGATAGTTTTTTTAGTAATTCTGCTTCGGTTTTCAACATATTCCTCCTTATATTTTTTGTATTGGCATAGGGTGTAATGCTTCCTCGCCCGTAAGAATGCCTCTATTGGCACCCAGCTTTGATACTACTGCAGTAGAATTCGCCGATGCAAATATTAGTGAACTACGAAAAGATTTGCCATCCGCAAAATGCGCCAATAATCCCGACCCAAAAGCATCGCCAGCACCAGTAGCATCTTTTACCTTGCGGTCTTCATATATACCAAATCTATACACCTCCTCGCCATTCCCTGCGATTCCACCCATAGCACCGTCGGTAATAATCGTAGTGTCGACATAATTCCCCAGTCTGTATTGCAGCTCTGTCAGCGTATTGCCAGGCACTATTTTTGCCGCCTCGGATTTGTTGACATTTAAGATGTCTACATATTTTAATAACTGCATTAGCTCCGTGACATTTCCCAGCTCTTTTACGCCGGGGTTAAACATTACTTTTGCCCCGATAGCACGTGCCTTACTCAGGAATCTCTCTAGAGTGTCCATATCGCCCCCTAGAGTAGTGACATATAGCCAGTCTGGATGTATCATCTCCAAGTCTTCCTCTGAGAAATTCCCAAACTGATTGCTAGCTCCCCGACAAGTCAATATGGTACGTTCACCACTATTGCTATCTAGTAGTATTATAGATGTGCCGGTAGATTTTCTCTCTAGCACATTGATATAGCTAGCGTCCACCCCTTCTTTATCTAGTGTCTTGGTGACGGCGAGCCCAGCCAAATCTTTGCCGATATTACCTATAAATATCGCCTCATGCCCGTGCCTTGCAAAAGTAATAGCAGAATTCACTCCGCCACCGCCTATTTCATATGATACTTTATCTATATCTACTTTCGACCCTACCAGCACCTTGCCAAATATCGCAGAGTCACCGATATCAGTAGGCTTAAGATCGTCATGATCTATCAGGTATATGTCTTGCAGGGCCGACCCTAGCGACACGATTCTTGCCATTACAAAGCCACTCCGTTTTTGTCTATCTCGGCTACTAGCTCCTGGAATGTTGCCGCTGGGTTTTGTGACATAGCTATAGCGGAGCCTACGTTAATCACGTCAAGATCGGCATGAGCTAGCGCCCGAATATTGGATATATTTGCTCCGCCATCCCAGCCAATCTCCAGCTCTGGTTTCATATTGCGCACCAATGGGATTTTTTCCGTCTGCATCATATCCGCCTGGCCACCTTGCACTCCAAGTTGGCCAGCAAATATCAGCACATGGTCTACCACATCTATATAGGCCTTGGCATTGCCTGGATATGTAGACGGCAAAAGCGCCACCCCAGTCCGAATCCCTGCGGCTTTTAGCTTGTCAAAAACCGGCAAGAGATTTTCGTTGGCCTCGGCATGTAGTATGCATAGAGATGGGCTGAGCTTGAGCACCGTATCCAGATAAGCAGATGGCTGCTCTACCATCAGGTGCAAGTCAGCCTGCCAGTTTTTGGGCCACCAAACACTAGTGATGTCTAGAGTTGGGCTCGATGCGAATACGCCGTCGGTTACATCTATCTGCACTCTACGAGTAAAAGAATTAATTCTTTCTATTTGGTCGCGATACTCTTGTTTGTTATTAGATAGTATTGCTGGCACTATCGATACCGTTCTAATCATAATCTCCCCTTTCGTCCAATCTATTTACTCGTCGAATTCGGCGCTCCAAGTCTACAAATTTCGTCTCCAAAAAAGTAGTAATTATCTCTTGCATCTTGTCCAGCTCCAAAAAATGCGCAGACAAGCATAGTACATTTGCATCATCATGCTCGCGTGCTAGCTTTGTAGCCTCTACCGTGTCACAATTTGCCGCACGTATACCCTTAAATCTATTTGCCTGCATAGTCATACCGTGGGCCGAATCACATATCAGTATACCTCTCGCGTCGCGACTTTTGCGCACCATTTTAGACACGGCTATGGCTGGGTCGTTGTAATCATTTTCGGAAGAATCATAGGCGCCCAGATCATTCACATTGTAATCTTTTTTGGCTAGGAACCCTAGTATTTTTTGCTTTTTCTCAAATCCCTTATAGTCTGCCCCTACGAATATTTCCATCAGCGCTCCTTCCCAAAGTCCACCGCTAGCTCTACCAATCTATTAGAATACCCCCATTCATTATCGTACCAGGCTACCACTTTCACCATATTGCCGCCCACTACGTCTATCAGCGGCAAATCCACCACACACGAATGCGGGTCACCGATAAAGTCAGACGATACTAGCTCCTCGTCTGTCACACCTATGATACCTTCGTAGTACGGCTCCTTCGCAGCCTTTTTAAATACTTTTACTAGCTCTTCTTTGGTAGTGTCGGTTTTGAGTATGGCGGTAATGTCGGACAGCGATACCACCGGCGTAGGTACACGTACAGATAGGCCGTTAAACTTGCCAGCCAAGCTCGGTATAGTTAGTGCGGCGGCTTTTGACGCGCCAGTAGTAGTAGGTACGATATTTTCGGCAGCACTTCTGGCTTCGCGCAAATCTTTGGCCGGTGCATCTAGTAGTCTCTGTGACCCAGTATAGGAGTGTACCGTGGTCATCATGGCCTTGTCTATGCCAAAGGTATCTTCTAGCACCTTCATTACCGGCGCGATGCAGTTGGTAGTGCAAGAAGCATTAGAAATAATTTCGTCACTAGCCTCCACCACCTCTTCATTTACGCCCAGCACTACCGTCTTAGCGCCTTCACCCTTGGCTGGGGCGGAGATTACGACTTTTTTCGCACCGGCTTTGATATGCGCCTTGGCGTCCTCCGGCTTAGTAAATAGCCCAGTGGACTCTATCACCACGTCTACTCCGAGCTTAGCCCACGGTAACTTTGCTGGGTCTTTTTCTGCAAACACAGGTATCTCGCGTGTATTGATGATAATAGAATTCTCTCCTGCGGAGACCTTCTTGTCGTAAGTTCCGTACGACGAATCATGCTTGAGCAGATGCGCCAAAGTTGCGGCATCTGTAATGTCGTTTATGGCTACTACTTGTGCATCTCTCCTGTCTAATAATATTTTTAATGCATTTCGGCCAATCCTACCGAATCCGTTAATGGCTACTTTTACCATTTTACCTCCTACTATTCTTAAGGTAATTATAGCATACTTTTAAATAATAATCGAAATTCATGGCTTTGTTGCATAATTCGCCAGTATTGAGGAACATTAAGGCCAAACTTGGCTTTAGCGAGTTTGGCCGCCGGAGGGGCGAAGCTTCCGAAATACGGTGAATTGTGCAACTATGCAGTAAACTAAAAATTGGACTGGAAGTTAATTCCAGTCCAAGCGCTAGCACCGATAAAATTGTTTAGTAGGGATGCCTCGCAAAGAATGTAGCCGACCTTACCTGACGATCCCAACGGGATTGTCAGGCTAAAAACCAAAACTGAGTTGGGATTGACTTCCAACTCAGTTTTCTAACTGGCCTTTTCTGCTAAACTCTTTTCCTCCGGAAAAGAGTTTAAGCGCTAGCGCGCAAAATGTGCGAAGGCGCGGTTTGCCTCTGCCATCCTATGGCAATCTTCCTTCTTCTTGAAGGCAGCGCCAGTCTCGTTGTAGGCATCTACTATTTCAGCTTCCAAGCGCTTCGCATATGGCATACCACTTCTGGCTCTTGCAGACTGCACTAACCACGAAAAGGCAAAATGCAGCTGTCTGTGCCCATGGATTGGGAAAGGTATCTGGTAGTTAGCGCCACCTACACGGCGAGATTTTACTTCAAAATCTGGCGATACATTGGCGATAGCTTTCTCTAGTACCTCTACTGGGTTCTCAGACTTTAGCTTCTTGGCAGCACCTTCTATGGCGCTATATACTGCGCGCTCGGCTACCTGCTTTTTGCCGTCTAGCATAGACTTGTTGATAAGTCTTTGCACTAGGATAGACTGATATTTGCGATCAGGATTTACTTTTCGCACTAATGATTTGGTAGTTTTACGTGGCATTACTTACCCTCCTTTTTGGCGCCATATTTACTGCGCCCTTGCTTGCGACCTTGTACACCCTGGAGATCTAGTGTACCGCGTACTATATGATAACGTACACCAGGTAGATCTGGTACACGGCCACCGCGTACTAGCACTACGGCGTGCTCCTGCAGATTGTGCCCCTCGCCACCGATGTAAGCCCAGACTTCTTGGCCATTGGTTAGGCGCACACGTGCTACCTTACGCATAGCTGAGTTAGGCTTTTTTGGTGTCTTGGTAGTTACTTTTATACATACACCACGCTTCAGTGGTGCAGCCTTCTCATAGCGCTTAGTCTTTAGAGTATTCACTATAGACCCAAGTGCTGGAGATTTGGATTTTTTCGCAGCCTTTTTCCTGGGCTTACGAATCAACTGATTGATAGTTGGCATTCTTTTCTTCCTTTTAGATTAATATATTATATATGGTAGCACCCACTACGCTATATATAGCGTCTGTACGGCCAATTCACAGCTACAGTACACCATATCTAGTGGTCACTACTTGCCGGTTTGTTTACAGCAATCCCAAACCAGCCGAAACTCTTGAGACCATTATATCATACTTATCCTCAAAAGTCCACAGTACTACTTTCGCACTGTACTATGGCCTCAATTGGATTTCGGAGAGGCTGGAAGTAGAAAAAGCCAAACTACTACCTAGCTACGCACCGCAATGAGTAGCCGTTTTGCTTATAGCCGTTATCCTGAGGGTGCAGCTCGCCATAGGCACTGAAGCGGAGTAGGTACGCGCTGGTAGCAATGAACACTGCACTAGACCAGTAGTCCCCGCTGCTATCTACGTAGCGCGAGCCGCCAAACCAGAGGCCACCATATACGAAATAGGTAGGAGCGTTTTGGATATTGCCGCCGATGCCAGAAGTAAAGCCTTGGGCATCCTTTAGGTTTAGGTAAGACTTATCACCACTATAGGTAGGTAGTCTCCAGCCAGCTGGGCAGATGGATTGGTCCATATCCCCACTATTTTTACCGCTAGAGCTATTCATAGCTACTGCAGCAGTCCAGTTGTAGTAGTTACCTACATGATAGTGAGTACCACCAGACGTAGCAGATGGATCTGTTGTGGTTCTGTCGCTAAGAGTGCCATCACGAGTAGTTACATTACCATTCCAGTAAAGATTGCCTGGATCGTAGGATTGTGGAGCAGTATAAGAACCAATCCAGCTAGAAGTGGTGGTAGTAGATACAGTAGGTGTCCAGGTAGTGCCAATAGTAGAGTTAGCTAGGTCTGTATCTGCACTGGTGTAGGTCCTGCCGGCTTCTATGCTTAAGTCTAGGTTTTGAGTCATCCAGATGTTGCCGTCAGCGAGTCTGGCAACCCAGTATTCTTTACCATCACGTTGGTCTATAGCTTGCAACTCATCGCCAACATTCTTTAGTTTAGTCTTGATGATTTCTGGTTCTTGCATATAGTCAGGTGGCTTCGGTTTCCCCACTGCATAGAAGGTGATGATATTGTTGTAAGTACCACTGGCTTGGGTGGAGGCTGAACGAGCAGCTATCTTAAAGTCTATAGTACTAGGCTGTGCTGGGTCGGATATATCTAGTAATGGTTTTGTTTCTGCATGCGATAAGCCTGAATAAGTGGACCAGTTAGTACCGCCATCTGTAGAAGTGCTGTAGCCCCAGGTATTGTCTGTGTCTAGAGTTGGTAGGCTTGCACTAGTAGCTATACTGCTGAATTTATTGGTTGTAGGTACTTGTGTAGTAGGGTTATCATGTACTAAGTCGGATGTATTGTAGTATGGGTCTGTAGATACTGTACTACCTACTCCAGCTGATAATACATAGCCATATGGAGTATTGGATGATACTGTGACTGTGACTGCATTACTACCACTAGTAGTACCTGGTACTAGATTGTCTATAGTAAGAGCACCTGTAGATAGACTGATGGATAATGTAGGTTTAAAGGTAAAGGAGATATCTTCATTGGTACTATAGGATAGTGCATTTGCATTATTAGTATTATTTACTATATTAGTAGCACTGTATATTCCTACACCAAGAATAGTGGCTAGGCTTAGTGTGGATGCTATGCCTAGGGTGAAATTTTTTATTGCGATAGCTTTACCGCGTATCTTCATGTATACTCCTTTATTAAATTTTTCGTTATATTACGTTATTCGTTATTATCGAGGAACATTAAGCACAAATTCACCTTTAGGCGGATTTGTGCGTCGGAGGGGCGGAGTGATGTGATAATATTTCACTTATCACATCACGCAGCTTCCGGGATAATAATAAATAACGTAATACTACTTGTTAATTTGCTTTTATTCCCCCTGACGGTGCCATCTTTGACATGAAGGTTCTAATAAACAAAAATGGCACCATCAGGGGTGCAAAACACTATCATCTACATAGCTCCGTACACAGTCATAATAGAACCTCACGGTGCCACCTAAGACTAAGTACGAAGCATTTAAATAAAAATGTGCTATGTTTTTAAATAATAGTGTTTTACACTACCATTATAACACACATAATATTTTTGTCTATTAAAAAAGTGTTGTATTTTTTACAACAGAACTTTTTCTCTATTGTTAACTGCAGTCCCTAAAGCTCCTAATCTTTAAAATATATAGTAAAGCAGCATTATTGCATAATTCACCAATATTGAGGAACATTAAGGCCAAACTTGGCTTTAGCGAGTTTGGCCGCCGGAGGGGTGGAGTGATGTGATATAATCTCCGATTATCACATCACGTAGCTTCCGAAATATGGTGAGTTATGAAATAATGCCTTGGCATACCTAAGTCAAATACTACTGCCAAAAAATATGTGCGGACAGGACCCGCGAGGCGTCATAATTTATAAAAATCTTTAGGGTTAAATGTAAAAATAGCCCCGCAGGGCTATTTTGCTTTTCTAGCAGATTATTTATTTGCATCTACCAAGAAATCTAGTGTCTTCTCTATGGTGAGACGATTTTTGATGTCCATTTTGACATTTGGATCTTTGAGATTTTTTAGAGCCTCTGGGGATTTCTTGTATACGTCTTTCAACTCGGCGATTTTGGCCGCTACGACATCGTCTGATACGGTGATTTTCTGCTCTACGGCGAGAGCTTGGAGCACTAGAGACGCTTTCACACGCGCTTCGGCTACCTTGCGAGCTTGCTTTTCCCAGCTTTCCGTGGTTTCGCCAGCGCTCTTCAAGAACTCTTCAAAGCTCATCCCACGTGACTCTGCATTGCGAGTCATATCGTCGCGAATCATCCTGAGCTGATCATCTATTAGTATCTCAGGTGCTGGAATTTTGGATTTCTTGACCAGTGCATTCACTAGGTCGTCTTTGAATTTTTCTTCTTGCTGATGAGCATTACGTGCGGAAATATTCTTCTCAATATCTTCTTTTAGCTCGTCTATGGTCTTTAGCCCACACTTGGCTGCTAGCTCGTCATCTAGCTTTGCTTTCTTTACCTCATTCACTTGTTTTAATAGTACTTCAAATACAGTCTTAGCGCCAGCCAAGTCTGCTACGCCATAATCTTCAGGAAAAGTAAGTTTTAGGTTAAACTTATCGCCCGGCTCGTGCCCGACAATTCCCTCTTCGAATCCTGGGATAAAAGTATGCGACCCGAGTGTAAGCTTATAATCTTTAGCGGAGCCACCCTTAAAAGCCTCGCCGTCTTTCTTGCCCACGAAATCTATAATTACCTCGTCACCTTCGGCAGCAGCGCGCTTAACTGTTTTCTTCTCGGCAAAATTCATTGCTAGGTCGTCTAGCACGCCGTCTACATCCTTCTTAGTCACCTTGGTCTCTGGGCGCTTGACGCCAAGATTCTTGTAGTCACCTAGCTTTATCTCTGGGACGATATCTGCAGTCGCAGTATACTCTACTATCTCATCTGGTACGTACTTGGTAACATTTACGCTAGGCAGTACTAGCGGGGATTTCTCGTGCTTAGCAAAAGCCTCCACTACGGTGGCACGTACGGCCGCGTCTACGGTCTCGGCGTTTAGGTCGTTTTCTGGGATAAATTTCTTAGCCACATCTACCGGTACCTTACCCTTGCGGAACCCTTCCACATGTATTTCCTTGGCAAGCTTTTCTAGCGCCTTATCCTTGATGGGCTTCAAGTCTTCTGCGTCCAAAGTCACGGTGATCTCCACGCGCGAATCAGACAGTTTTTTTACTGCAGTTTTCATAAATACTCCTTAAATTTAATATATTATACCATAATTTTCGGCAGACTAGTAGTCCGAAAATGCGTCAAGGTAAATTTAGAGCTCGCCCCTAGCTTGATATCAGGATTCAGTACGCCGTTGCGGTCAAAGATTTCCTTTATCTTCTCATATAGAGCCTTTTCGGATTCACGCATCTCAGTGTTAGTAACCACGGCTTTGAGCCGCCCTTCTGGTGAGCCACCGGCCAGCTTGCCGTCTTGCCTATCTATCACATACGCACCTGCACGTAGGAACGTTGCCACCTTTTTTGCGTAATCTTTGTCGTCTAGGTGGAATTTAGGCCTCAGGCTGTATGTAGATGTAGCATAAGACCCATACAAGGCCAAGTCTAGATCTAACTTTTGCTCTAGCACCTTCAAATCTTTAAGGAAACTGTCTAGATTGTGTGCCGGCAAGTAAAAGTCTGTCAGTACTGGTACACGTTCACTATTCTTGGAAGCATTCAGATACACGGCCAGGGAGTTTTCAAACTCATTCAGCATAGACTGAGTGTCTGGAGACTCAATAATATACTTAGTAGTACGTGGGAAACGCTCCTTTAGTAAAGCGAGCTTCTTGGCGCAAGTGTTTACGCGCTCATCAAAGCTAGCAAATATCACAAACCCATTCTCTAGCTTGCGAATCACTCCGTCTAGATTTTTACCAGACTCGCGGGCTTCCTGTACTATTTTGAGATCATACAGATTAATCTCGCTAGGGCGTAAAGCTCTTAGTGCATAAGCATAGTCTATGGCCGGTTCCAATTCCTTGAACGTAGCTACCACTCGGAACGGACGCTTGCGTAGTGGCACAGCATGCAGGATTACCTCTGAGATAATGCCAAGTGTACCTTGCGCACCAGCGAAGATCGGCGCCAGGTCGGTAGTGTCTTTGTATTGGATTCTTGCGATATTGGGATACCCACTACGATTATGGATATCTTTGCCGATATCATCGATAATCTCAGCCTTATCGTGGAGTAGCCTAGCAAGCTTGCGATAGATATCGCCTTCTAGAGACTTTTCCGTAGCTTTTTTGGCAACATAATATTTTTTCATACGGCTAGTCTGCAAGCATTCACCATTGGCTAGTACTACTTCCAGCCGCTCGACATAATTCATAATACCACCATACTTAGCTGCTTTAGCATCTACTGGGGCATTAGAAATCAGACCACCGATAGTATCGTGCTTGTGTCCGCTTATGGGGATAGTCAAACCAGACACAGACAACGCGGTGTTGAGCTCATGCAGAGTCATCCCGGCCTGTACCCGTACTAATCTCTCGCGCGGGTCTATTTCTAGCATGCGGTTGAGCTTTTCGGTAGAAATCACTAAGCCAGTCGTGAGGTCTGCTCCGCCTGTATCAAGCCCTGCTCCGCGCACGGCCACAGATACTGGTATATCCTTTGCGGCAATCTGATTAAAAAACCGCATCAATTTACTGATGTCGTCGGTAGACTCTGGAAACGCTACAAACTTCGGCTTGACTTTGAGCGCAGACCTATCCACGGCATAGCACTCCAAAATATCTGGCGTGTCAAAAACGTTTCCTACAATTAGCTGATTCAAATACTTGGTAATCTTGCCCATCCTGTTTACGATTATAACACGTATTTTATTATTTTATATAAAATTTCATATTAAAATATGGCATTTTGCATAAATAGCCTGGAGACTGGTCGCAACCTCTATTATTGGGACCATAGGCTTGGCCGAACGGTCCTAGAGTGTGTCCAATAGAGGTGTGACCAGTCATCGTATGATTTATGAAACAACACCAAGTAGCTACTGAAAAGCCGAAAAAAGCATAAAAAATATTGCGCAAAATTAATATAAGCGTGTCATAATAATATTGCTAAGCTTTATCATTATACGGAACGTCCTGTTAAGGAATGATCCACGAAAATAATGGCACCGCAAGGGCTTTGTCGTGAATCCGTTCCGGAAAAATGATAAAACTTAGCACCCCTGACGGTGCTCCGCAGATCCGGGCGACGTATACTACTATAGCTTTGGCGATACGAGTAACGATACACAATACACTTCACTAGAAGCCTGTCAGGCCGAACATCCAGATTGTAGTGCAAAGAATCACGCTGGTAACTGCTACAACTGGTCTGCTGCGGTGGCAAATAATGACACCTCCAGCATAACTACTGAATACGATGATATGGCTACATCCATTTGTCCTGCTGGATGGAGACTGCCTACTGGTAGGCAAACAAATGATGACCCATTAGAGGGTAATGAGTTAGGCACTATGATTTATAGCTACGATATTGCTGGGGAATTGCAAAATTGTGGCGGTACTTGTACTTATGCTAATTATTTAGAAGGTGGTTTTAACGCTATTCGTACAGCACCTTTGTGGTTGGCTCGGTCTGGCCTCGTCTACAGTGGTTCGCTGAAGTACACCGGTAGCGACGGTAGCTATTGGTCTAGTACGGTGTCTAGTACGGTCTACGGTAACAGCGGCGCGTACGACCTAGAACTCGGTTACGGCGGTGTCGGCCTGTCTCGCAGCAGTAGCAGGCACTACGGCTACTCTATTCGCTGTGTAGCTGAGTAGTTCGCCGTTATCTGTTTTCGGCTGTGTCTCCGCAACTCTTTCTGCGGAGACATTTTTTAGGAAAAGCCATTGAAACTCTTATACCTCTAAAATAAAGATAACCCCTGCAATACCAGAGGTCATCTTTATAAAATATATACTCCAAGGTGTATATACAATATGGTGCCCGGAACAGGATTTGAACCTGCACACCTTTCGGCATATGCTCCTAAGGCATACGTGTCTACCAATTCCACCATCCGGGCGTACCCCTATTATAACACACTTTCACCAAAAAGCGAGACTTTTACGCCTCGCTTTTGTGAAGACTTAGTCTTATGCTTCTCTTTTGGCTAGCGCCAAAGAAGACAGATAAGTCACTAGAGCACCGGCTACCAGCGCTATAGGTATAAAATCTTCTGGGCCGGTATTCGGCATATTGTTGCTAGTGGCCGTAGTAGTGCTTTGAGTCGGCGTAGCTGCCTGATTGTTTTGGCTAGCATTGGCAGAATCGTTTGTGGATGTCTTGTCTGTAGACAAGGTACCTACATTGGAGGCATTGTTATTGGAACTGTTGTTTGATCCATTGTTACTGGAGGCTGTGTCTCCGTTGTTTGTATTGTTTGCGTTAGTGTTCTCCTTGCCAGAATTACCGCCGTCTGCGATGTTGGTAGTCTCTTGGTTTGTCCCGTTATTTTGGTTGGAGCGGGAAGATTTTTTAGTTGCCACTACAATGATAGCCACTATTAATATCAATATTATCACTACTATTACTGTAGTAACAGCTATTATTTTGCGACGCTCTTTCTTGTCCGCCTCTGTTTGATTATACATAATAATACTCCTTATCTTTCCATTATACCACACTTTACGGCAAATGTCAACATACGCCTACGTACTTATCTCTACTATGCCCAGATCACATCTCCGCAAAGTACCTAATTCAATCGTATCAGATTACAGCAAAAAGGGCCAGCATTTCCATCTGACCCATAGAGTGAGTATTAGACATCTTTTACTAGGAGCATAGAAAGTCCAAAGTTAGGACATATCGACACGCAGCCACCTGTCGATACTCCAGACAACAATGCGGCGTAAGGATAAGACAAATTTTTAAAATCGTTTGTCCAGTAGTACCCTACGTTGTCCTTGCTTGTAACTAGCGTCTTGCCTGATTCAGGGTTTCTGCAGTATAAGCCCATCTTGTCGGCACAGACAAAGCCATTTAGCCAGAAGGCCAGCTTGCCATCATGAAATCTACACATAACAGATGCCTCCTCAGCGGTAGGCAACCTCCATCCACTTGGTACGCACCTATGCGACACTAGTTCCCTAGCTATATTCCAAGTAAAATATTCGGTTCCCCTGAATACTGCAGCCCCAGAAGGTAAATATGATATTCTGTGAGCTACAAATAGTTCTGGGGCTACGATGATGTTAAGATCTCTCAGCTTTACGCCTCTACTTTCCCAGTCTTCGCCGTATTTTTGAAAATTGCCATTCTTCAAGATTATCACCTCGCATTCTCTTATTGTTGTATGTCTTGTTCACCAATTTTGTGCTAATGATTTATTGCTACTCTATTTAATGTACTATGCTTAGATATATCTTTAAAAACTATCCAAACATAGATAATTATACAATATTATGTCAAAAAATGCAAAGCTCGGCCGAACGGTCCTAGAGTGTGTCCAATAGAGGTGTGACCAGGTATCGTATGATTTATGCAACAACGCCTTAAGATTTTGTCACTCTGGCTTGGAATAGATAGATATCGTGGCTCCAGCATATTTGCGCGTCTTCTGAAGCTCTAGCTCAGGGAGTGGAGGAGCGCTGCCAGGGTGCGACAGTACCAATATCCCACCGCTGGCCAGGCATTTGGGGAGCTTATTTAGTTCCGCAAGGTCGAAATCATCATATGGCGGGTCGGCCAATATTACCCTAATCTCTCCCTCTTCCAGTACGAATTCATTGCAAAATGTGCTTACTTTACCTCTGTACAGTACCGCCTGCGTAGGGGCTATTCCGAGTGCCTTGCAGTTTGCGGTGATAGCGTGTATAGCAGCAGAAGCATTCTCTACAAAAATCACCCTTTGAGCGCCACGTGACAAAGCCTCTATACCTAGAGCGCCAGAGCCAGCAAAAGCGTCTAGCACGGTAGCTCCAGGCAAATACTCCGCTATCATATTAAATAATCCTAGTTTTTCTCGTGAGCCCATTGGGTGTGTTAGTGCCGAAGCTGGAGATTTAATGCTTCGGCCACGATATATTCCTGAAGTAATACGGATATTGTTCATTTTGTTCCTAATTTAGCGTAGTAATCTGCTGATATTTAGAAATACCATCCATTAACTCTTTATACTTTACCATATTTTTAGGATTTTGCAAGAATACCGCCACGTCTGCCTGCGCTCTATGAATCAGCTTAGTGTCAGAGAGGGTGGCAATTCTCAAATCTAGCGCTCCGTGCTGCAAAGCCCCATATATCTCTCCTGGTCCTCGTAATCTTAAGTCTACCTCTGCCAAATGAAAGCCGTCGTTGGATTTTTCTAGCTCGCGTAGTCGCTGTGATGGTCGCGCAGCCCCAGAGGTAATCAAATAGCAAGCCGATGCCTTGCTACCGCGCCCTACCCGACCGCGCAGCTGGTGTAACTGTGCTAGGCCATAGCTCTCGGAGTTCTCTATGGCCATAAGAGTAGCGTTTGGTACGTCCACGCCTACCTCTACCACTGTAGTAGACACGAGTATCTGCGTCTCGCCCCTGGCGAACCGCTCCATTATGGCGTCTTTCTCGGCTGGTTTCATGCGTCCATGCAGGAATTCTACCTTTGCCATAGGAAAATCCCTTGCCAGCTTGGCGGCGCGAGATTTTACAGAGGTGGTCTCAGCGTGTGGGTCGTCGTCTATGGCTTTGCATATCCAGTATACTTGACTACCATCGGCTAAAGTATTGTGTATTTGCGGGTAAAGTCGCTCTCGTATGCTAATTTCTTCTATGATAGAAGTAGCTATGGGCTGCCTACCCTTTGGCAGCTCATTCAGTATAGACACATCGAGGTCACCAAATACGGTAAGCTGCAAAGAGCGTGGTATGGGAGTAGCTGTCATAGCTAGTAGATGTGGCGCCAGTCCAGCCGGAGATTTCAAGAGTAATTTTTGCCGCTGCTCCACTCCAAATCTATGCTGCTCATCTATTATCACTAGAGATAGCTGCCGGAACTCCGTGTCATCGGTAAGCAAAGCGTGCGTGCCTATCACAAAATCCACTTCTCCGGCTGCTATTTGCCGCTTTAGCTCTGGCTTTTTCTTGGTGGCACCGGTGAGAAGCGCTACTTTTGCTCCAAATTTAGCCAAAAGCTGAGATAGCCCCTCATAATGCTGAGTGGCTAGTATAGCAGTGGGAGCCAGTAATGCTACTTGATGTCCGTCACATATTGCCTCGTAAGCCGCCAGCGCCGCTACCATAGTTTTGCCAGCCCCTACGTCACCCTGCAAAAGCCTATTCATAGGCGTATCTTTCTCCATATCCTGAAAAATCTCCCACGCTGCCAGCCTCTGCGCTCCTGTTAGCTGGAATGGTAGCTTCGCTACAAAATCTTTGATCTTTGCGGCATCAAATGGAATTTTTTCGGCCTTCAAACGTTCGTTTTCTTGGCGATTTAATTTAGCCGCTAGTATCAGTTCAAACAGTTCCTCATAGGCCAAATAATCTCGCCCTCCCTGGGCAGATTTTAAAGAATTTGGAAAATGCACATAAAACAAGGCGTTTTTGCGGGTGCCAGGCTTGACTGTGGGCAGCAAATCGGGTATTTCAGAAAATTTACTACGCGCATTTGCCATCAATCGTTTAAAATCATGCGATTTAAGCGCTCCGTGAGCCACGTAGATAGGACTTAGCCCCGTGGACACGTCAACATCGGCCACCTCGGCCGCTGATGGCGAGATTAGGCTATAACGGCCGTTTTTGAGTTCAAAATTACCAGTAAAATAGTATTCTTTGCCTGGCGAAAACTGCCGCACTCTGTAGCCTTGGTTAAACCACACCACCTTCACCGCCCCTGTATTGTCCCTAATTACTCCTTCGGTGATAGATAATCTCCTTTTCTTGGCTTGCCTAGTAGACAAACTATCTATTTTGCCTCTTATCACCACTTTTCCTGGGCGCATTTCCGCAATAGATCCGGCTGCCTGAAAATTCTCGTAATCTCGCGGCAAATTATAGAAAAAATCCCGCACCGTACGGATGCCGGCCTTTTTTAGAGTTTCGGCTGTCTTTGGTCCGATGCCCTTTAGTTCCTCCACTCCAGTGAATAAATCCATAATACCATTATATCATACTTTTGCTTATTTGTCCAGCTTGTCATATCTGCTAGGCATTGTTGCATAAATCATCAGTATTGAGGAACATTAAGCCAAAACTTGGCTTTAGCGAGTTTTGGCGCCGGAGGGGCGGAGCTTTGGTGTATAATCTCTGATTACACCAAAGCGTAGCTTCCGAAATACGGTGAATTATGCAACAATACCTATCTGCTAGGCCTTGGTGCATAATTAACCTGAAGGCTGGTCGCAACCTCTATTATTGGGTCCATAGGCTCGGCCGCTCGCTTAATGCGCACGAAGTAACGGTCCTTGAGCATGTGCCAAGAATAGAGGTGTGACCAGGCATCGTATGATTTATGCAACGGCACCTCTATTATCAGATATTTATACTCTGCCGCTATGCTCGGCACGCCACTTGGCTATCTCGCCGTGATTTCCAGAGAGCAAGATATCTGGCACCGTCATACCGCGAAAATCATACGGCTTGGTGTACTGTGGGTACTCCAGGTTATCTCCGTCCGAAAAACTCTCTATTTCGGCCGATTTTTCGCCACCAAGCACTCCTGGGATTAGGCGTACTACCGAGTCGATAATTATCAGTGCTGGTAATTCCCCTCCTGTCAGTACGTATTTTCCTAAAGATATTTTATAATCCACAATAGACATAATCCGCTCGTCGTACCCCTCGTAGTGTGGGCACAAGATAATGTAGTGCATATTTTCGGCCTTGCCGGCAAAACTCCGAGCCATCTCTTGATTCCAAATTTCACCTACCGGTGTCGGGATAATTACCTTTGCGGCAGGATCTTTATCTTTTACGGATTCGATAGCGGCAAACACCGGCTCGCATCTTAGCAGCATTCCATCTCCACCGCCATATGGCGTATCATCCACGGATCTATGCGGACCTAGGCCAAATTCGCGCAAATTCACAAAATTATACTCTGCCAAGCCTTTTTCTGCCGCCTTCCACATCATCGAAGTCTTGAGGTATGGCTCCAGCGCCTCTGGAAACAGCGTAATAATTGTAAATTTGATCATGTGCATATTATACCATTTTTACTGCCGATCATCAAATAGGCGATACTCCCCTAGGTCCAACAAAAAGCCCCGACTGGCTGCCGGGGACAATTTGTTTTAAAAGAACGTTAAGAAAGGGTTCAAAACTTATCAATAAGAGGTTCCTCCCACCCGAGAAATTTATTAGTCTTTTCGGCTAATTCTCGAATGGCGCTGCGGTCAATACTTCGGATCTTCGAATGCCAATTCTCTGGGTCGGCGGAACGAAGTCTTTTAAGATCATCAATGGTCGCAATACCAGTACATCTCAAAATTTTGTAGGTTCTCGCACTAAGGTTCAAGACCTCAATCTGTCGAGATTGATCCAGTTCGGTCAAACCAGGCCTTTCCTCATCTGGAAAAAACGGCGAATATTTTTTTACAGCAAAGATTTTTTCTTTGAGTTCACGGCTCTCTTTATATAGCTTCGTAAGTTCCTGGCACATAGAGGTTATTTGGTCACGACATTGCTCTTCGGACGAAAACAACACAATGGCCTTCAACCTGTTGAGCCTAGATCTGGATCTGAGTTTAAACATCGCTCTCGCTTCGACAGCCATAACTTTTTCACGGATGCAAGTATACTTTGCTCCTACTTCTGTCAAGCTCCATCTCTTCCCATCAGCGAGGCCAAAACGAAGCCGAAGAATATCCTTTTCTTTTTCATTAAGCACCTCATCGAGCAGCTGATCCACTGCTTTAAGTTGGGCTTCGGAAAAGTTTTTGTAGCTTTCGTATGCTTCATTGGATTCGAAGTCCGAAATGCGAACGTATGGCCACAATGTTTGGCCGTTATCACGATCTTCAATAATGGTTCGATAGAGAGCGCCGAGGCCAAAGCTTCTAGCATCGAAATCGTGACGGATGAATCCGGCCTCTTCAATAATTCTGTCGAGTTCTTCATAAGAAGCCCTCCACATTCTATCGATATGATACTCACACTTCCCGCGTCTTACTAAGTATATTAATCTTTCCGGCTGGATGTCTTTCACGCTGTTATATGTTCTCTTAGAAAGATTCAGCTCATCCAAAGATTTAAGCTCGCTTGCTTTTCTTACGTTAACCATATTATTTACCTCCTCAGCAATATGCTCCATATTCTCAAAATTATTAGCCATAGTTTAAATCCTCCATAATATTCACGAAAATTTTGATAATTCTAATCTATGTAAACCTCAGACATTCTGAGGAGAAACAAAAGCAAGACTCTTCCTTCCTTCCTTAATTTTTAATATTCTCACCACAAGGGCGCCAGCAGACTTACATCTACATATTACAATTATAGCATATACACGACAAAAAGTCAATAGCTACACAATAACTCAACATCTTCGCAACAAAAACTGCAATAAAAGGTAGCCCTCTAAACTGTGGATATAAAGCAAATAGCGGTCACACTAAGCGGCTCAGGCCTACGCAGCATTGTCTATTCTTCGGATTCTCTTACCCCTCACAAAATTAGTCCGATTCTTTGCTTCATCTATTATATGTCTATATACTAGATCTTCCCTCATTTGTTCTTTTGTTTTTTTATACTTTTTCTCAAAATCGTTCGCCCATTCTTCTTTTGTCTCTCCCTCCACTCCACAAACTCTACCTAACTTAGTATTGATAGCATTCAACAAATCTGACAACTTAGCCATCCTACTTTTATTGTCTACGCCTACTTCTGCTCTAAGAAATGCCAATTGCATTAGTATTTGTTCACGCATCTCAGAGGCAAGTTTAAAATCAGTCTTCAAATCTGACTCTCGCCCAGATATCAAACCATCCTTTATATTCACTGCATCAGTCGCGTCATCAATTCTCGACGGCATCAACCCCAAAATAAAGTGCGGTGCCTCTAACTCTTCCCAACGCTCATCACCATGATAGCAATATCTCACGTTCGCCGCCCAAGGAGGAGTAGTCTTGTGCATTCTTCCACTCTCTCTAAATTTTCCCATAATACGCCTTTGATCAGTATCGGTAGCCACATCCACCGAACAAGTAATATTTCCTCCATTCTTACTCGATACGCAAAAAACAATATCAGTACCATTACTCAAGTCATCATATTCATGTGCCAGATGCGCAAAAGACTCACGTGTAGGCAAAAATTGATCAGTATTCATGATGTATGTCAGTATCGGCTCAGCCTGTGCAGACCACCGATCATTTCTTGCATACTCAGTTTTAGTCTGTTGATCTTTCTTTGCAATTTCTTCTTTTCTTTTTCTCACGTATCCTGCGTCAGCCCTTAACATTTTGTCCGAATATCCATCCCGTCCACGAAAATCATCAAAAGAAGGTTGATTTCTATACATCGCTTTATACAATATTTCAGCTTTCTCCTCCGTAGAATACTCTTTAGCCCTATGTGTAATTTCCCTACTCCATGAATTTCCACTTGTCACTCCAAGTTTATTGAAATTGTTCATTGCGTCTCCTTTTACTAAGCATAATCATATCAAATCTAAAATCAAAAGTAAATGGCCCCTTGCGGGACCATTTGTTAGATAGTTGTGTTCGGATTTGGCTGTTTAATAGCCGAAATAATTCTCTTAGTAACTGTTTTACGGCTCAGCCAGCAGTGCATCATCGGATTAAAGTACACTCGAATTTCACCACTCGCCAATCGTGCCAAATCAGCACCAGAGCACTCATTATTGAAAATGAGACCATTGATAACCTCGCGCATCTCGGCATCATCCACCTGATAGCGCTTCGGATGAAAGTAATAAATAATTTCGCCTTCATGCTCATCCACGCGCACGTAATCATTGATACGCTCCGACTCCGTACATTGGTCAACAGTATACTCTTCAAGAATCATACTATATCACCTCCTGCAGTAAGATACAACACAACAAAAGTACAAGCCAATCAACACTAGATTGACATCTATATAATATCATAAATTGTTCATAAAGTCAATACTTATATACGTGAATCGGTCTTGGTGCGTAATTAGCCTGAAGACTGGTCACAGCCTCTATTCTAAGGACCATAAGTCTGAGCGCGTCCGAAGAATAGAGGTGCGACCAGGTTTAGTTGATTCATATAGCAACAACGCTATGTATGACCAGTGCAATGAGTCTACAAAGGATAAAAAAGCCGCCACTATAGTAGCGGCGGCAATAGTTTTATGTATATCCACCTTTGCATACCGCAGCCCAGACTACGTTGTTCTCGTAATCGCTGATTGACTCCTCGATAGAAAAATCATCATCGCCTTCGCGATATCTCGCCTCATAGTGCAGGCCGGAGGTACTGTCGTTGTAATAGCGCGGGCCACACCACGGTATATCCTGATTGTAATTCTTGGCTGCGCCGAGAATGCAAAACTGAACTTTGTCCATGATCCCTTCTTCGCGGAACCTTGAGTCGGAGGGGAGAAAAGTGATTGTCCTCTTCATCTCCCATACTTTCCTGCCACAATAATAAAATTCGGCAGTATCCGTATAAGGCTGATTTTCACGGGAGAGAGTCCAGAAGAACTTCCAGCGCCCGTTACAGATGGTGATATTGCGATGTTCTGCTTGACCTCTTGTCCTTGACGGATGATAGCGAATATCGTCCCTTAGTAGGCAAGGATATTCATTCACCATCACGACGAAACTTTTGAATTCACTGATGAGCTCCGGTGCCACTGGGATGAAAACTCCCTGGTGGATAGTATTAATGTTCGAATTGGCATTTTTCATACGATTACACCTCCGTTTTTTTATTGAGAAATACCAATACTATCATAATATCATTTAAAAGAAATATTGTCAAATAACACGCTCCTTAAAACGTATTCAATAGAACTATGACCGGTTCCCGCGAGAATTGCACAAACAGGGCTGGGGTGGAGATATTTACTTTTTGCAAAGTTATAATATAATCATAGTAAGTTATTTTAAACATCTCATATTTAAAATTGTACCTTAAGGAGGAATTGGTATGAAAAACTCATTCGCATACTCACTAAGCGAGGCTATCGCCACCAGTAGTGGTCTCTATATAGCCCGCGAAGACTATTGTATCGCCAAGGACATCACGCTCGCAGACGGCACCACCTTCAAGAAAGGCAAAAAATTTTTTACACTGCGCGAGCTGCTTCTCTTGAGGGAGGCCGGCGAATTCCCGAAAGGCTGGGACATCCCAAACGGTTGTGAACTTATCGACATAGTAAGGGAGTTTGGCGAAAAAGACGGCGCCCGTCATCCGCACTATCTCATAGCCTCGCTTGGCCTTGAGCTTAAAGGGACTCCCGCGAATGGCGATAATTACGACATGTACAATTCGGATCCCGCGAACAGCTGCCACTGCATAATAGGGAGCAATAATGTTGGGTACTATCTTGGCATCAGCGTCGACAGCACCGATGCATATATGATTTTTCTCAACGACTACGAAGAGGGGCTGTATGTTGCCAGATGCAAAGACACTGCTATCGGCTCGGTCCGTCTAGTCGCCCGCGGTTTTTAGCAACCAATTCATCATTAGCCGGCATTAATGCCGGCTTTTTCTGTCTATTAATCTTTGTGAGTTGCCGTGCAAAAGACGACCTTTCGGCCGTCTTCCCCTGCGCTGATGCGCGCCCACCCTGGGGCACATTGGTTTGTTTTAATCCGCTGTTTTTGTTTTTAATGTAAGTCTCCACACTCCACTAATCATTCAGTGGAACCCCGTGAAGCGTATCAGCTTAATTCAATGATAAAGCATAAGCTTATGGTTGTCAAGTACTTTTTTATAAAAATGCCCCATCCAAAGATGAGGCATAGTGTGAGTTTTCTTGTGAGCTTACTTATTCCGCGGTGCCATCTATTTCTGGCGATGGGGTGACGTTTTGTCCTTTGATGGGCTCTGCAATAGATGAGACGAGACGTTTAATTGTCTTGTCTACATTTTCGCCATTAAGTGCCTGTCCAGTAAGGTCTGCCTGTGCGAATATCTTAGGAAGTCGTCCTATGACACTGGTGAGAAGATCACCACCGCTTTCGCTTTTGGCTCCGCTACCGAAATCATAGAACTTGGCATTCTTTCCGACTTCGGCCATTACGGTAGCTACGCTCGTAGCTATCTGGACTCTGGTGTTTTGCTCGATCTCGATTTTCTTTAGCTCAAAGTTAACCTTGTCGTTCGCAGCCTGCGCATCAGAGAGGGCCCTTGCAGCTTCAGCCTCAGCCTTACCTTTAGCCTCGATGGTCTCAGCCTCAGCCTTACCTTTGGCGGCGATGGCGGTAGCTTCAGCTTCACCCTTTACCTTGATGGCTTCGGCGTCGGCGTTGGCTTCGGTTATGGTGGCTTCAGCGTTGCCCTCGGCTTCAATTTTGCGCGCCGTAGCAGCAGCTTGAGCTTCGCGTGTCTTGCGGGTTGCAGCAGCTTCAGCTTCACCTTCGGCTTCAGTCTTCTTCCTGCCTGCCTCAGCTTCTGCGTTGATGATTGTAGTACGTTTCTCGGTTTCTGCCTTAGTGACTGCAACTTCTTGTTCTCTCATTGCTGCGAGGTTCTGCTGCTCGGCTTTTGTAACCGCTACGGCACCCTTGCGTTCCTCGAGCTGTCTTTCGATTTCTTGCTGTTCAAGTTCGCCGGCCATTTCTGATTTTGCCTGTTCGCGGGCAGTTTCTGCTTTGAATTGAGCCTTTTTGACATCAGTATCGCGCTGTTTCTCAGCAATAATGACCTGGGTCGCCAATTCTTTCTCTTGTGCCGCTCTGTCCGTCTCAGCCTTTGTTTCGCGAACCTGTTGATCATTCTCGGCTGTAATATTGGCTGCTTCGCGTCGTTTGGTTTCGCGGTCTTTTGCGGCCAAATCCTTGTAGTAAGTGCTACCGGGTGCATCTTCAACTTCATGTATAGAGAGAATGATATTAAATCCAAGTTCCCTCATCTGATTAGAAATAGATGCTTTGACTTGGTCGTCAAGCTTATCTTTGCCGTTCATGACCTCCTCGGGAGTCATCTTGGCAATAACTGCACGTACGCCGCCAGAGGATACATCACGCATAACGCGTTCTAACTCCTCGTCGCTCTTGTCGAGAAAATTACATACCGCCTTTTGTAGGCCTTCCGGAGAAGTATCCGGATTATACGCGATGGCCCAATCAATCTTGATAGGGACACCGGTCACAGTCTTGGTGATGTCGTCTGACACTTTTGCCGTGCGAACGCAGAGGTCAAAATACTTGGCCTTCTGGATGAAAGGAACGACGACTCTGCCGCCAGCACGCTTTATCTTTGGATTGCCATTTTTGTCAGTGGCACCAACACCAGAAACCACAAGGGCTTCGTTACCATTAGCTGTTCTTATCATTGAAAAGAACAGTATTACCACTGCTATAATAACAGCTATTCCAATTACGATAGGTAAAAGCAATTCAAACATTTGAATCTCCCTTCAATAATATATCTGTGTGTGTTCGGATGAAAAGATCGCGCTTCGCATAAAACTCACAAAAATGCTAAAGTACGCCCACAGCCTACAATTCTATCATACTTAACATAAAAAGTCAATCAGCCCGCCACGCACGGTGTTTTATCTCCCCTGAAAAATATGTTATAATAAAATTATGTTTGTAGACACTGCTAAAGTAAGCTTAAAAGCTGGCGATGGCGGCAACGGTGCCGTTTCTTTTCGCCGCGAGATTTACATTCCCAAGGGCGGCCCAGATGGCGGCGATGGTGGCAAAGGTGGCGATATTATTTTTCGTGCAGACAAAGACACAAATACACTTATAGACTTTCGTTTCACGCCAATTCTTACAGCCGAGAATGGCAAGAATGGTGCGGGTCAGCGTGCTGCTGGTCGCAGTGGCAAGAATCTAGTCTTAGAAGTGCCAATTGGCACGGTAGTCAAAAAAAACGGACAAATTATAGCTGATCTTACATCAGACGGACAAGAAGCTATTATAGCCAGGGGTGGCGATGGTGGTTTTGGCAATGCGCATTTTAAGTCTAGCACTCGTCAAGCCCCATTGATCGCCGAGGTAGGCGAACCGGGTGAGGAATTCGAGGCAGAATTAGAGCTCAAGACCATGGCAGATATCGGCCTAGTTGGGTTGCCAAATGCCGGCAAGTCAACATTCTTATCGGTAGTATCTAACGCTAAGCCAGAGATCGCCGACTATCCATTTACTACGATTACCCCAAATCTTGGTGTAGCTACCATCGATGGCCAAGACCTTCTTATTGCAGATATCCCTGGCCTTATCGAGGGTGCTGCCGAAGGCAAAGGCCTGGGGCACGATTTTCTCCGTCACGTAGACCGTACCGCGGTACTTTTGCATCTAGTGGACGTGTATAATAATGATGCTGGCGAAGCCTACGCCACTATTCGCCAAGAGCTCGATAAATATTCTGATCTAGGGAGCCGCCCAGAGATAGTAGCCCTTACTAAATGCGAAGGCGTAGATGATGATATTATCAAAATGCAGATGGCATCAATTTTAGCCCGGAATCCTAACGCACGCATCTATTTCATCTCTTCTAGTGCCCACCAAGGCATCAAAGAGCTGCTACGAGAGCTAAAAAACGCCACTAAACAAGAAAAAATACAAATAACTACAGAAGAAAAGCAAGAAGACTTGCCAGTAATCTCGCTTGGCGATAACGTCTTGAAAGACGCATGGCAAGCAAGCCAGCGAGAAGACGGTGTCTTTGTGGTTACTGGCGAAAAGATCGAAAAATTCGCTCGTCGTACCGATCTTGATAACTATGCCAGCGTCAATCGTCTTCGCGATATTATGAAAAAACTCGGTATTCGCGGTGAGCTTACTACTATGGGCGCCGGTCCAGACTCCATTATCTCTATTGCTGGTAAAGAATTCACCCTAGTAGAAGATTATTAATCTACTGTCTTAGGTCCAGTCTTGACCTCTATTTCTTTACCGATGTCTTTTTTGTAGTCTTTTTGGTGGTAGTCTTCTTTGCCGACTTCTTTTTTGCTCCACCCCTTGCTCCTCTGCGGGTAGCCTTCGGCTTGTTTGCGAGCATTTCTTCTGCTTGTTCGCGCGTAATGGTTTTTGGATCGGTTTCTTTCGGGATCTTGGCATTATTGCGTCGCCCCGGCCCCTTGACATATGGCCCGTAGGCACCATTTATGATAAGTATCTCTCCCCAGTCGGCTATAATAGAATCAACCTTAGCCTGATATAGTGGCAATGCTTCTTCTAGGCTCACAGTATATGGATCCAAATCTTTCATTGGGATATTATATTTTCCGCCCTTAAGATATGGCCCAAACGGCCCATTCGCTGCTATGATTTCTGTTCCGTCAGGAGCATTTCCTAGTACCCTAGGCAGAGTAGGCAAGGCCAATTGCTTGAGCGCTTGTTCCAAGTTTACTGTCTTGACGGACTTACGTTTTGGCAATGGCGCGAATCTAGGTTTTTCACCAGACTCCTTTTCATTATCGCCCAATTGTATAAAGCCACCGTTTTTTCCTACCTTAGCGTATATTGGCTTACCTGTCTCCGGGTCATGGCCTAGCAGCCTAGCGTTATTGTATCTCTCTACTCCATTTGCCACTAGTACAGTATCATGGAACGGCCCATAAAAATCTTTTAGCATTTTGACCCGCTCTAGCTTGGCATCCGCCACTAGATCTAGGTCTTTTTCTATGTTTGCTGTAAATTTATAGTCTACTATGTTTTTGAAATTGTCTATCAGGAATCCAGACACCAGTTCACCAATAGGTGTGGGTACCAATTTACCTTTATTAGCGCCAAACTTCTCTTTGGCTATCGTGCGCTCCACTGCACTGCTAGAATTTTTGCTGGCATCTGGACACACCCTTAACTCTATTACTTCGCGCTCTTCCCCCTCGCTCTCGCCCTTCACCACGTAGCCACGCGCCTGGATAGCAGTCATGATTGATGCATATGTAGATGGCCTACCTATCCCTAGTTCCTCAAGCTTCTTCACTAGAGAACCTTCGGTATACCTGGCCGGCGGCTTAGCAAACACTTGTCTAGCTACTATTTCATGGCAGTCCAGCTTGTCTCCTTTTGCCACTTTCGGCAGCTCCAGGTCTTTACTTTTACCATATACTTTCAAAAATCCGTCAAATATCACTACCTCACCCTTGGCTACAAACATCGCCTTCCCCTCTATTCCATCGGAACCTTGCCACGCGCTTGCTTTAGCGGCTATTTTTATGGTAGTCTTGGCAACTTTAGCATTCATCATCTGGGTGGCTACTGTCCTAGCCCAGATTAGTTTATATAGTCGTTTCTCGTAATCATTTTTACCTGCGTTCAGATTTGCCACATTGGTGGGACGAATCGCCTCGTGGGCTTCCTGCGCACTAGCATCTTTGGTTTTAAAATGTCGCACTTTAAGATAATTTTTGCCAAAGTTTTCCTCTATATATTTGGATATCGCTCCTATTGCTTGGCTAGATAGGTTCAATGAATCTGTTCTATGGTAGGTGATCAACCCAGCCTGATACAGTCCTTGCGCAGCACTCATCGTAGTCCGCGAGCTAAACCCTAGTTTAGAATTAGCCTCAATCTGCAAAGCTGCGGTAGTAAAAGGCGTGGGATTAGCCTTGCTCCCCTCAGCCTCCTCTACATCGGCTACAGCAAAACTATCTTTAGCAAGTGACTCTAGCAGGGCAGTGGCTGTTTTTTCATCTGAAGGAGCTTCGCCATCTAGTGTGGCGCCAAAACTAGCTCCATTTGCCGCAAAGTCCCCAGTTATCTTGAAACTGTACTTGCTGTCAAATTTTTCGATGCTTTTTTCTCGCTCTACTATGAGACGCAGTGCCGGGCTCTGCACCCGCCCTGCTGATATCGCCCCTGGCACCTTTTTCCGCACAATATCGGATAAATCATACCCTACCAGCATATCTAGAGTTTGCCTAGCCTGCTGGCTGGCCACCATATCCATATCTACCGTGCGCGGGTTTTGAATCGCCGCATCTAGCGCTGGTTTGGTAATTTCATGAAAAGTAATCCGCGCGGTGTTTTTAGGCAATTTCAACACCTCGCATAAGTGCCACGAAATAGATTCTCCCTCGCGGTCTTCATCGGTTGCTAGCCAAACTTTTTCAGCGGTCTTAGCTTCTTTTTTTAGCTCCGAGATAATTGACTTATGCCCAGGATCTATTTCATAGGTTACGTCAAATGTACTTTTATCTACTTTTGTATCTTTACGAATATGGCCCACGCTGGCTAGCACCTTAAAATCACTACCGAGGTATTTCTCAATAGTGTGTGCTTTCGCCGGGCTCTCTACTATCACTAGGTTTTTAGACATAATATAATGATATCACACTCTTCAAGTATGTATAGGTAGTAAAAACTACCAGCTGGTTGGCAGGATTGAAAAAGATTATGTGTTGTTATAAGCAATAATATGTTACAATAAAAGTAGAAATTAAGCATGAGGTTATTATTCGTATGGAATCAGAAAAGAATTTAAACAATCACAAGGCGGAAAAGAACATAATCTTTCAACAGGCCGAGGAAGGCGTATTAGATAGAAATGAGCTGGATGTAGCAAGTCGTCTCGCTAAGGCCGCTTGGAGTTCACTTGGTTATAATTTTCAACCAAGAGACGCAGCACCACCATCATCTGCTCCTACCTCAGCAGAGCATGCAACTAACCTTTCAGAAAATCAGCCAAAAATGGCTTCATCTGAAACAGCGGTAAACATAAGCGATTTATATGATGGGGATGAACTTTTCGTTTCTCAGGATTCCATAGATATAGAAGCCGCCGAACCCAGTCAAGCCGAAATTGCTATGCAAAAATTCATGCGTCAAGAACTTCTTGCGTGTGGCAAAGAATATCACAAATTAATCCATGGGGAGTCCGAGCTCGAAGTGGCCTATATGGCAAAAAATAATTATGATTCCAATCGTATGTTAGACAAAAAACTGAAGGAAAATCAGCGAGCAAAGCAAGACTTAGCGCAAAAATCACCAGAAGGTTATTATATCGTATATGGCAATGAACTTAGATCACATATTAACGAAATTCGAAATGGTAATATGGTTACTACGCCATACGTTAAAGAAAACTTAGAGCATCTAGAAAGGAACATGGCTATCGGGCAGCCGACT